>JAIRWK010000354.1 GCA_031268995.1 Planctomycetaceae bacterium
GTTGCTTTTAAATAACCACAGAGAACACAGAGTTCACAGAGATAATTTTTTTGAATATGAAATAGACGAAAATTTCATTTTCAACTCTTTCGTATATTTTCGTATTTAAAATTCACCTCGAACTCTGTGTTCTCTGTGGTTGATAAAAATTCCGTCGACTGAATAGTTACAAAATTTTTTTGCCGGTATTGTAATACAAGCGAAAATGTATGATAATCTGTCGCTCTTTTGTGGAAAGGCTGACATACAGTGGGTTGCGGTGTTGTGTTTAGGTTCGGGAAATTTTTCACCGCAAAGGCAAGGAAGTTGCGCGAAGGTTTTAAAATATCATTGCCCTTGTGGTGCTTTTACTCTTTTCGTGGTTGCATAACTCGAAATTTAAAGATAAACGTATACCGCAGCCGGTAGGGCGATAGGCTTCGACCTTAAACAACCGCTTCACGTTGTTGCTTTTGCCCAACGCTTTGCGTTGCGGGTTTACCGCAGCTTCAGGAATTTTAAAACAGCTTGAGTATAAAAATAATACATTATGAAAAAAACAAAAAGAATAGATCAGAACACAATAAAAGAACGCGATATTGAAAATATTCTGGAACAATTATTAGTTAGGCACGGTTGGATTATTCAGGCAAATGATCGCAATCGTAACGTTTATCACCAAAAACCAAAAACACGGGAAGATATTGCAAAACTCAAAGGGCTTGAACCTGATTTTTGTTTGTATATCGACAAAGATTCTGTTTCGTCCGAAATAATTATTGAAACGAAAAAGCCCAACATGAATTTGTCAAAAACCAAAAAACAAGCTCTGAATTACGCTCAAATTTTGAACGCAAAAATCATTATTCTTTTCGACGGCATCCGAGCTAAAAATTATTGGGTTGAAAATCAGGAAGAGTTGCTAGATAACGGTGCGGAAGTTAATTCAATTCAAAATGCCAATTTTTATAGGAAATTTATTATCGCGGAAAACAATAATTACGTTTCAGATACAATCTCAATAAATTCAAAAGAAGAATTGGTAAATGTGTTTTCGTTTGCCAATCAAAAATTGCGTAAAGCCGGAATAACAAGGGGAATGGAACGCTTTTTTGAATTTTCGAATCTTCTGTTTCTAAAGCTAATTTCCGAAGAAAATGAAATAGTTTCAAATACTATCCCGCAATACGTGAAATGGGAAACCTACAAAAATAAATCAAGCGACGAGCTGCTGCATTACATCAACGATACCGTTATTCCCTCTTTGGAAAATGTCTTCAACCAAAACGGCGAAAAAACATTATTTACAAAACTAATAATCAAAGACACCGTTGCACTAAAACAAGTCATTGACAAACTCGACAAACTGAATTTAAGCAACATTAAAACAGACATCAAAGGCAATGCGTTCGAATATTTTATCCAACAATATAATTCGTCAAATAATGATTTGGGTGAATATTTTACGCCTCGACATATTGTAAATTTTTTAGTCAAACTAGCTAATCCACAATACGGCGAAAAAATTTATGATCCTTTTTGTGGAACGGGCGGCATTTTAATTACCGCGTTCAATCATATAAAAGACAACTTGCAACAACAAGGTTATTTGACCGAAGAAATACTAAAAAGTCTGAAAGAAAATACGGTTTTTGGCAGCGAAATTTCATCAAATACACGAATTGCCAAAATGAATATGATTCTTACCGGCGATGGACACAGTAACGTAAAGCAACAAGATACACTCCTAAACCCTGTCAATGAAAAATTTGATATTGTCATTACCAATATTCCATTTAATCTTGAAGGAACGGCGCAAAACCTTTACTCCCTTTTAAGCACAAACGGAAATTCACAATCCATTCAACATATCATCAACTCACTAATCAAAAAACCAACAGCAAGAGCATACATTATTGTTCCCGAATCGGTGCTAAATAACAATGAACTAAAAAATCTGCGAAAATATCTGATTGACAATCATTTGCTGAAACAGATTATTTCTTTACCATCAGGTGTTTTCTTGCCTTATACTGTTGCGAAAGCGTCAGTTCTCGTGTTGCAAAGATTTAATAATAAACCAATTGAGAAAATAAAATATACATTCATCAAAAACGACGGCTTTACATTGACACAACGCCGCCGTAAAATAACAGACCAGATAAATGATTTGGAAGAATATCTCTTCAACGACACATTTGCGACAAGAGAAATCGAAACAAATAAAATTTTAGAAGATAAAAGTTATTCGTTTATTTGGTTCAAGTATTTTAATGAAATTCCGCAAGGATACATTTTGTTGAAAGATATTTTGGAAGAAGAAAAAATTACAAATACAAATTTGTACAAAACGGCAACAGTTACCAAACACGATTTTTTTGGAATTTTAAGCGGAGAAAAATATTGGGGGGACTCTTTTGTTTCAGTAACCTCCGAAAGTAACGAAGATTACAAAGTAGTCAATAATAAATCATTAGCATACAACCCAGTAAGAGCAAATACAGGTTCGCTAAGTGTAAATCTTACTGAAACTCCGCTTGCCGTGAGTAAAATGTATGTTACTTTCAAGGTAATCAATACAGATTTTTTGCCCGAATATGTTTATTTATGTCTGAAAAGCAACGAAGGACTGCAAAACATTATTGAGCGTTCTTTCGGCTCCGTCCGCCAAACATTGCGTTTTGAGGATTTATGTACAATTGCCATTCCAAATATTCCCTTGAACGAACAACAAAAATACGTCAGTGAAATTAAAAAAGATTACGATAACTTTATTAAATACAAAAATATACTGGAACAAAACGATATTATAAAAAAAATATACAGAAGCCAGTATTAGATTATTTAACCAATAACTTTAATTGAGATGAGATCAGACACGATTAAAAAAGGTGATATTCGTGCGCCGCATAGGAGTTTATTGCGGGCTTGTGGGGTGTTGGAGTCGGATTTTGACAAGCCGTTTATTGCGGTGGTTAGTTCGCATGTTGATGTGATACCCGGTCATGTTCATTTGGATGATGTTGCGCAATTTGTCAAGAAATGTATTATTGACGCGGGCGGCGTTCCGTTTATTTTTAATTCTATCGGGGTTTGCGACGGAATTGCAATGGGACATGACGGTATGAAATATTCACTTGCAAGCCGTGAAATAATAGCGGATTCTGTTGAAGTGATGTTGAATGCGCATCGGTTTGACGGAATGATTTGCATTCCGAATTGCGATAAAGTAACGCCGGGAATGCTCATGGCTGCCGTGCGGTGCAATATCCCGACAATATTTGTTAGCGGCGGTCCAATGGAAGCAGGACAAAACGAAAAAGGTGAACCATTGGATTTAATTTCCGTATTCTCAAAAGCTGCGGCGAAAGTTAATGGCAAATTATCGAGCGAGGAATTGCTTGCTGTTGAGCGTCGTGCTTGTCCGACGTGCGGTTCGTGCAGCGGGATGTTTACGGCAAATAGTATGAATTGTCTTTGCGAGGCGATAGGGATTGCGTTTCCGGGCAACGGGACATTGCTGGCAACAAGCCAACATCGCCAAAGTTTATTCCGCCGTGCGGCAAAACGAATTGTCCAAATGGTGTATGAAATTGAATTGGACAAATCGGGCAAGTCGAATATAAAAGTTTTGCCGCGTGATATTATTACGGCGGAAGCGATTGACAACGCGATGGTGTTGGATTTGGCAATGGGCGGAAGTACAAATACGGTGTTGCATCTTTTGGCGATAGCGAATGAGGCGGGTGTTGGTTACACAATGGATAGATTCAACGAATTGAGCGAGCGTACACCGACGATTTGCAAGGTATCGCCTAGTTGCAATTATCACATTGAGGACGTTCACAATTCGGGCGGTATTCATACGATACTTGGCGAAATTAGACGCGGTTGTCCGAAGTTGTTGAACGAGAAGACGGCAACGGTAAGCGGAAAAACGCTTGGGCAAATGATCAACGGTTGGGATGTCAGGTCAAAAAAAATAACAACCGAAGCGTTGAAAATGTACGCTGTAACACGCGGAAATAAACGTACAAATAAAGCGTTTTGTATCAAACAAGACGCGAAAAATTTATCTGATCTTAAATTATCATTTGATCCGTTGGATTGTATTAGGACTTGCGGCAATGCGTATTCGCAGACGGGCGGGTTGGCGATTTTGTATGGTAATTTGGCAACTAACGGCGCGGTGGTCAAGACGGCAGGAGTTTTGCCCGAAATGATGCGGCATTCGGGACCGGCGGTAGTTTTCGATTCGGAACCGGAAGCGTATCAAGGAATCACAAGCGGTAAAGTCAAAGCAGGTGATGTGGTGGTGGTGCGTTTTGAAGGTCCAAAAGGCGGTCCCGGAATGCAAGAGATGTTGGGACCGACGACGGCGATCAAGGGCGTTAAACTTGATGATAGTGTGGCGTTGATTACGGACGGTCGATTTAGCGGCGGTACGGCGGGGGCGAGTATTGGGCATGTTAGTCCGGAAGCGGCGGCGGGTGGAATTATTGGATTGGTTCGGGACGGGGACATAATTGAGATAGATATTCCGGCAAGAAAGTTGAACATTAGATTGACGGAAGATGAACTAAACGCAAGAACAATTCCGCAACACACTCCAAAAATAAATCACGGATACCTCGCAAAATACAGAGCAATGGCAACCAGCGCAGATACCGGCGGCGTACTAAAAATCCAATAACGCGAATTTCTAAAAATTAATTTTATTCAAATTCGGTCGATTCCTATCGACTAAAAATCGACTGAATTTGAAATAACTCATGTTGTACTCATCGCACTATGAAATTCAGTTTTTATTTTTTTGACAGGATTTAACAGGATAGCAGGATATACAGGATTTTACTATGTCCTGACAATCCTGTTATCCTGTCTTAAAAAGATGAATTTCATCGTAGCTACAGTATAACATTAGTGAAATAATTTTTTTTGGCAAATGGTATTTTTCACAAATTCCATTTCGCGATAATCCAAACAAAATTTTAAAAAACAATAGATGAAAACTGACAACATAATAACGGTATTTGATACGCATGCGCATTTGGATTCTGATGTGTTTGATGTGGATCGTGATGATTTATTTTTGCGGCTTGGGCAAACTCAAGAAATCGGCGGACAACTTGTAGCGATGGCGGGTGTGATTTTGCCCGGCACGGATTTATTATCGAGTCAGCGGTGTGTTGATTTTGCGTTGTTGTCGTCTGATTTTTATTCTGCGGTTGGGATTCATCCGAATTCTAGTATGGATTCGATTGATTTGGATTGGCGGGGCGTGGAGAAGTTGGCGGAGCGTGAGGATGTTATTGCGATAGGCGAGACGGGGCTTGATAGGTATAGGGATTTTACGCCGATGGAAAAGCAAGTTGATCTTTTTTGCCGTCATATTGATTTATCGATTCGATTGGGCAAACCGATTCTGATACATTGTCGTGATGCTTGGGATGATGTTTTGCCAATATTGCGGCGTTCCAAAGGTTTAACGGGCGTGATTCACTCTTTCAATGGAGACAGTGAACAAGCAAAAGAAGTTCTTGATCTTGGCTTTTATGTTAGTTTCGCCGCGCAATCAACTTATCCAGACGGAAAATTCAACATCTTGCGTGAGGTTGCCAAAATTATTCCGGCGGAGCGTTTATTGATTGAGACGGATTCGCCTTATTTGGTACCGCATCCGTTTAGAGGACAATTGAAAAGAAATGAACCGTCGTACGTAATCATGGTTGCAAAAAAACTAGCGGAATTGCGTCAAGAACCACTAGAAAACATCGCCCAAATCACAACACAAAACGCAAAAAAAATAGTCTGCCGGAAATAAAATACCGTATGAAATTTCTAAAAACTCATTTTATACCGTAGCCGTATGATAATGAGTATGACCTTTCGGGGCTTTGTTAAAGTTGTTCGCGAAAGACCGGTTTTTGGAAACTCCCTAAAGTCATTTACCCGAAATACTCCTCGCACTATGAAATTCAGTTTTTATTTTTTTGACAGGATTTAACAGGATAGCAGGATATACAGGATTTGTAACCGTTCACACGGTCTTGCGTTTGTGCGGCGATAGAAAATGTTTTTTAACGCGAAATACACGAAATTTCCGCGAAACAACACGAAACTATTTTTCGCGACCTTTCGTGGTCTTTCGCGTGTTTCGCGTGTTTCGCGTTTAAAAATCTGTTCTGTGAACGATTAGTGTGAACGGTTACCAGGATTTATTATATCCTGACAATCCTGCTATCCTGTCTTAAAAAGATGAATTTCATCGTAGCTACAGTATAACTTATTAGTATTAACCAAAATTGAATTGAATGAGGTGTGGAAATTATGATTTATGATTACATAAGCCGTTTGTCATCTTTTTTCCAAAAGAAATCCAATACGGAAAAAAATGACAATGCAAACAATACCGAAACCGTGAAAAATACGGCGATGCCTATCACAAAAGAAGAACCAACATCGCTAAACTCTAAAGACGAATACACCCCATCAAATCTAAATCCTGTTCAGGAAACCTACACTCTTCATGACTTGAACAAAAAAAGAATAACACACGTGAACACCACAACCGAGAACAATAAAATTGAATTAACCAATGAGTTTTTTATTGACAAGAATGAACAGTCTGGTGAACGAGATTCTAATTGGGATTCCTCTGGTAATTTGATAAAGCAGATGATGTCTTTGCCTGCGAAATCAGAAGCACCTAAGAGCGAGATGGCGGAAATGATTGAAGAGATGATTAAACTTTTGGCGAAGTCTGCTGTTGAAAAAGTAATTACAAAAATAATTGAACAACACGGTGTCGAATTAGAAAAAGATGATGTTATTACAATGAGTATCAACCGTGATGGAGAATTTGAAATAGATGCCGAAAAAACTGTTATCAACGGTAAAACAGGAGATGATGTTACAAAATTATGCAAAGAAATTGCTGAAGATTTAAATAAAGAAAAAACGAAAGACGGCGAAATATTCGGAGAATGGTTAATCAATCAGATTACCGACGAAATGAATATTGACTTGGAAAGTTTGGATGAGAGTTTTAGTTTCAAGGTTGTATTCGAGTTTGAGCAAAATATTGAATTGGATTTAAATGAAATCCTACACGCACATCTCACAAAAGACATCAAGGATACGGAAAAACAGACGACAACCGATTGAGATATATACCGCAACCGGTACGAATACTGCGTTGCGGTCTTGGGAGACAATCATCTTTTCTACAATCATCTTTTCTCTTGTGTCCCACTGCTTTGTGCAAAAACCTTAATTTTTTGCTCGTGTGAGTGGGACGAGATTTGGCGGTGCCGTGTGGATTGGTACCATTTCGGGTTTGGCTTGGAATAGGTCAACCGGCGCGGACGGAATTGATTCTGTTGACTGTTGGCTTGATTTCAAGTTTTCCGCAAATTGGAACAACGGCAACATTGAATCTGATACTTCTGTTGCAGGAGTAACGGTTGGTATTGGTTTTGAGGTTTTGCGGGTATCGGTGTTGTTATTTTCGGCGTTGAATATATTTTGTGTATCGGTTTGCATTGGTCTGAAGTCAACCGATTTTATTTTCGTGTTATTCTGGTATTCGTTTGATCCTTGATTTGTGCCATTATTTTGTGCGGGCAAAGACAACGGTTTAGGCTCGGTGATTTCTGCGGCGGAGGATTGCGGATAATTGGGGGCGGCGAGTTGTGGTTGCGGGTATGCTTGAGTGTATTTTGCGTTGCCCGCTGCCATTGTTGGTTCAAAACTTTCGCGTTTGAGTTCCGCCAACGCAACACGCAAATCCGGTTGTAATTCACCAGCATCAGAATTAGCAGTACCGACAGCCGAATCAATCGTATCAGGAAGCGGCGCAGCAACCAAACTTTGATCCACAACCTCATTCGGAAGATTCGCAAGCGAAGCAACCGGAATTTGCGCATGGATCATCGCAACAACACTACCAATAAATATGATAGTTGCAGCAACGAACACTTTGGACGACGGCGAAAGTGCTGTCATCTCCAACGATTCTGTTTCAGGTTTAAGTGGAGGAATTGGAAATGTCATGGTCAATGGTTTATGGTGTTTGCCATAAAATTAAAATACAAAGGAAAAGTTATACAGTAGCCTACCGCCAATACCGGCTTCGGTATAATAAGCCGCATCCAAACGGCACTCCCACAATGGAAGCATACTTAATATAACTTACACTTTGCTGCCTCGTCTTGAACCTACATAGTTAAAATAACTTTTTTTTTGCAACATTAACCGCAAAACCGCTAAATTACAACCAAACTGCCGCACAAAAAAATAAATAAACTAATTCTAATAATAATGCAGATTATGCAGTAACCAGCACAAAACCAAATTTCAAATTTTCATCAGACATTATGCCGTAGCCGGTAGAACGAGCTGAGTACAAAGGATATGAAGGACAAAAGGACAAGCGATATTTTCCCAATGATGTCCCTTGTGTCCCCGATGTCCCTTTAACATTGCCCTTAGCTTTAACTAGACCAATTTTCTTAAAAATCGGGACGTTATGGATAATGGCAACGGCTCATTTTAAACGCGAAACACGCTAATAGAACGTGAATGTTTTTAGTTTTTTTGAATGGTTGAATCAAATATTATAAAGGGGCGTTATGTTATACTCAAGTTACTTTAAAATTCATGGAGCTGGACACGCAAGCGTGGCATCGCGAAGCGGTTGTTCAAGGGCGAAGCTTACCGCCCATACCGGCTTCGGTATACAATTTTTATTTAATTCGACGAAAAGATTGCTTTTGGTTATTTTTGTTACGATAATTTCGTTGGCATTTTTGAATTTGGCGGGGACATCATTGACGGGGGTTAACGCTGATGAACCCAATGCGGATGAATTGCGTAACGGGTTGGGTGTTGGGGGGAAGCGGGAGGATAAGGTTTGGTTTATTACGGGAACGTCAAGCGGTTTTGGGTTGGCGGTAACGAAGGCGGTGTTAGCTCGCGGAGAACAAGTTGCGGCAACCGCTCTCGATCCCGAAATACATTCGCAATTGAAAAAACAATATGGCGATAAAATTTTGCCTTTGCGCCTTGATGTAACGAAACGAGATGAAGTTGACGCGGCGGTTGCGGCGGCGGTCAAGAAATTTGGGCGTATTGATGTTGTGTTGAACAACGCGGGGATTGGTTATTGGGGTGCGGTGGAGGAGCTTTCGGAGGAAGAGTTGCGGAAGCAATTCGATGTCAATTTTTTCGGAGCTTTCCGCGTCATTCAAGCTGTCCTGCCGGTTTTGCAAAAACAGCAAAACGGACACATCATCCAAATATCGTCAATCGCCGGACACGCAACTTTCAATTTAACCGGCGCATACAGCAGCTCAAAATGGGCAGTTGAGGCTTTGAGTGAAACGGTTGCAATTGAGACAAAAAAATTTGGCATCAAGGTTACTATTGTCGAGCCGGGTCCGTTCAAAACGAATTTTTTTAAGTCAATAAAATATGCCGAAAACGTCATGGAAAAATATAGCCCAACACACGACCCAACAAAAGTATACTCAAGCTGTTTTGAAATTCCTGAAGCTGAACACGCAAGCGTAGCATCGCGAAGCGGTTGTTCAAGGGCGAATCCTACCGCCCATACCGGCTCCGGTATAAACCAACACGACAACAAAAAAACTACGAATATTGAACGCATCGCCGAATTAGAACAATTGACAAACAAAAACCAAAATCCGCCAAAACCAAACGCTAAACAAACGGAACTTTTTGGCGTTCGTATTGCGGATGATTCGGGTTTTGATGAGCCTGCGGGTGTTGTTAGGGTGATATTGTCGGTTGCGGACGAATCGGAGCCGCCGCTTCGGGTTATTGTGGGCAAGGGGGCAAGAGAATTTATTGAGGGCGTTTATCAAAAACGTTTGCAAGAGTGGAAAAAATGGAATACCGATGCCGGTTCGGGCGGTAAGCTTAGCCCATGAACAACCGCTTTACGTTTTGTTCTTCATGTCCATTTAAAATATAAGCACGCAGATGACGCAGATTCTGAAGATGGTCGCGGATCAAATTTTATTTTCTGATCTTGCGTATATCCTTCCTAAATCTGCGTCATTTGCGTGCTTATATTATATTTCTACAGCAAATTTGGGACTCTCATGTCGCGGTTATTTAGCAAACTGCTGATTTTTTGGAAGTCAAGTACGTCGAGATTCAACGCATCATGTAATTCAATAATATTGTCCCAATCTTCTTCATCTTCGGAAGAGAATCTCATTCCTTTGCGATCTATTGCGGTTGGTGCGGGGAGGAGTTCTATGTTGAAATTTTTTTGGTTATCGAGAAAAAATGTACCGGGTAAATTTCTGTAAATCGGATCGTCTATCTTGCCCGCAACCTTTCGCAACGACGCAGACCTGTACCACTCAGGAAATAATCCGTAAGGTCTGCCGACCGAAAAAATTTCATTGGTAAATTGAAACGCACTATAATCACATTCGTCCCGCAAATCCGCCGCCCGAACAAGACGATCAAAAAGCGTCGGATCAATAAAGGGCCAATCACAACCAATCAAAAGACATGAATACGTCGAAAATTGCTCAAGCGTGTCTTGCAACATTGACATCGTGTCTTTTGCTTCCGTGCGGTAAACCGGAACATCAATCGGTGTCAAATTGACAACAATTTCACCCAACTCGTCCGAATCCGCAACAACCACCACTCCACTCAAAAGTTGACAGTCCGTCATCTGACGAACGACCCACTCCAACACCGATTTTCCGCTTAAACGGCGGGCAAGGAAATTACGCTGCTTGTCTGTAAGCAACGCTCCCTTGACGATTCCAAGCGTCTTTAACATCATCGCTTCTCCTCAAATTAAAAAATATCCAACACCAACACACAACAAACACTCTCAAAACAAAGACAACAAAACGCCGAATTTTTGCAAAACAGAAACACAAAAAATCAAACGAATCGCCATCCAACTAATCACCATGATATACCCGCAGACAAACTAAATCAATAACTCAGACAATATATACTCAGGCTATTTTAAAATTCCTGAAGCTGAACACGCAAGCGCAACAACGTGAAGCGGTTGTTCAAAGGCGAAGCCTACCGCCCTACCGGCTTCAGTATAATTGGGCAAAAAGAATAACGGCTATTGCGATTCACCGTAAAAAAAATCAGCACGCATATAACGCAGATTTGGAAAGATGGTCGCAGATCGGATTCTGTTTTCCGATCTCGCGAATATACTCAAGCTGTTTTACACTCACCGCACGATGAAATTCAATTTTTATTTTTGTAACTGTTCAGTTGATTTTAAATAACCACAGAGGACACAAAGAACACAGAGGGAAATTTTAAATGCGAAAATATACGAAAGAGTTGAAAATGAAATTTTCGTTTATTTCGTA
>JAIRWK010000382.1 GCA_031268995.1 Planctomycetaceae bacterium
CGCCAGAATCAGCTCCGTCTTGGGGGCCGCATGCAAACAAGCAAAAAATGTTACAAACGTCATAAAAAACGTATTCGCCAAACCAAATAAATCCGCACTGAACGACTGAATAGTTACAAAAAAAATAAAATCTAAAACAGCTCAAGTATAGCATAAAATCACCCCTAACTTTGGGGCAGTAATGGTATACTCAAGCTGTTTTGAAATTTCCAAAGCTGAACACACAAACGCAACAACGTGAAGCGGTTGCTCAAGGGCGAAGCCTATCGTCTTACCGGCTACGGTATAATTTTATTTCAGGGCGATGCACTAATTCTTTACCAACCTTTACTGTTCAACAGTGATGATTCGAGTTGTTGCGTTTGGGCCGGTTAATTTTATGGTTGCTTTCCGTTTGCTTGTTGCTGGCGTGGCAGTTACGGTGAAAATTCCGTTGCCCTTGCCGCCGTTTGCTGAGAACTTCAACCATTCAGCATCCGTCTCAACTTTCCAATCCGCCTTGTTCGACGTTACCACAACCGACTCTTCGCCGCCATTGGAATCGAAATTTAATTTTACTGGAAACGGAACAGCTAATTTTTTCTTGCCCGCGTTACCTTCGGCACCTTCAAAATCAGGACGTTCAGGATAAAGATAATTGTCCTCAATCCAATATTTCGCAGTGAAAATTTCATGTTCAACAAAATCGTTGACGTGTTTTCCATCGTTATTGTAACCGTTTTTCACGTCGAATTCCTTGAAACTTTTCAGCGATCTCGGATGATCCGCGTCGGGTTGCGTCAACCAATTCGGAACACCTTCGTTACTCACTCCGCTACGTTCAAGAATACGATTCCAAACAGCCATCCGCACACCAAGACCATACCAAAGATGATGCAACTCACGCATTGCCTCAAGTTGCTCCGGTCCGTAAAAACCAGCGAACATCGCGTTGAATGCCGTCGGATAAACGCCAACATTTTTATAACCGGTTTTGCCAATGAAATCCTTCCAAACAACCTCTTTGGGATCGTCCGACCAGTCAATATACCAATCGTAACCTCTTGCCCATTCGCGAGTGAAGTTGTTGACCATATTAACGACATCTTTAACCGTACCTTTGTTGTAAGTCGTAGGATACATGCGACCAGTAACAGGGTCTTTTGCCTTCGGCGCATCCCTGTCAACAACCCAGCCGCCGCGTAAATATAAATCCGGCATGTTGGCGAGGCAATGCCCCGCATATTCGTGAACAAGCCAATAAGCATAACTGCCAGGTTGACCGGACGGGTTTGAAAGGATAGCAAATTTTCCGCTCAACGCGAATCCGCCGACAGCCGCATTCGTCGCACAAATATAAGTGGCTTCTTTGGGATTCGGGTAGTTAATTTTTTTCAGATATTGCTGACAATAATTTTCCATTTTACCGAAATCGGTTGGAACTCGCGATTCTGTTCCGAATTGATTGAAGCCAAATTTGCCGCGTTGTTCGGATTCGGAGAAGTAAGCGTAGAAGTCAAAATATTCGGGGAAATTCTTGACAACATCGACATTGGAAAAAATTTTGTAAAGCCCGCGTGAGTAGGTTTCAAATACACCGCCTTTTTTGAAATCGCTCATGTCCCAACCATCACCTACAACAAAAACCGGAATTGGTTTACGACCTTCCGGCGGGTTGGATTTGTGAATTTGCAAAACGTAACCATCCGGATAATATTCATTAACATCAACTTGGTCAACACCGACCCAACCGAAATATTTTCCGGTGGTCAATTTAATATTACCGGTTCGCGGTTTTGTGTTTGCTTTGATTTCTGCCGTAATTATGAACGCACCTTTCCCGCCGCTTGCAGGTTTGATGGTGATCCAATTTTGGTCAGTTGTCAATTTCCATTCGCCGTCGGCTTGGATGCGAAAATGTTTGATTGAATCTTTTTGGAACGGCACGGTAAGGGTGCGAACTTGCAATTCTTTATTGTTAAATTCCGATTCCGCCGCCAACACCGCCGAACCCAAAAAAACAACCACAGAAACAAAAATCCCAATACTCTTGCACAACGTTAATTTCATAAATTTTCTCCTATTAACATTCTTAATGGTTCTAATTTTCATTCACGCCGAAAATTTCGTTTTAACCAAATTTTTATCACTTGAACTATACCGTAGCCGGTAAGGCGATAGGCTTCGCCCTTGAACAACCGCTTCACGTTGCTGCGCTTGCGTATTCAGCTTCAGGAATTTTAAAGTAGCTTCAGTATAAATGCGATTTTTGATTTGAAATTGATTGACGAAATCATAAACGTATTCGACATGAATTGTCCGTGTTTGCCTGCACTTCACAAAAAGCACAAAAACAACAACCACGAACACGCCAACGAACAACCACGAACACGCCAACGGCAGGATATTGTAATCGGTAAAAATACTTATTCAATACAGTACCGAAAAACGACTCGCACCAGTTCATGCAAGTTACAACACGTCCGTAAAATTAGCACGCAGACGACACAGATTGGGAAAAGATTGTCGCAGATCAGATTTATTTTCTGATCTTGCGAATATCTCCCCCAAATCTGCGTTATCTGCGTGCTTATTTTTAAATGAATTTTGCAATTCGTGAGTATGAAAGCTACGAGTGTTAGGCGTGATCAATTGTGGTAAGTTTCTCAATTACGAAACTTGGTGTATTGTGTTTAATTTTGGAAAATGTTATAGTATTTTGTGTTTAGTTGTATTGTGCTGTGGTGGTGTTGGCGGTGTTTTTGGTCAATGCTGGTTGCGGTTTGGTGAACAAAAAATATATAACGAAAAAAATTTTTTATGACTTTATTTATTCCGAAAGGTTATCGTTTTTCTGCTGTACATGCGGGATTGAAATCTGATCCTGATTTGTTGGATTTGTCGCTTCTTGCGTCTGATTGTCCGGCGGCGGCGGCTGGAGTTTTTACTCAGAATCTTGTCTGCGGCGCACCCGTTCAATACGACCGCCAACACGTTCCTTGTAACGACATTCGTTGCGTGGTTGTGAATACCCGTTACGCCAACGCTTGCACTGGTAAACAAGGAATCCAAGACGCAAAAAATATGGCAGATGCCGCATCAACCGCTGTCTGCGGCGAAACCGGTAAAGGGTTGGTTATGTCAACGGGCGTTATCGGCGTAAATCTGCCAATGGATAAAATCATCAAAGGAGTAACCGACGCAAATGCTAAGTTGACTGCATCGGAAAATGCATTTGTCGATTTCGCAAAAGGAATGATGACAACCGACACTGTTGAAAAATACGTTACAAAACAATTACATCTTGAATCAGGCGAAATTGTTACAATAGCCGGAGCTTGCAAAGGCGCAGCAATGATCGCGCCGAATCTTGCGACAATGCTTGCGGTGATTTTGACGGACGCGGCGATTGAAAAAGATATTGTACAAAAATTATTGACCAATGCAGCTGAAAATTCTTTCAATTCTATTTCTGTTGAAGGGCATACAAGCACGTCGGATACATTGCTCATGTTGGCAAACGGCGCGGCGGTTTCGAGGAATTTAGCGGATACGGATTTGATTCGGTTTGAGCGTTGTGTGGGTGAGTTGTGTGTTGAGCTTGCGGTCAAGATTCCGTTGGATGGTGAGGGTGTATCGCATTTGGTAATAGTTGATCTTGAGGGTTGTGTGGATTTGGGGTCGGCAAGAATTATTGCTCGTAAAATTGCTGAGGATGTTTTGGTCAAGACGGCTATTGCGGGAGCTGATCCCAATTGGGGACGAGTGATTTCGGCGGTTGGAACTGCGGGAGTGAATTTTGATCCGAGCAAGTTATCGTTTTATTTGAATGGTTTCGAATTGTTCCGCAACGGTGAACCGCAAAATTTTGACAAAAAAACTGTTGCAAACTCAATCAGAAACAACCGCGAAACAACCCTTAAATTGATCTTCGGCGAAGGAACAGCAAAAACAAAATTCTGGACAACAGACCTGACTACCGAATACGTAAGATTAAATTCAGATTACACAACTTGAGCTTCAGAAAATATACCGAAGCCTGCCGCCAATATCGGCTTCGGTACACCAACACGGCGTAGTTATACTGAAGCCACTTTAAAATTTCTGAAGCTGCGATAAACCTGCAACGCAGAGCGTTAGGCAAGCGTAACAACGTGGAGCAGTTGTTCAAGGGTGAAGTCTATCGCCTTACCGGCATCGGT
>JAIRWK010000008.1 GCA_031268995.1 Planctomycetaceae bacterium
TTCAAATTGGTTGACAACCAAACACTTGAAGACGCAGAGGAGACCTTGATAATAACCCTCACTGACGCATCCGCGACAGTAAACGGTACAACTCAAGACATAAAAATTGGCACGGCAACCGCAACCACAATAAATATCAAAAATGACAAACTGGAAATCAAATGGCAAACCATAGCTGGAACAGGTGCTAACAAAGCCACTTTATCCGCAGATTCTAACAGTGGCGGTCAACGAGTTTTCCCCGAAAAATCTACACCGAATGGCGTGATTGAAAATAAATTTGAATTAGTATTTGAGTTAGAAGTAGCGGCAACTGCGAATACAACTCTATATTTCAATATTTTCGACGCAGACAATTTCATCGGTTTGGGAAACAACGACAATAATGCAACTACGTGGGTTGGCAACGATAACTATGCGAGCTTGTCCACTACAACCGGTTCGGTAACAATTGCAATGGGTACAATCAGTGTAACATTGACAATAATAGTTTATCCTGATAACTACACTGGAACAAAATTGACTGGCGATGCAACAACGATAGTAATTGATTCAGCACACGCTGGTGATAATTTTATTGTTGTAGCGGATACAGATCAGGCAAATATCAATGCCGCCGCTTTAGGGACAACGGAAAATACTCGTTACAAAGAAACACACAACTATACCCAAACCGATCTTTTGACTGTTTGGCGAACATTGAATGTAGAGCTTGATGTTGCCAATTGGGTTGGGATGCCTGACGGTGAAACGAAAGTACCGCTTGACGGATTGGTTGCAGACGAATTAGCAAGAGCGTGTATTGTTACAAAAGAATATGAGGACAACAATACGCCTGCGCCTGAGGTAGGCGATTCTGGGGCTTCGTATGATGACATTGATGCGATAACAGATGTTTCAATAGCAAATAATGGACGTGATATCCCTGTTACTGATTCTGAATTTTGGACAGTCAGAATTGTTACAATACCATATCTTAACACATCACCACTTCCCAGTACTACTGCTGGTTTTTATGCATCTGGCTATAACACAATTTGTATCTGTTATGAAACGGCATATAACATAGTATCGAATTGGAATGAAACTAATGACTATGTAAATTATTCAGATACTATTGCCCGAACGGTATTACACGAAATTTGTCATGGATTGATTGACGATTTTGAACAACGTGTAGTTTTTGATAGTGCAGGTATTCCACATTCAGGGACAGAAGAAACCCCGTGGCAATTGAATGGTCCTGTTGTTGATGTATCAACGATTGGAGTTAGAAGTTCAATTCGCAGACAGGTTAACAATACAACAGGAACAGAACCGGATATTGGTCGTCGGTCAGAATATTCACATTTGTTGACAACTGATATTGCTGGTATCCAAATGTATTCACGCGTTAATGGCTGACCAAAGGAGAATTTGTATATGATAAAATATTGTGAGTTATGGATTTTTGCTGTGACGATGTTGAGTTCTTTGGGTTACGGAGATGAAATAAAGAACAATGTTGTTACTAGTGTTGATGTGTTTCCGCGTGAAGTTGAAATGTGTGATAGTATTTACTTCTCCGTGAATTATCTCAACAATACAGATTATCCCATTGAAAGTGGACTCCATCACGGCTTTGTATTTACAAATCCTGATGCATTTGTATTGAAGTGTTTTATTGTTGTGGGTGGCAGAACATGGGAATTTATTCCCTATGTACCATTTATAGCAACCGCAGATTTTTTTGGAAAACCTGATCTGCCGCCAAAGTCCTGTGTTCGTTATTGTTACAAAATTCGTGTTCCTGATTTGGAGAATTTGCAAGATAGTTTTTGGTCTGATTTGAGTAGTAATTTGTCAAGAGAAAGTAAAGAGGTAATTTTGCAGATTGTATTAGGAACTCATCATGAGTTTCAAACAATCAAATCTGGAAGTAAACTTTTAATTTTCAACGAAAAATTAAAAATCAAACCACGAAACGATAAAGAAATGAATATTATTACCTCGTGGTACAAAAATACTCCAGTAGAAATACTTCCAATACCTCACCCAATAAATACACAAAGTACATACTCAATTTCCAAACGAAAAATAGACAGGGATTACCGCGTTTTTCTGCGTAAAACAGGAATTGATGACAGACTCCAATTTATCTTGCGGCTGGGAGACCGTTATCCCTACTACCCAAACTTGCCGGAGGATTGGCAAGGTTGGAAAAAACTTGAGGAGAGTTTTGAGGCGAGTACGCTTCGGGACGAGATTCGTTGGACGAGAATTTGTGTACAATATTGTACGACAGGTGATGACAAGGTTCTTGACGAGTTAAAAACTTGGCTTGAAAAAATGAATCCTATTCAGCGTTCCGTTATGGTAAACTACTTTCACAAGAACGAAAAATTGCCCAACTCGGATAAACTCTACGAGACAATCCAGTTGTTTAAAGACAAGAAATGATTTTTTTGCAACTATTCAGTTGCTTTTAAATAACCGCAAAGAACACAAAGAACGCAGAGGTGAGTTTTAAAATATGAAAATATACGAAAGAATTGAAAATGAAATTTCCGTATATTTCGTATTCAAAAAATTTATTCCTGTGAACTCTGTGTCCTCTGTGGTTGATATACTCGGGCTATTTTGAAATTCCTGAAGCTGAACACGCAAACGCAACAACGAGAAGCGGTTGTTCAAGGGCGAAGCCCAAAGCTGAAAACTAGGAATCGTTTTTTCTGATTTTAATGGATTTTGTGTTATGGATATTATCGCTAGCTGTTATTATTGTAACACCATGGATGAAACTATTGTAATGTGCCATAGATAATTTGCATTCATTTCGCCACCAATATTCAGTGTTGCCCCAAAAATAAACAAAAAATTTTTTTCAGATGGAGAAAAATCTCATGTGTACCTTAGGAATTTTGTTGACACTTTTTGTGTTGTGTTTTCCATGCGTTGTTTTCTCGCAAGACAAACCTGAAAAATCGGAGTTGAGGTTGGGCATTGAGTTATCGGCTTTTCCTGATGAAGTTAAATTCGGTGATATTGTTTTTTTGCGATACGCGTACAAAAACAACACCAATCAGCCAATTAGATTGTCCGTCTTCCGCAATATCAGTCTTTCTTCCCCACAAGGAACAACAATATGGAAGAAATTCGCATACGGCGGGTATGGCATGAAAGATAACGATGAATATGGGGGAGATTTCTTTCTGGTTAAACCACATGGAATCTTTGAAATATACGATGCAATTTTGATACCGCCGTCAGGAAAGTTTGATGTAACACCGTTTGATCAAAATGTAAGCAAATTTGACGGCGTTAAGAAGTATTCGTTTGTTGATGTAATTTTGAATAGTTCTGCTGCTATACCGAAGCCGGTATGGGCGGTAGGCTTCGCCCTTGAACAACCGCTTCGCGATGCTACGCTTGCGTGTTCAGCTTCAGGAATTTTAAAACAGCTTGAGTATAAACATTTCTTTCACATCAATTATCACTACTCCGGTAGCTGTGTTGTAAGTAAAAAAATCAACTTGACACACCAACTGCAACACGATCAAACGGAAATATTACTAAAATTTTTCAACAAGCAACTACCGGAAATTTATGACAAAAACCAAACAGATAAAAAAGAGGTAACGGTTATTGATGAAAATCTATCTTATGTACTCAGAAATTCGACGGTGAAAGAGCTGAATAGTTTATCAGGCAAATTAAAAAACGGTACACTAAAGGATTGGATTATATTAAACGAGAATGTTCCGATTGATCGATATGACAATACCGTAACTCTCATAGAAAACTATCGAACGCCTGATAAAACTTTCCAGAAGTGGTTAAGTAAATTGCCGACAATACAACGTAATTACATTGTGATAAATGTACTAAAAAAATACTATGGTCTTACAGCTGATGCCTGGCAAGATAAGCAAAAACTAAAAATGATTCAAATTGCGTATGAAAAAAATTCCGCGAAGTATGATCAATTTTTGAACGATTGGTTGCCATTACTTCCGCCAGAGGATGGTGAAGCCACATATCTTAAAGAATTGATCAAGCAAATTCATTCTAAAGAGGATATGTGAAATATTATTCTTGTTTTTATACTCAAGTTACCGGATTTAGAGTTGTCGCAAAATATGAAGGAGTTTATTAAATTGCGTGGTTACTTGGTGGATCATGTTACGACACTTAGTCCTGAACAGATAAAAAAGATTCAGGCAAATGTTGTCATAAGTTGAGATTTTCGTTTTTTATTTTTTTAATGCGAAAGACGCAAAATGAACGCAAAAAGACGCGGAATGATAAGAAACTAACTTTCCACGAATATTTGCATTTTGGTGTCTTTCGTGTTAAAAAGATAGATCACACATCTTTGAATAGTTACCAATTTTTTAAGATTTGTTACATACAATATTACAAAGAAGGTAGTGCCTAGCACTATATAGAAACTAGGATATTTTTTCAAATTGCCTTACCGTTTAAGACGTTTTTTTATATCCTAGCATTTAGGCGACCCTATACCGTATTAAAAAATGATTTTTTAAATTTTATTCTTACCAATAGCTCAACCCAACCGCCCGTAACGGGAAAAATAATGATTTTTTATTTGAACTATGTGTTTTTGATTCTATGTTTTTTGATTTGTCAATTCAATTCGTTTTCACAGGCTGCGACTACTCCTCCGAGTTTTATTGGGGTTGGTACTGATGCGGAGTGTCCAATGACGATCTCTGTTGAAGTTTATCCTCAAGAAATCAAATATGGTGATATTTGTTTTGGTCGTTTTTTTGCAACCAATACAAAAGAGAAACCTGTGAATTGTGTGTATAGTCGTAATTTCCTTGATGTTACTACTACGAAATTATTTTCGGGTGATGAATTGCTTCAGATTTTTAACGTGGAATTCCTTGATGAACATGATGGTTTTTGTCAATCAGTATCGCTTCGTGATGGATTGAAAGTTCCTAATCACGTTGTGCGGCACAATGAGACGATACTATTTCACATAAAACCGATATGGTTGCCTATTCCCGAATTTTCAAGTCCAGAGCTGCCGTCTGAAGACAGTTTTTATAAACTGCGCTCAGCTAAATTTGATACTATTGTTTCTGCTCAAGCTGTCCTAAAATTGATGGAGCGGAATACGGAATCGCAAAAACCGCTTCGCGATGCTCGCTTGCCCGATGTTTTGCGTTACGGGATTACCGCAACTATGGAAACTTCAGAACAATTTGATTTTAAAAAAGGGGAAGTTCCAAAAACTCATTTTAGTCCTGTAACGGTAGCGTCCCCGCTGCCGCAATCGGAAGCGGGACGCTTCCGTTACAGGTGGTTTTTAGAACATCCCAAAAGTAATTTTGATCTTGCGTTTAGATTTGAGGGAATTGACATGCCGTTGTGTAAGGCTGACGGCAGCGAATTTGAGATTACTTACGAGCCTGCTGAAAAATCCACTTACACGTTTATTCCAGATATTTTTACAAAAGAAGAATTACAATTGAAAGGTTACAAATTATCTAATGAAGTATCGACCGCTGTTGAAAAGGGCTTTGTTGGTTCTTATAACTCGCGATACAGCGTTAGCATTCTTCCACGATCAAATAAAATCCTGAACCAGATTCATCAATGGTATCTTCTATTTCCCAATACATTTGATTTACAAGGACATTGGATAGGGCATGGTTTATTTGCACACCCGCATCATGCCATCGGCTCACCTTATCATCATGTTAATGCGAAAGAAGAATACGAGAAATTTTTTATTTCAATGCGAACACGTACTCCAGAACTTTTGAAACGTATCAAGCGAACAAAAGAACTTGAGGCGGAGTTACTCAAATTACCGGATTCGGAATTGTCGCAAAATATGAAGGAGTTTATTCAATTGCGCGGTCATTTGGTTGATATTCGTTTTGCAGAAAATGCGACGGAAGAGAATAAAGCGTTCGATAATTTTGTAAAGTTTATTGATAAGTCGAAGGATAAAGAGCTTTGGATCAGGTTTGTTATTGAGATTGGGTTTAATAGTATTGTTGACCACGAATATTTTCCGTACAAAAAAGCTGAAGATTATTGCAAACGTTTCACAGAAAAATTTGCAACTAAAATTGAAGTTATACCGTAGGGAATTTCTGAAAACTATTTTAAAAGATCAGCACGCAGACGACGCAGATTTGGAAGAGATATTCGCAAGATCAGAAAGTAGAATCTGATCTGCGATTGTCTTTGACGAATCTGCGTTATACCGAAGCTGGTATAGGCGATAAGCTTCGCCCTTGAACAACCGCTTCATGTTGTT
>JAIRWK010000019.1 GCA_031268995.1 Planctomycetaceae bacterium
CCCGAAGATTGGAAGATTGACGTGCCGAGCAAGATTCATACTTGTTACACGGGAATTGCGGGTTGGTTTATCAAAGGGCTTTGCGGCATTCAACCCGACGAAAAACAACCGGGTTACAAACATTTCATTATACGCCCCGCGATAGTTGACGAAGCAACATTTGCCGAAGCGTCGATTGAATCGCCTTACGGTAAAATTACCAGCCGTTGGGAACGCAAAGACGGAAAGATAACCTTATCCGTAACCATCCCGCCCAACTCCGCCGCAACAGTTTACGTTGACAATAAACCCGCCGAATTTCCCGCCGGTCAATATGAATTTACGTGGTAAAAATTTGTAGCCGCAGAGAACACTGAGAACGCAGAAGGGGGAATTTTTTTATCACGAAAGGCACGAAAAATATAAAAAACACGAAAAGTTTTTTTTAATGGAAAAGATTTTTTTGTCTTTGTTGCTTTTGCGGTTTTTCAAAATATTCTTTCGTACTGTTCGTGTTTTTCGTGATAAAAAATTCCCTTAACAACTTGAATATAATATGAAAGTGAAATTATTAACAATTGACGTTATTGACGAGCAGGAATTACTTGTCCGTTTTGGGAACGGGGCGAGGTGTAGGAAGGAAATTGTAACGATATTGAAATTGATTGGTCGGCGGGTGCTTGGTGATGTTGGTATTTGTTTTGGTCATCTCAATATTGCGGTAGTTGATGGCGTGAAAATGCAAGAATATAATGTTGAATTTCTTGGGCATGATTATGTTACGGATGTGATTAGTTTTATGGTTGACTACAAGGAAGAGATTGATAAAAACGGAGAAGTCAAGAAATATATCGAAGGTGATATTCTTGTGTGTGTGGATGTTGCGTTTGAACGTGCGAGTGAGTTTGAGTGGTCGCCGTTGGAGGAATTTTTTCTTTACGCAATTCACGGCACTTTACATCTTGCCGGTTATGATGACAAAAATAAGAACGCAAAAATAAAAATGCAAAAGAAGGAATCCGAATACATCAATATACTCAAGCTGTCTTGAAATTCCAGAAACTGAACACGCAAGCGTAGTATCGCGAAGCGGTTGTTGTTAAAACAGCTTGTATATACCCAAGCTGTTTTAACAATTCCCGAAGCTGGACACGCAAACGCAACAACGTGAAGCGGTTGTTCAAGGGCGAAGCCTATCGCCCTACCGGCTACGGTATAACACCACTATTACAGCAGCCGCAAACGTCAATTTCCGGCGATCATTTATAGCTATGAGTTTCTTCGATAGCCATTTGGATTCGCGTGAATGGTTCTAGCAAATCTACGGTTTGTGAGATTTTTTTGATGTCGCCGAGTAGTTGTTCGCGGTCGTTATTTTTTTCGCCCGGAATTGCAACCATTCGATTACCGACTTTGTAACCTTGCCAATAATCCGAGTCTAAACCTGCCGTTTGTGGAATTGTCAATTCTTTGTTTTCGTTTGTTGTCTTGTAAATTTGCCAACCTTTATTTTCAATACCAAAAGATCTCAGCGATTCATCCAACTCTTCAGAAATCATTTTTGGCAAATCGTTAATTTGGTGATCATCTGAATCGTTTTGATCATTGGAATCATTAGAATTATTTAAATTATCTGTGCCTGATTGTTTGTTGATTTGTTGTGTCAAGTTGTCAAAGATGTATGCAATTGGCAGATTTATTAGTCCGTTGACAGCAAGCACAGACGCGACATTTGTCAAAATTGCGACCACACTCAATTTCGATTTAGATACAAGTGTACGCGCAATTTGTTCACCGTAGAGATACGGTTCGAGTGTAGTACCGAAAAGTATTTCTTGTGTTTTGCTTGGTCGGATGGGGTTAGTACAGTGAAATTCCAAAGGACGACCCGCTTGGTTAAGTACGAGGTATCCGCCAACCAGACCGTGTTGCGGATGATCGATTACAGTAATAAATCCCAAGTTCTCCATTGAAAAAATTCTTTATATTGAAGCTATACCGATTACGGTATTGTTTTTGAACACGACCCGAATATAATGTGTGCGCTGTTTGTACTGCGAATTTTGGCAATATTTGGCAGTATATATTCAAGCTGTTTTGAAATTCTTGACGCTGAACGCGCAAGTGTAATAACGTAAAGTAGTTGTTCAAGAAAAAACCTACTGCCTATACCGGCTCCGATATAAAATTTACGTATCTGTTCATTATCGGTATAAACGCGGGGCGTTTCGCGGAAAACCTTGACAAGCCCCAAAGTTCATGTATATTGCCAACCTCCCTCGCGGTTTAACTGTTAAAAATTCAATGATCGGTAAATTTTGACATTAGATTTTTTACAATTATGCTCAAGCTGTTTTAAAATTCCTGAAGCTACGGTAAACCTACAACGCAGAGCGTTAGGCAAACGCAACAACGTGAAGCGGTTGTTCAAGGGCGAAGCCTATCGCCTCACCGGCTACGGTATAAATTACATTATTGGCAAAAAGATCATCAGTCATAAATATTTTTGTCCCTTTTGCCATTCATGTCCCTATTGTGCTTTAAAGCCCAATACCGCCAAAGTGTCTTTTGCAAAAAATTACTCAACAATCGGGCAATGATGACTGATTACGTTGATATTGTTTATCATTATTTATACTGAAGCTGTTTTAAAATTCCTGAAACTGAACACGCAAGCGCAACAACGTGAAGCGATTGTTCAATGGCGAAGCCTATCGCCCTACCAGCTGCGGTATATTACTTTTAATTACGGTGAATAGCCGTTTATTCCAATGCAACAAACAGAAGAAAAAGCAACCATAATTATTGGCGATCAACAGATAGAAGTTCCTGTTATTACGGGTACGGAAGGTCATAAGTCGCTTGATATTTCTCGGTTGTATGATGACTATGGTATTACAACGTATGATCCATCGCTTGGCAGTACGAGTATGTGTCAGAGTACGATTACGTATATTGACGGGGACAAGGGGATATTGCGTTATCGTGGGATACCGATAGAGCAATTTGATCGTCCGAAGCCGAATTTTATTGAGGTGGCGTGGCTTTTAATTTTTGGTCATTTACCGACGCGGCAGGAGTTGAATGAGTTTCGTGATCTTTTGACGGCGAATGAGATGTTGCATGAGGAGTTGCGTGATCAGTTTAACAATGTTCCGCCGAAATCTCCTCCGATGGCGATATTATCGGCGATGCTTAGTCAACTTGCGTGTTATTATGAGAAGTTTTTACCGCTTGGTGATGATGATCTTTTTATTGAGGCGGCGGGGCGTTTGATAAGCAAGGCGCGAACGATTGCGGCATATTCGTATCGGCGGTCAAAGGGTTTACCGTATATTTATCCTGATCCGGCGTTGAGGTATTGTGCAAATTTTCTTCACATGATGTTTTCGATTCCGTATAAGCAATATATTATTGGCGAGGAGATTGAGGATGCGATAAATTTAGTTTTGATTTTGCATGCGGATCATGAGCAGAATTGTAGTACATCTGCGGTTCGGGTTGTGGGGTCGGCGAAGGCGAATTTATTTGCGTCGTGTGCGGCGGGTGTTAGTGCGCTTTGGGGACCGTTGCATGGTGGTGCGAATGTTGAGGTTATGAAGATGTTGGAGGCAATTCAGAGTGGCGGAATGGAGCCGAAGGATTGTATTAAGGCGGCGAAGGACAAAGACAACCCGTATAAACTTTTTGGTTTTGGGCATCGTGTTTACAAAAATTATGATCCGCGAGCAAAAATTTTGCGAGCTGCTGCGGATCGGGTTTTTGCGAGACAAAAGATAAATGATCCGTTGTTGGATATTGCGAGGCAACTTGAGGAGTATGCGCTCAATGATTCGTATTTTATTGATCGCAAGTTATATCCGAATGTAGATTTTTACAGTGGTATATTACTACGGGCGATTGGTATTCCGACGAACATGTTTACGGTAATTTTTGCAATGGGCAGATTACCCGGATGGATTGCCCAATGGAAAGAACAACATGACAACCTAACACAAAAAATTATCCGCCCAAGACAACTATATGTCGGAAACAAACTCAACGACTACGTACCCATCGGAGAAAGATGATTTGTGATTTTTTTCGTAACCATCAAGTCAATTGACCACAGAAAATATTTAGCAAGCAGTGCGAAAGTGAATGCAATGTCAGAAAATAAACCTGGTGTAGCTGTCGGTAAAGACAATGCTGGAATCGGTTCAAATTCGAAATGGTTATTTGTTCGGTTTTTGGTTGCGCTGATTTTGCTGGTTGCAGCGAGTCTCAAGGCACATCAATTGTCAACCACGCCAACGCTTGATAATGAGATTTTTCATTCGAGATGGTTCAATGTATTGGTTGTTGAGTTTGAGTTGTTTTTTGGTTTGTGGATGGCATTTGGTTTTTTTCCAAAACTAACACGTTTGGCAACTATGGGTTGTTTTTTGACATTTGTTGTTGTATCATGTTGCAAAGCGTTGTCAGGAGAAACTTCTTGTGGTTGTTTTGGAGCTGTTGAGGTACATCCTTGGATTACGATGTTGCTTGATTGCGGAATCGTAATCATGTTGTGGTATTTTCGTCCGTATGTTGATTGGGGCGGAAAAACAGACAAATCCATGATTTTAAGTTTTGTCGTTTCGTGGTTGGTGGTTGCTCTACCGCTCAGTTGGTTGATGCTATCATTCCAACCGTCCCGTATTGCTTCGAGTGGCGAAATTATCGGTACTTCCGACACCATGATGCTTTACCCACGAGAATGGCTGGGATTACAATTGCCAATACTGCCGTTTGTGGAAATTGACGAGGATTTACAACGTGGACGTTGGATTGTTGTTTTCTACATGGCAAATTGTAAAAAATGTAAAGAATATTTTGCGGAATGGCAAAATTCAGGTTTTCCGGTTATAGACAATGGGGACAAGCGAGTTGCGATGTTAGAAATTTCCGGTCAGCCGGAAAACGGTTTTCGGCAAACAATGAGGAAATAAACCATACAATTGGGGTACTTTGAATCGTTCAAAACAATGGTTTGTAGAAACGCCGAGCGTTCTTTTACTTGAAGAGGGGATTGTTAAACAGGTCTGGAGTGAAAAAGAGAAAAATTAAAAGACACCACACAATTGACAAACT
>JAIRWK010000026.1 GCA_031268995.1 Planctomycetaceae bacterium
CATGAAAAATACCGTGAAAAAGAGATTCAATTTCCGGTTCTTGGAGGGCTTTATCATTTTACGGTACAAGATCAAAACGGACGGCGTTACAATCGGGAAGGGCTTGTGGATTGGGCGAAAGACCGTTTTGGAGTAGAGTTATCGCTCGAAGACCTCAAAAGTAAGCAACGGCGCGAGATCGAAGAAATCATGTTTGCCCAAAGCCGTATGACTTCCGAACGTGTTCCTGAAATTTACAAAGAACTTCAACAACGGCTTGATCACTTAATGATTCATAATCGTCTTGATCCGGAAGAGATTCGTCAAAGTAATGCGAAACAAGCCACTCATTCGGAAGCGGGTAAAGTTTCAGTCGGTTCGAAGTTTGCGGCTCGAAGTGTTGCGAAAACGCAGACGAAGTATTCGGGAAAATATGCAACAACAAAATCGGCGACAATTTCGGAGATTGCCAAGCCGAAAATCGCTCTGAAAAGCGACGCCGAACTGGATGATTTTTGTACGTGGATAAACAAGGAATTGGCGGCGAATTTAACGCCGCAAAAAATTCTGGAATGGGATATTTATGAAGTTGAAGATCGGCTTTGTTCGTTGGTGGAAGACCGTTACAATCCCGAAATGCGGAAGATGGAGCGTTCTTTAGTTCTGCAAATTCTTGATACGATTTGGAAGGATCATCTTTTGGTGATGGATCATCTTCGGGCAAGTATTGGGTTACGGGGTTATGCGCAGGTTGATCCGAAGGTCGAGTTCAAACGGGAAGGAATGAGGATTTTCACGGAGATGTGGAGTACGGTTTATTCGCGTGTTACGGATTTAATTTTCCGCATGGAACAACTCGATCCTGATTTTGTGAGTTCGACGTGGCAGGAAGCGGAGGCACGGCATGACGAAGTTCAAGCCGGTTCGACATTAAATGATTTCGTTCCGCAATCTGCAAAAGAACAAGCCGATACTGCCAATAACGTACAAACTTCCGATAAAAAAATCGAACCCTTCCGCAACCGCGGTCCCCAAATCGGACGTAACGACCCTTGCCCCTGCGGAAGCGGAAAAAAATATAAAAATTGTCACATGAAAAAATAACCGTTCACGGTTTATTTTTTCATTTTCAAAGAGGATGAAATATACTATCAATGGTAAGATGCGGCGCCTCCTTACTCTGTAGGAGTTTCCCGTGAATTTTAAAAACTGAAAACTAAAACCTCTTCGGTATATAAAGAAACTATAGGGAAAGGCATCAGCAATTCGATACCCCTTGACGCTGATCTTGGATATCAGGGGGATAGCAGAATACCATACGAACAGCTTCATTCCGATAAAGTCAAGTAAAAATCATAAACTGACCAAAGAGGAAAAGGCATATAATAAAGAGCTTGCGGGGAGGCGTGTCGTGATTGAACATATCAATGCCAAAATAAAAACATTCAAGAGCATGGCATATCCTTACCGAGGACATTGCTGTAACCGACATTCACTAAGAATGACCTTGATTGGTGGTATTATAAACTATGATAGAATGGTTTAGAATGTTGTTAAACAAGTCTAATCTGATCTTGCGAATATCTCTTCCAAATCTGCGTCGTCTGCGTGCTGATTTTTAAAAATGGTTTTTGGAAGTTCCTTTTCGTTTTTCTCTGAATCTGCTTGCGAAAATGAATTCTGTTACAAAAAACGCTGCCAGTAATAATAGGATGATTGAATATAACTCCATGCCAATTCTTCGGCGTGATATTTTTTGATCAATCTCTTGGGGAGTGCGGACAAGATGATAGTTGTTTTCTCCAAAAAAACGATCAAGTTGTTCTTTGTCAATTTTGTGCAAAATGGTTTCGTTGCCGTTGTAATTTGTACTGAAGCCAGTGTCGAGTGCGCCTTGTGAACCGCCGGAGCGAATTCTGAAATTGCCCATTTCTGTAGTTGCCGGAATGTTTATTTCTTTTTGGGTTATGTTTGGCGTTAGGCGAATAGATTTTCCGTCCGGCATTCCTAACAACGCCGTTTCCGGCATTTTATCCACCGCCGGACGAATCACAATCGGCTCGCCAACATTGAAAATAAACCTCTGCTCCGCCGAACCCGCCAAATATTTTGCAATCCCCTCCATCAATAAAACAAACATCCACGACGCATCGTTGTTCGGCAACACATTCCACCGATTCGTTACGTCATTTGTTTCCGAAACCGGCGTGGTGATTGTTACGGTGCGTCCGTGTCCGAGCGTTTGCGTAATTATCGCCGGTCGCCCGTCCGTAAACGACAACGCAACATCAGCCCGCACCGATAACTCGCCCAACTCCCAATATCGAAAAACCATTTGCGTATCCCAAGGGAATCGCTCCAACTCGCCGTATTGTTTGAATGGAGTCAAAACAGGTGTTGATTTATTCAAGGGCAAAATCCAAAGTCCCATGTCGGGACTGCGGGCATGACGCACCAATTTTGCCCCAATTATCTCCGAAACCGTTGGATCATCGAATGATGTTATTGTTGCGTTTGCCCCCAAAAAAATACCGACGCCGCCGCCGGTTGATGCAAAATCCGCCAGCTTCTTCCAAACAACAACATCCAACAACACCGGATCAAGCAAAATCACAGCCTTGAATTGATTCAACTCGCTCGCCGTTTTGCCGGACAACTCGAAAAACGAAATCGCCTCAACCTCAAACGGAATCGTCATAAGTGCTTGCCTTAAAAAAAGCGATGTGTCCCGTACCGGCACATCCGAAACAATCATCACTCGCGGCGGCGGTAAAACTTGCACCGTGAAATACATTTTGTCATCAAATTCAAGCAAATCCGGCACCGTAAATTGAACCTTGCCCTGATGAATTCCGCTGCCAAAACCTGCAACAGAAAAAGAAATTGATCGTTGAGATTCGCCGTCTGGAAAAGATATTGTTTTCGTGTCTCGTATTGTTTCGTTCGCGTCAGATTCACCGGACAAAACCAAATCAATTGTCCGCGAAGTCTCGCCGCCAATATTCGAAACTTCAACCTCTATCTCAACCGCTGCGTCCGGCGAAACAACTTGCGGCATAACTTTCATCTTGACAATCGCAGTGTCCGCCGGAGATGAAACTCCAACATCAATAATAAAAATCTCCAACCATTTATCGTTACCAAAAATCGATTGTTGTTGCGTTGTTGTTTTGGAGTTGTCGTTTTGGTTAGTGTTGGTGTTTTTATCGGCGGCGTTATTTTGTTGATTTTTTTGTCCGCGCAAATTTGAAACATGTTTTGCCAATGTTTCCGCGACTTTGTCCGACCAACCGGCTTCAGATAAATCAGTCAAAATATACAATTCACGCTGCGCATTTTGACTGCCCGCAAGCAAATTTATTGCGTCTGAAGTAACATCAACAATTGCCCGCCCTGACGGAATAGTTTGCACGCGTTCAATTTTGTCCCTCGCCGCAAGTAAATCAACTTGAAAAGCTGCCGATTCACGCGAAGTTGAAAGAACCGCGATCTCACTTTTTGCGGGAATACGTTTCAAAATCCAATGGGCAAATTGTTTCGCAACATCGAGCCGTGATTGATTGCCCGCAACATAATTCATTCGCAAAGAAGAATCAACAACTATCGCCGCCGCAACCGGCGCATCTTGCATTCCAAGCCCCGCCCAATCATCATCACCGCGAAAATCATAATCGTTATCGTTGCCGCGAGCGTCTGCCGATTTTGAACCGCCCAAAAAATCAGATAACCGCGCAAGCCAATCAACATACTTCAACGACGGTCGAGATAATGCCAACCCAAATAACAATATCACAATTGTACGAAGTAATAACAAAAGAATATGTTTGACGCGATAGCTTCTGCGGTTGACTTCCAGATTTTTTTTAATAAAGACAAGTGCCGGAAACTCTACCCGTTTCGGTTTACCGCGCATTAAAAGATGTAACACCACCGGCACAACCGCAAAAATTACACCACCCAAAAAAAGAGAAAACGTAATAAACGACATAATGGAATTTCCCAAAACTGGCGAGTGGCGAGTGTCTATGAGAAACTTCCCAATACCAGATGCATGCCAGCATAAAACCACCCCTAGCCCCTTAACGTTAAGGCATTATACTGAGTCTACTTTAAAATTCCTGACTCTGAACACGCAAGCGCAACAACGTGAAGCGGTTGTTCAAGGGCGAAGCCTATAGCCTTGCCGGCTACGGTATAACAGTAATTTTATTTCAGGACGAAGCCTAAAATATTCTCAAGGGAATTTTTAAAAATTAATTTTATTTGAATTCGGTCGATTTCTATTGACGGAAAATCGACCGAATTTGAAACAAATTATTTTTGCTTGCTACTTTGTGCTTTTTTCTAATTCTTTTGAAAACGATTGTGGCGAGAGGGATTGACCGGTGGCGCGCTTTACGAAATCTTGCCAATCGTATCTTGAACCCGGCGCGAAAACTTTCTGCTTCAAAATTGCACCAAGACGCGGGGAATCATTGACAAAATCGCTGCCCAACGACTCTCGTAATTGCGCCGCAAAAAGTTCACCCAACATGTAATTGTGATAATAAACCGGCGCGATTACAAAATGAGGTTTCGATGCCCAATCGCTCGCCTTTCGCCCGCGCGGTCGCTTCAGCAATTGATACTTCTCAACCATGTCCCACCATAATTTCTTCAAATCCGCGTCAGGATTCTCATACAACGCCTTCTCAAAATTCAACATCACAAGCGTCCAACGGCAAAAAATCAATTGCTCTCTGATTCGCTGTTGTTTCAAGGCATTCGCTGCCGTTTGAGCTGTTTTTTTATCCGCTCCCGCAAATTTGATCATCCATTTCGCATCACGCGCTTTTGCCCCAAACATCATCGCAATACCCTCCGTCGTGAAAATATGAGCCTCCGCCCGTAAATTAAACGGTAACTTGCGATCAATCCCAAGCGAATAAACTCCATGACCGCCCTCATGCAAAATCGTATCCATCCACTCATCCGTCGGTTTGACGTTGCAGAGGTTGCGCACGTCGCCAAGCGAATCAATATCTATACTAAACGCATGTTGATTTTTGCCCTCGCGCTCATACATATCACTGCGTGACAACACCTTGTTATACGGAAGCCCAACATGTTTGAAATAATTCACCGCAATATTAACTAACTCCTCGCGTTTTTTGTTTTGGTAAAAATCGTTCGGATTGACTTCTTTTGACGGCGGTGCTTGTTGAAAAAACGGATTGTCGTAATGCCAAGGCATGAGCTTGTCCGCATCTACACCGAATTTTTCCGCAAGCTCCGCATCCAATTCGCCTTTAACACGGGTAAAAATTGGCGTTGTTGTTTTTTCCAATTCGTCAAATATCCCGACCAAAACTTCAGGATCATAATCTTGAAAAACAATCTGCATCTCCCAAAAATTCTCAAACCCAAGTTTTTTCGCCGCCTCGTTGCGGTCTTTCGCAAGCCTCACAACAAGCCCGTCAACCTCGCCGCCAACTTGCTTCAACGCCTCCCAGATTTTTTTGCGTTTCGCTGAATCCGTTTCCTTTTCAAGCAACTCCAAAAGCTCGTTGTTCGTGTATTCCTTGCCGTTTAATTTGCCGCGTTGGTTTTGGAAAATCATTTCAATTTTCGACGATTGCTCCAAAATCCGCTTCTGCAATTCCTCCGGCAATTGATTCTGCCTAAAAGCAAGCTCCATCCGGTTAACCGCACGCAAATCAATCACAGATAAACCTTTCGCTTTTGATTTCAATTCTTTTATTACGGCATATTTTGCGGAATCGCTATGAAATTTTGCATAGTTCAATTTCGCCGCCGCAGACCGAGCAAACGCTTCTTCCTTGCCCGTCGTCATCGCATCCCATTCCGCCAACGCGGATTCCTTGAACAATTTCGACGCTTCATTTTGATAAAGGTCAAGTATTGATTTAAGTTTTAATGCTTCGTTGTTCATTTTTCTTTTGTTATTGGGGTTCAATAATCTTCGTCCAAAAAGTTGTGCTTGAATATCTGTTGCAAAAACAAATGCGAACAAAACAGACATACCCACAACCAAAAAACTCGTTCTCTTCATTTTTTTCTCCTAATGAGTCATCCCTTACATAAGGTACTACTCTGTGTTAGTGTTCGTTGCCCTTTTGGGGCTGTAACCAAATCCCGTAGTTCAACCAAAATCGATTCCGGCTGCAATTATTCCTATTCCGCGCACCATTCACCACCGTATATTTTGGTCACGTGGTAGGGATTGTATCGAAATTTTGTCTGATGGCAATTGTTATGGAAAAAAGAGCAAAAAAATTTTTCGGTATAAAATTGAAAAAATTTTGGGCTTATTTGAAAATTTGGGCAAGTTATGCAGAGATTACCTTCTCCTTGCGGGGAATAATTGTTGAAAACAGGCGTTATTTTTTGCCTAGTTTGTCTTTTTTGTTTTATCGTTAAGTTAAACCATTTACAAAAAAGCTATTAGCAAACTCAAGAGAGCGGTTCGCAGGGTCGATATTATGACTGACCCTGAAAAAACACAAGGCGTGTCGGGGGGCACGTTCAGGGATTGGTCAGCAGCCGATTGATAGAAACTGGGTCGATGGGCGACCCGTCGGGACTGACATAATAAACCAGTAGTCCCCAAAAGGAAAGTAGTCTCATACGTTTTGATATATTTTTACGTGTGCGGGTTCTTTCTTGGCGGACAAACCACAATTGAGGAGATTTTATCTAATGAAATTCAGGATTATGATGGCAACGCTGGTCGTCACCCTTTTGATGGGCGCTCGGGTTTATGCAAGTGATTGCGATCCGTGTGAAGCCATTGATGCGTGCGGCGACACTCACAAGTCTTGTGACCTTTTTGCAGGTCTCAAAAAACTCGTGAAAAATTGTACACCATGCGACCGAGCTACCGATTGCGGTACGGAAGGAGTAATTGCTTGCTCTCCGTGCGACGAGGTTGCGAGTGACCCATGCGGTGAGGCAGATTGTGGTGATCTTCACTACAGTCACAGATTCACGTTTGGAAAGCGGCTTCGTAGCTTCTTTTCGATCAAACCCGCTTGCAATCCTTGCGATGAAGCAGCGGACTGCGATCCGTGCGGTGAAGTTGCCGATGATTGCAATCCTTGCGACAGCAAGTGCATTGAATTCCGTCCTTTCTCCCTTCGGAGATTCATCAAACGGATTAGCCTTGTAGGAAGATGCAACGATGGTTGTGTTGATCCTTGCGGCGAAGCGAATGATTGCGGAGTAACTGAGGACTGCTCGCCATGCGAGAGTACTTGCGAGAGACAATGCCCGATAAGAATTGGCAGACTTGTTGATCTTCCAAGACGCGGGTTGAAAAGGTTTTTTGACGGTTTCCACGTATCATCGTGCGATACTGGTTGCAATCCTTGTGATCCGATTTGCAATGACCCCTGCGGTTCGATAAACCACGCTGAATCCGCTGTTCCCGCGAAATAATTTTGGGGAAAGACTCGTCAAAATCATTGCTCACGCGGCTAAAGTAAATGAATTTGATTTTCGTTTGAAGATCACCGGTTTTGCTTGAGGTAAAAATGCTGACTTGCTTGTAATATAAAAAAACCTATCGTCGGTAGTTAAACTGACGGTGGGTTTTTTTTATCTTTGTCCGGCTAAAAATATCAGCACGCAGACGACGCAGATTCGGAAGGATATTCGCAAGATCAGAAAATACAATCCGATCCGTGCTATACCGTAGCCGGTAGGGCGATAGGCTTCGCCCTTGAGCAACCGCTTCGCGATGCTACGCTTGCGTGTTCCGCTTCAGGAATTTCAAAACAGCTTGAGTATATCAGCGTGCCGATATGTCGATGACGGTATATCAAAAATTCGCTTTTACTCTTAACGGCGGAGTTTGTTTTACTAGCTTGCTATTGATTAGCAATTCTCCCACGATTGAATAACCTGCCGGCAATAGTGTTGGAAAACGTACTCGCATAATAACGATGTTGCCCGCGTTGATTGTTTCTATTTTTTGGATTATGTTGAAACCTCGATGATCGATTTCCATTGCGCGTGTATCGCGTAAATTTTCGGGTCCCTTGAATACGTACCTCTCCAAATTACGCAACTCCGTCGGTATAGGTATCTGCAACACTAAATTCTTAACATCGACCGTTCCCTTGTTCTCCAATTTGAGCAAGATTTCAAATTCTTTGCCCACCTGCAAAACGGTTTCGGGATTGACCGCGACATCTAATTTTAATTGTTCAAAATTATCGTTCGTTCCGATTGGCGGAATGTTATTAGTTGGTGCGCCGGGGATTGTAACTGAATTTCCCCATGTTGGCGGCGGAGCGGCGGGATTTATTGTTCCGTTGTCGGGCAACACCGGCGCAATCGATGCAATATCACGACTACGCGGCGGATTCGCGTTTGGATAAACCGGATTCTCTCTTGAACCCCAATTTGGCGAGCCGATTATGTTGTCGTTTCCCGAATAATTCACTCTGCCGTCGGGTGTGAAATTTGCCCCAAGCATCATTCGTCCGCCGACATCTTGCCGCAACACCACATCAACTTCCGCCGTACTTTTTGCCGGAATCTCAACATTCCAATACAAAACTTGTCCCGCTTGCGTATAAATTGGCGGCGTGCTCCTAACATATCCCGCAACGGGCGGAATTGACAACGTTAATACTCCTTCGGATTTATCCGCGGTATTATTTGTAACGATAATTTTGTACGGCAATTCTTCGCCGATATTACCTCGTTCGGGTCCTTTTATGCTAACTCTTACGCCGGCGTTACCGCCCCAAGTTTGCCGCAATGTTTCGTATCCGACGGTGATTCGTTTATCTATTGTCGGCGCGTCAACTCCGCTACTTGGGCGTATTATTTGTACCGAAATTGTGTTTGTTCCGCCTTGTGATTCGCGTTGTGATAGTACAACTGATGCTTGACCGGATACATCAGTCAAAACTTCTTGCACCTGTGCCATCGTCGAACCCAAACCCGCAGGAGGTCCGCTCAAAATTTCATACCGCACAACCCAACCTTGACGCGGTTGACCATTTGTCCGCCGCAAAACACTCGTCGTCAAAACACGACTGTCACCAACAGAAGCAATCGGCAATACCGGCATCACCCATTGCGCATCAACCCAATGAATCAATCCAAACATTGTCCGCCGCGACCAGTCCGAAAGCGACGGCGCAAAAGCGGTAACATGCGTTGTACCCTCGCGCAACGAGTTTACCGAAACCCATGTTTGACCTTGCAAGATGTGTAAATCATCTCTTGTTTCTGGTGTACCGCGATTTAGAGTTTGGAAAAATCGGCTTGTTTTTGTTATGACAAATCGTTCTGTTACTTTTCGCGCCTTGACAATATCCCCGAACAACGGATCACAGTGCGAACCTTGATCAAATTTCAAAAAGCTGCCGACACCTTCCAAATTCCATTCAACTTTTTCATTTGTTACAAGCCGATCACGCCGTCCTAAATAACTTGAAATCAAAACTACTTCACTGCCAACCGGCGCGATTTGCTCAACAGGCGACACTAACAACGCCGGATGTTCTATCGGTCCGGTTGCGACCACGTAGCCGCCGCTTTCTTCAAAACACGGCTTCAAACCTTCAGCGTTTTCAACGGGAACAACTGCGGTATTTATTCCGTGAATATTTGGATTGACGGCGGTTGCGGTTGAGCCGTAGGCGGGGTTTGTTGAGCTGGCTGACGGCGAACCAAAATTACCCGGTAAAGCTGACGACGAAGTTAAAGGCGATGTTGAGGGCAAGGTTGATGGCGCGGCTGGTTGTGAAATTGACGGCGAAGTTGCGGATGTGTTGGGCAATGTATTATCGCTTGGGATCGCAACCGGCATGGATGATTGCGAATTTCGATTTTGCCCCAATAAAGTACAATCTTTGGGAAAAATATTTTGCAATGGACATGATTCAAAAAGACGATCACCGCTACGATCTATTCCACTCTGAGGCAGACTTCGACAACCACTCACCCCAACCACACAAAAAAACAACATCCCAACCGCGCAAAGAGACAGCAACCCCGCGAATAACAGGTTACTTTGACTTTGTTTGTTTGGTGATTTAACGTTCATCATTTTTTATGTATACTGAAGCTACTTTAAAATTCCTGAAGCTGCGATAAACCTACAACGCAGAGCGTTAGGCAAACGCAACAACGTGAAGCGGTTGTTCAAGGGCGAAGCCTACCGCCCACGGTATAACACTTTTGTCCCCTTTGTTCCTTACGTCCTTTTTGTCCCTCATATCGCTTTGCCCAACTAGCAAAACACGAATCCCACTCACCCATTCTGGCATCTGTATATCGAATACAAAACCTCACGCGATAGTTTAGGTTATTCTTATGAGCGATTTTGGGCAAACTTCACAATATCTTTCAATTTTGAGAATTTTTTCGCCAAACCACTCCACACAATTACTACAACCATAAAATCCAATCCGCGACCATCTTTAATAATCTGCGTCGTCTGCGTGTTAATATTTTTATACTGAAGCTACTTTAAAATTCCTGAAGCTGAACACGTAAGCGCAACAACGTGAAGCGGTTGTTCAAGGGCGAAGCCTATCGACCTACCGGCTACGGTATAAGGGGAGTTGTGTGTGTGGGCTTTGTTGTGTATTGTCATGTTTGGAAAGAGCGTTATACTATGTTCAAAATTCCAGAAGCTGAATACGCAATCGCAACATCGTGAAGCGGTTGTTCGGGTGTGAAACCAGCCGTTCGTACCGGCTTGGGTATAAGCGAGAATTTTTTGAAAACTTTACCAAAAATGAAAAATATGAAATTTACAACGACATTTTTTTTATCGGTTTTTTTGATATTGTTTTCTGCTTCGGGTTTGATATTTGCGTTGCAATTATCGGAATCTGAATCCGAAACCAGTAAAACCGAAACGGAAACCATTGTTGCCGAAGTTGCAGACATTACGGAAGACAATCCGGGAATGTCGTTGCTCGATCAGGCAATAGAAGAGAAACTCAAAGCAACAAACGAACAAGACCTCAGTAACGTTCTAGCTCTTGCACAACGAGCAAGAAAAGAAGGTTTACAATCGCAAAACCTGAAATTTTGTGATGAATTTATCGCGTCCGTACAAGTACAACGCGGGATTTTGCTTTCGTCTCGTATTGTTTCAAAACCTGTTGATCGATTGCCGGAGTCGTGGACGGTGATTCGCACGCGGTCGTTGAATGATCTTGAATCTGCCGTCAAAATCATAAAATCACAGCCCGAAGTGTTCATAAGAATTGCACAATTGCACCTGATGCCGGGCGGCGACCAACAAAAAGCTAAAAAAGCTCTCGACGATGCCGAAGCCATAAGCAAAAATCAACCAGACCTGTTCGCGCAAGTAATAGTAATCAAAACAATGCTCGAAGACGATCCGGCAAAACGTGAAGAATTGTTGGCGAAGGCTACAAAAGAAGTTGAAGATCGAAGGTTAATATTTTTTCACGCGATGAGTTTGATTGAGTTGAAGAGATATAATGAGTCGATTGGGTTGTTAAAGAGTGTGTTGGAAAAAGACCCTGAAAATGCGCAAGCGTTGCAATTGATATTGGGTGTTTACTGTAACGTGAAGCAGTTTGACGAGGCATTGGCGGTGCTTGACAAGTTGGAAAAGATATTGCATTTGGATGCGGCGGATATTTTTCGTGCGAGGATTCATGCGGACATGGGCAAAAAAGATGAAGCAATGCGGATTCTTGACAAATTGCATGAGAAGTTACCGGAGAGTGTTGAGGTTTTGTTGGCGCGGGCTTCGTTGGCGAGCGAGATGAAGCAATACGATAGAGCGATCAAGGATGCCGATGCAGTGATTGGTTTGATTGGTAACAAGGACGAACAGCAAACGCGCGCGGTTAAAATTGTGAAAGTGCAATTTCTCATTTCCTCAGACAAATTTGACGAAGCCTCGCGGATATTGGACGAGTTGGAAAAGGTTGCGCCGGATGACATAGGTATCAAGATTTTACGAATAGATATTTTCCACAATCAAAAGAAATATAGTGAGGCGTTGGAACTTGTTGAATTGTTGTTGAAGGACAGATCGGATTTGGTGTTGTTGCGGGTGAAGGGCAATATTTTGTTGTCGATGCGTAGGCATTCGGATGCGGTCAAGATTTTTGAGGAGGTGATCAAGGAGGATCCGTTGGACAAGACGACGTTGAACAATTTATCATGGCTTCTTTCAACTTCGACGATAGACATGGTTCGCAATGGCAAACGAGCGTTGGAGCTTGCGGAGCGGGCGTGTGAGTTGACGGATTACAAGGTTGCGTATATTCTCAGTACGCTTGCTGCTGCGCATGCTGAGCTTGGTGATTTTAAGAAAGCGGTTGAGTTTTCGCAGAAGAGCATAGATTTATCTGCGGAAGACCCGAATGTAAGTAACCGAGTTGAGGATTTGAGGGAGGAGCTTGAAACATACAAAAAAAACATGCCCTACCGCGAATTGCCAAAAGAATGAGAAAAAATAGTAACTGTTCAGTTGATTTTAAATAACCACAGAGGACACAAAGAACACAGAGGGAAATTTTAAATGCGAAAATATACGAAAGAGTTGAAAATGAAATTTTCGTTTATTTCGTATTCA
>JAIRWK010000030.1 GCA_031268995.1 Planctomycetaceae bacterium
TGAATACGAAATAAACGAAAATTTCATTTTCAACTCTTTCGTATATTTTCGCATTTAAAATTTCCCTCTGTGTTCTTTGTGTCCTCTGTGGTTATTTAAAATCAACTGAACAGTTACTAACTATTAACGTTTACCATTTAATTATGAAATCGAAAATTTATATTGCGGTGGATTTGGGCGCGTCTAGCGGGCGAGTGATTGCTGGGAAATTTGACGGGCAAAAAATTGAATTGGTGGAGCTTTCGCGTTTTGACAATAACGCGGTAGAGATTGACGGCGGACTTCATTGGCAATTGAAACGACTCTGGGAAGGAATCCTGGAAGGCGCAAGAAAAATTAAACCCACACTCAATACAGCCGCAACAAGTATCGGTGTTGATAGCTGGGCGGTTGATTTTGTGCTTATGAAGGACGGCAATTATTTTGCCGGCGAATCAGCTAAAGCGGCAGTTTGTTACCGCGATCCGCGAACCGACGGCATGATTGAGGAAGCGTTGAAAATTTTGTCCAGAGAAGAAATATTTCAACACTCCGGTCTACAATTCATGCAAATCAATACACTCTACCAATTGCTCGCCATACAACGAAAAGATCCCGAATTACTCTACGAAGCAAGAACTTTTCTAATGATTCCCGATTACTTCAATAAATTGCTGTGCAGCGAAGTTTGCAACGAATACACCAACGCAACAACTACGCAATTGTTCGATCCGAATTTGGGCGAGTGGTCTAAATTTCTTTTGGGCGAGTTCAAATTACCGCGCCGTATTTTCCAAAACGTCGTGCAGCCTTTTACTGATCTTGGTGTGGTGAGGTTGAGGTCGGAATTCGACTATTATGATGGTTTGGATGGGACTCGTGTTGTTGTTCCGGGTACGCACGATACGGCTTCGTCTGTTTTCTCTGTGCCGGCAACAGGAAAATTAGGCGAATGCGATTGGTGTTATATTTGTCTTGGAACGTGGGCGTTAGTTGGGGTGGAGTCGTTGTCGCCGATTATGAACCAAGCCGCTTACGACCTTAACTTCACAAACGAAGGCGGAGTTGGCGGAACGACCCGCGTGTTAAAAAATGTATCCGGTCTGTGGATGTTGCAGGAATGTAAACGAATCTGGAAAGAACACAATTTGGATTATACTTGGGATCGCATGGAACAGATTGCGGGCGAGGTAACGCCCATGCGTTCAGCAATTGACATCGACAACCGAATATTCCTTTGCCCAACCGACATGCCGGACATGATTGAAAATTTCTGCCGCTGGTCAGGACAAACAATTCCTGAAAAAGTGGAAGAAATTATACGTTGGCTGATCGACAGCATTGCGGTTAGGCTTTGGCAAGTCGTGGAAATGTGCGGGCAAATTACAGAAAAAAATATTAAAACAATACACGTCGTCGGCGGCGGCTCAAGAAATAAATTACTCTGCCAATCAATCGCCGACGCAACCGCACGCCCCGTCGTAGCGGGACCCGTCGAATCAACCGCTATCGGAAACATAATGTGCCAAGCAATTGCGGCGGGCGATGTGGCGGATGTCAACCAAGCAAGAGAAATCATAAGAAATAGCTTTGAGGTTATAACATATTCACCAGATGATTCAAAAAGAAAAAGTTGGGATCAATACTCGTTGTCCTTAAAAAAATTGCAAGACGACGCGGAATATTTTGAAAAACGCGAACAAGAAAGACAAGCCAAAAAAAATATACCATAGCCGGTAATGCAATAGGCTTCGCCAATACCGGCTACGGTATACTGCACTTGTTTAATTGTAGATTTGTGTTATTTTTTGTCCGATGTCTTTGACGGGCAAAAATGACGCAAGGGACATGGCGGTTTTTTACTCAACAACATTAAATGTTATACTGTAGCTGGTAGGGCGATAGTTTTCGCTCTTACCGGCTTCGGTATAGAAACAGTTTTTGAATATGATTTATTTTGCAATTCCATTGATAATTGTTTTTTCGATATGTTATGCGGCAACACGGCATGAGGATGTGGATAAGATTTTTCGTCATGCGGTTGGGATGAGTATAAAGTTATTGATTGTTTTTGCGTTGGCGGCGTTTTTGTTGACGATGCTTGCTCGTGGTTAGCGGTGAATTTTGCGGCGGCAGAGTACGCACAAAATAAATATACCGTAGCCGGTATATCGAGAGTTTTTCTTATGGCTGGAATTAATACGACAATAGATGTTCTCACTCGTTCAAAGAATCGGACGGCGTATCGTGTATTGGAATCCGCGCTCGATTCTTCTGAGGTGACGGTTCGCCAACTTTCGGGCAAGGCGTTGTTATCGTTTCGCGGCGGTCGCGGTGTAACGCAATTGATAAGCCGTTTTGATCCAACAGATAACGAGTTGCTGGCGGTGTTTCGGGACAACCGCGACAAAGTAAACACAGGTTTGCGGGCGGCGATTGCTGGTTCTGATGTTGAGCTTTCGCACAACGCGATGCAGATTGTGGTGATACTTGATTTTTATGAAGTGTTGCCGGTGTTGTTGACTATTTACATGGATCAGAGCAACAAGACGGGCAATGATAAAGAATTGGAATCGGTGATATTGGTATTGCTTGATCATTTAGCGTTGGCGGCGGCGTCTCGCAAGAACCGGCGTTTGGTTTTGCGTGTGATATTGCCGGAGTTAATGCGTCTTTTGTGGGGTTGGTTGACGAATTATAATGAGAACGATCCGGACATTTTGTTTCGTGTTTTGATTTATTTTCATCAACATCTCCAAGATGATTTTGACATATTGCGGGACTATCTTGCAAATGCGGAGTTGGCAACGTATGCGGGTTTGGAGCGTTTTGTTTTGAGTGTGGTTGACAACCGTGTATTTGAGACGATTTTTGATCAGATGAATGAGCGTGAACCTTTTCCTTTTGCGTTGGCTGCGTTTAGCAAACGGTGCGATTCAACATTTTTGTCCTATATTTTCAAGAGGTTAAACGATTCGCCGTCGGAGACGCTTCGTACAAATATTCAAAAAATAAAGCGTCTTGAGTGGGTTGCGGATGCGGGCAAATATCTTCCTGGCTGGAGTGAGGAAGTGCAATTGGGTTATCTTCAAGTGATACGCAGGCTCAATATTCCGGCGATAAATTTATCGGCGATGTTGCTTGATGTATTTCGTTTGGGAGTGGGCAAGGCGCGGATTTTTGCCCTAGCGGAAATTGCCAAAATCGCGGGCGAACCTGTAAATCAACTAATATGGAAAGCGGCGGAAGATACCGATCCGAACATTCAAATTGCGTCGTTTCATTTATTGCGTCAACGTAACGTGCCGAATGCAACACTTCGGATTTTGCAATTCGCGAATAGCCCGAATGCCAATGTTCGCGAGGCGGTTCAAAATCTTATACCGGAGATCAAGTTATCGAATTTTTTTGATGTGTTTGAGGGTTTGAGTGAGGAGCAACGTGTTCGGCGTTTTCGTGTAATTTGCGGGTCGAATGCGGCGATTATTGAGGAGTTGCGTGCGGTGTTATTATTCGGCGGGCAAATTGAGAGGGCAAAGGGTTTGCTTTGTGTTGAGTATGGTGATTTGGTTGCGTCGTTGGAGGAAGCGGTTGGCGAGGTATTATCAAAGGGCGAAAATCCGGCGTTACGTTGCAAAGCAGCGCAACTTTTGGCAAACGGCAATCGGGAATTGAGTCGTAGTTTACTTGTGCAATCTTTACATCGCGACTCCAGCCCCGAAGTCCGCGAAGCCGCCCAAAAAAGCCTAGAAAAACGCCCACCAACTTGGGGCAAAAAAAACTAGCGGGAGGTTCTACACCGTAGTACTATGAAATTCAGTTTTTATTTTCTTGACAGGGTTTAACAGGATATACAGGATTTTATTGTATCCTGTAATCATGTCAAAAAAAGATAAATTTCATAGCAGCTACGGTAACGGTATATTTATCTTTTTATCTTGGGGTTGTTTATTTTCAAAAACCGGCGTGGTTGGTTTGTCAACGATGATTGCAAGGTCTTTTATGGTTTTTGTGATTTCAAAAGACAATCCTGATTTGTGTTTATCTTGATATTTTTGATCAAGGTAAAATGTTCTTTTGATGATTGCGCCGGTTGTTTCGGAAAATTCTTCGTCGTAAGAACCGGTTATGTATGCGTCGTATTTACCTTTTGGGATTCCGTCGCCGTCTTTGTATCGACCCAATCTAAACGAGCCGTCTTCTTGAACTGTACCGCGATATGCGTTCGTATCATTTTCAAAATAGACAATACCGGCTTTGACAGGCGTACCATCTTGATAAACAACCTTTCCTCCAACCTTAACAAATTCACCGCAACCAGCGAAAAGAAAAGCGAACAATAAAATAAAGTAACGTTTCATAATTTCTAATTCCGCGTCTCAATAACGCGGATAAATAAAGGTTTAAAAATATAACTATTCAATCAATAAAATTTGTAACCGTTCACACGGTCTTGCGTTTGTGCGGTGATAGAAAATGTTTTTTAACGCGAAATACACGAAATTTCCGCGAAACAACACGAAACTATTTTTCGCGACCTTTCGTGGTCTTTCGCGTGT
>JAIRWK010000031.1 GCA_031268995.1 Planctomycetaceae bacterium
AATATGAGGATATTTCAAACGGTTTAGTTTTAATCACATTGTGTCCCTACGGGACACGAAATATGTTTTTACCATATTTTCTACCAACATTTCGTCCCTAACGGGACGAGGAAAATACGTCCGGTTATCACCGATGCGTAACATGAGGTATTAACGTAAAAATTTTGAGGTAATTGACATGTTTTTTTTGAAACGTAATTTTTTGGTTTTAGTTTTTTCGGGTTTGTTTTTTTGTTCGTCGTTTTTGTTGTTTTCGGAGGAGACGCAATTTGTCTCGCCCGCAGCATCAACTAATTTGCCCGAATCCGCCGCCGCAAAAACAATCCCTGTCGCCACCGCCGACCCCGTTCTCGGAAATCGTATCGCAAAAATATCAAACCAATTGCGTGAAATACCCAAAGACGCGGAACAAATTTGGCGTGAATACGACATCACCCCCTACACCAAAGGTCGAAAATTTTTAGACGGCTCACAACCCGAACAAACTATCGTCGATTGGATTTTAAGGCAAACCGGTACAAAAATTTGGCACTCCGCCCCGTTTGGAATATTGACCGTCGAGGCAGATAAACTCTACGTTTACAACACAAAAAATGTTCAATTAGTTGTTGCTGATATTGTTGACCGGTTTTTGCATCCGGTTTTTGCAAATGAGTCATATTCTATTCGTGTTGTTTCGCTTTCGCGTCCTGATTGGCTGGTTCGCGGGCATAAATATTTGCAACCAATACCGATTTTAAGTTCGGGAATACAAGGTTGGTTGTTGGACAAAGAAGGACGCAATTTATTGTTGCAAGAATTATCGAAACGAAACGACTTCAAGGAAATCACCTCGCAACACCTAATCCCAAACGGTGTCGCACACCGAATTTCATCAAAACAACAACGCCGATACTTGCGGGACGTTCAGCCAAACTCGTCGTCAACAAACGGATACGCCGAAGATTGGGTAACTATCGATGAAGGTTACGACGTTACATTTGTACCGCTTGCGGTTATGGACGGCTGGAGAACCGACGCAATTATAAAACTTGAAATCACACAAATTGATAAAATGATACCCTTGCAAATCGATGCCCCCACAACAACAAACCCGCGACAAAGAATAGAAATTGAATCCCCGCAAGTCGCAAAATTCAACCTCGATGAACAAATACGCTTCCCAAAAGAAAAAATCCTCTTGCTAGACTTGGGAACAATACCATTGCCCAACTTGCAACAAACAACCGAATCCGGCAACATCCTAACCGGTTTGACAAAAAATTTGTCCGCATCAAAAAGAGCAAACATCCTGCTAATGATCGAACGTGTAAACGTAAATAACAACACACAAAACCCAACCCAACCAAACCCAGTCAGCGGAAACAATATGTACTGGAACAACAGAAGATAACCAAACAGTTATACCTAAGCCGGTATGGGCGGTAGGCTTCGCCCTTGAACAACCGCTTCACGTTGTTACGCTTGCGTATCCAGCTTCAGGAATTTTAAAACAGCTTGGGTATATACCGTAGCCGGTAGGGCAAAGCCTATCGCCCTACCGGCTACGGTATAAAGATGATTGCGGATCGGATTCATTTTCTGATCTTGCGAATATCTCCCCCAAATCTGCGTCATCCGCGTGCTTATTATTTTAAAACAGACAAAGTAATCGTTTGGGGGATTGCAAATTTAATCTTTATAAGTAGAATCTCTCGACTTTCAAATGTTGGTTGCGCTGTTGGAGGCGTGATTCGTTTGTGTTGATGTTAGTTTTGGAGAATGCTGAAACCTAATATTTTTTTGCTGGTTTCGGTGTAAAAAATTTAACCCCTTTTGGGGAACAGAAAAAAATGAAAGAGAAAGTAGAAATTTCCCGTCGTAACCTTTTTGGCTTGACCGCAGGCGGTTTAGCCGTATTTTTTGCGGCACCGCTAATTGGCAGTGAAGCAACCGTCACCGAGCAAGAGCAAAAGGTAAACAAACGACAAGCAGGTGCCGCCGGTCAATCAAGAAGATTAAAAACCTTGCCGAAATACCCAAATTCGCACTACTACAACGATGGCAAGTTCGATGTTGAAAAAGCAAACGATGTTATTGTTGAGTTCGCGGCTTATCATGGTTATCCGACGGCGGGATTGCGTGAGAAACTTTGGGTGTCCGATTACGGTCTCGGTCGCTTTACCGAAGTCGGTTTGGCGGCAATCGGTATTGTCAATAATCTTGACGGCGAATATAGCTACATGATGCAAGATTTATTCATATTGCCCAATCAAATGTTACCCGAACATTGGCATGTTGACGTTCCCGAAGCCGAAAAGAAAAAACGCGGTGCGCAAAAAGACGAAGGTTGGTATGTGCGTTGGGGGCGTAGTTACATAATCGGCGAAGGCGAGAAAAATCTCCCCGCCAATGTTGTCGTACCGAAATCACACGGCGCAGTTACCGTAGAACATTGCACAACCGCCGATCCGGGAACTTTTGTCAAACTTGCCCGACGCGGTTCAAGACATTGGCAATTTGCCGGACCCGAAGGCGTAATATTGACCGAAGTCGCAAATTACCACGATAACGCAAGCGTAAGACACACAAATCAAACCGCTAACGATACCTTCCTAGCAGGCATAAAATAAATCGACAATCGCTCAATAAGGAATTTCTATACCGTAGTCGGTAAGGCGATAGGCTTCGCCCTTGAACAACCGCTTCACGTTGTTGCGATTGCCTAACGCTCTGCGTTGCGGGTTTACCGTAGCTTCAGGAATTTTAGACAACCTGAGCATAAAAATTCCCTAGTGTCGGGTGAAAACACGCCCGCTATACCGTAGCCAGTAGGGGCGACAGGCTTCGCCCCTGAACAACCGCTTCACGTTGTTGCGCTTGCATGTTCAGCTTCAGGAATTTCAAAATAGCCTGAGTATAAATTCAAATATTTTAAATCATAAAAGAAAGGAAACTTGAAATGGCAAAAAAAACGATTGCCGATGTGGAAGTTAAGGATAAAAAGGTTTTTATCCGCGTGGATTTTAACGTACCTCTTGACGATGCGGGCAAGATTACGGATGACCGTCGAATTGAAATGGCTATTCCGACAATAGAATCGGTTTTAAGTCGCGGCGGTAGCGTTATTTTGGCAAGTCATCTTGGTCGCCCAAAAGACGCGCCGGATCCGCAATACACAATGAAACCGACGGCTGTACGGCTTTCGGAGTTGCTTAAGAGACCTGTTGAATTTGCTACGGACACGGTTGGGGCGGATGCGAAGGCGAAGGTTGCTGCGATCAAATCGGGCGGTGTGCTTGTGCTTGAAAATTTGCGATTCCAAGCGGGCGAAAAGAAAGGCGATGCCGGATTTGCGGGTGAGTTGGCAGCATTTGCGGATATTTATGTGAATGATGCGTTTGGCACGTGTCATAGAACGGATGCCTCAATGTACGCGGTGCCAAAAGCATTTGGCAATAAACCAAAAGTATGCGGATTTCTTGTTGAGAAGGAAATAAAATATCTGAGCAACGCGATATCCGATCCGAAGCGACCATTTGTTGCGATTATCGGCGGCAAAAAAGTTTCAGACAAAATTCTGGTGATCAAGAATCTGCTCGGAATTTGCGACAAGGTATTGATTGGCGGTGCGATGGCTTATACGTTTAATCTTGCGCGTGGTGAGCAAGTTGGTGATAGTTTTATTGAGCCGGACAAGGTAGATTTGGCGAAGGAGCTTATTTCGATAGGCGGAGACAAATTGAAGTTACCGGTTGACACGCATATCAGCGACAAGTTCGGCGCGGACGGCAACAAGAAAATTGTCCAATCGGGCAAAATTGAAGCCGGATGGCAAGGGTTGGATATAGGTCCAGAGACGGCGAAAATTTATGCGGAGATTGTCAAGGAAGCCCAAACGGTGGTTTGGAATGGTCCGATGGGCGTGAGCGAAATTCCGCCTTTTGACGAAGGAACGAAACAAATTGCCCAAGCCATAGCCGACAGCAAATCAATCAGCATCATCGGCGGCGGCGATAGCGCGGCGGCAATTCAACAACTCGGATTCGCTGACAAAGTATCACACGTCAGTACGGGCGGCGGTGCAAGTTTGGAAATGCTGGAAGGCAAAAAATTCGAGTCGGTTGATGTGTTGGATGAAAAATAACACCGACAATCAGTGATGAATAATTTTTTTCGACCAAAGCTGATTTCGATTGGCTTTGGTCGATTTTGTTACTTCGCGGTAAAAAAACTTCCGCACAAAAACAGTTTTATACCGTAGCCGGTAGGGCGATAGGCTTAGCCCTTGAACAACCGCTTCACGTTGTTGCGTTTGCCTAACGCTCTGCGTTGCAGGTTTACCGCAGCTTCAGGAATTTTAAAACAGCTTCAGTATAATTGGAGACATTTTGATGTGTTCTTTAATCACGGAAAATAATTCGCACGCGGGCGTGCCAAGTGCGCAGTTGCAAATTAGCGGCGCGGATATATTAATTCAGTCGCTTATAAATGCGGGCGTAACGACGATATTTGCGTATCCGGGCGGTTGCAGTATTCCGTTGCACCAAGCGATGACACGTTATCGAGATAAACTTCGTGTGATTTTGCCGCGTCATGAGCAAGGTTGCGGTTTTGCGGCGCATGGTTATTCACGGGCAACGGGCAACATCGGCGTTTGCATGGCAACAAGCGGTCCCGGCGCAACTAATCTTGTTACAATAATTGCCGACGCGAAGTTGGATAGTATTCCGATTCTTGTTATCACAGGGCAAGTCGGCACGGATTCGATTGGCAGTGATGCGTTTCAAGAAACGCCGATGGTTGAGGTGTGTCGAACGATTGCCAAACATCATTATCTTGTTACGAACATAAACGATCTTACTCGTGTGGTCAAAGAGGCGTTGTATGTAGCGGCATCGGGCAGACCTGGTCCGGTGTTAATCGATGTTCCAAAAAATATTCAGAGTCAATTTTGTGTTCCTGATTTTGATCCTGCGATGAATTTACCCGGTTACCAACCGATACCCGCAACATCAGACGGCGCAGGCGGCAATTCGTCTGATATGTTTTGCAAAAAGTTGCTTGAGCTTCTTAAAACATCGCAACGTCCTGTAATTTATGCCGGCGGCGGAGTGGTTTCGGCGGAGGCGTTTTATGAGTTATTACGTTTTGCGGAATTATCGGGAGTTCCTGTTGCGACGACGATGATGGGTTTATCGATTTTCCCGCGTGATCATGAGTTATCTCTTGGAATGATAGGGATGCACGGTACGGCTTATGCGAATTTAGCGGCTTATAATTGTGATCTTCTTATTGCGTTTGGTGTACGTTTTGACGACAGAGTAACGGGTTTATCGTCCGGTTTTGCCCCGAACGCAAAAATTGTGCATGTCGATATTGATCCGTCGGAAATAAACAAAGTAAAGCAAGCGAATTTATTTATTGTCGATGATGTCAGAAATGTGTTGATTGAACTCAATGGTAAGTTACATTCTTTGGGTTGGAATTTGGGCGCGGGTTTATCGGCGTGGAGGGGCAAAATTGACGAGTGGAAGTCGAGTATGCCTCTTGCGTATGACCGCGAATCAAAATACATCTTGCCCCAATACGCAATAGAAACGTTGTGGGACATGACCAAAGATATTGACACAATTATAGCGTCGGGAGTTGGGCAACATCAGATGTGGGTTACTCAATATTACAGGTTTAGCAAGGCTAGGTCATGGATTTCGAGTTGTGGTCTTGGGACGATGGGTTTTGGTTTACCGGCGGCGATTGGGGCGAAGGCGGCAATGCCTGAGAAGTTGGTGATTGATATTGACGGCGACGGCAGTTTTCAAATGAATATTCAAGAAATGGCGAGTTGTTTTTGTGAAGATATTCCGGTCAAAGTAATGTTGATGAACAATCAGCATCTTGGAATGGTAGTCCAATGGGAAGACAGATTCAACAACGCCAATCGCGCAAATACCTATCTCGGTCGAATAACAGACCCGGAAAATTTCGGCAAAGGCGATGGCTATTCGCCGGCAAATCGTTATCCGAATTATGTGGAAATTGCGAAGGGTTATGGTTGGGAGGCGATGAGCGTGTCGGTCAAAACGGATTTGCGCAACGCAATTAAAAAAATGATCGAGAGTCCAAAAGCATTTCTATTGGATGTAGCTATACCATACAAAGAACACGTCCTGCCAATGATCCCCGCCGGAAAAACCGTAAACGAAATGATATATTAAAGAGAGTCCCTTTTGTCCCTTAAAATTTTGTGCAAAAAAGATATACCGTAGCCGGTAGGGCGATAGGCTTCGCCCCTGAACAACCGCTTCACGTTGTTGCGCTTACGTGTCCAGCTTTAGGAATTTTAAAACAGCTTCAGTATAAAAAGCCGTTTATATAATCGATAGTGAAATGATTATTACGTCGTCTGGTGAGTTATTTAGTTGGTCGAGTTCTCAACGGAAGTTTGGGGTTCGGGTTGGTCTTGTTCCTACGATGGGTGGTTTGCATGAGGGGCATATTAGTCTTGTTCGTGCGGCGGGGCGTGATTGTGGTGCGGTGGTAGTTTCGATTTTTGTCAACCCTAAACAATTCGGACAAAATGAAGATTTCAACCTCTATCCGCGAACGCTTGATGCAGACAAAAATCTTGTTGAATCGGCGGGTTTGCGTGATAAAGTGCGGTTGTTTGTGCCTAGTGTTGAGGAGATGTATCCGTTGGGTTTTGATTCGGTTGTTCATGTTGGCGGGGTAACGGGTATGTTGGAAGGAGCTTTTCGTCCAACGCATTTTGACGGAGTGTCAACGGTGGTATTGAAATTATTCAATATTTCGGGTGCTGATGTTGCTTATTTTGGGTTGAAGGATTATCAGCAAGTTTGTGCTATTAGAAAGATGGTTGCTGATTTGAATATTCCGATAGATATTGTTGCGTGTCCGATTATTCGCGGCGCGGATGGAGTTGCTTTGAGTAGCCGCAACTCGTATTTGTCCGCCGCGCAACGAATACAAGCAACCGTTCTTTCCCAAAGTCTGTTGATTGCGGAGAATCTTATTGTAAGTGAAGGTTGTCGGGATGTTGGCAAAATTATTGGGGCAGTACGGGACAAAATTTTGACAGCTGTTGATGCCAAGATCGATTATATTGCGATTGCCGATACAAAAAACTTAAAGGAATTAAAAACTTTAGACAATTGCCCCGAAGCAGTAATTTTGTTAGCTGTAAAAATAGAAACCACAAGGCTAATTGATAATAAAATTATAAATATACCGTAGCCAAGAGTAGGCACGCAAAAAACGCAGATTAGAGGGATATTCGCAGATATGATTCTGATCCGCGAACATCAAAAATAATCTTGCGCTATCAGCGTGCAAAAAAATACGACGTTTTGCGTGTCGTCAAAATAAACCGTGTTAAGGTTTGCATTGTACCGTAGCCGGTAAGGCGATAGGCTTCGCCCTTGAACAACCGCTTCACGTTGTTACGCTTGCGTGTCCAGCCGCGGGAATTTTAAAATAGCTTGAACATAATTGCATGAAAAAGACACAGAAGGTGCGGGTTGAGTTTCGGCGGAATCGTAATGAGCGGACTCGCGATTCGGATTTGACTCGGCAATTTCAAGAACATGGATTTGAAGAAGAGAAGGAAACTCAAGCTGAACGTATCGGCGGTAAAGGTGATATGTCTCGTCGTCGTACGGTTGTTGGTGAGTTATTGCGTGGTGATTCGGAGCAAAGAGATGGGTTTGAAGTTGTGCCGAAAGTGGATGCGGATGCGGTAATTTCGGGGCGTGTTATTCGTGTTCATGGTGCAAGTTCGGAAGTTCGGGCGGATGACGGGCGAATTTTTAGTTGTGTTACGCGGCGAATATTGAAAACGTTATCGACCAAAGAACGTCAACCTGTAGTTGCCGGTGATCGGGTATTATTTCGGGCGGCGAATAATTGTAACGATAATTCAACCAATAACCACAATTATAGTCAAGCTGCACCGGCTACGGCGTATATTGAGGGAATGATTGAACGTGTTGAACCGCGACATGGGATAATTTCACGCGAGAGTAAACATCGAAAACATGTTATTGTTACGAATGTTGATCAAGTTCTGATTATTGCAAGCGCAACCCAACCGGCATTCAAGCCGAATTTGATTGACCGAATGCTTATCATGTCTGAAAAGGCGGGAATTAAACCGATCATTTGTATCAATAAAGTTGATCTGATTGAGTTATTTGAATTGCAGCCGTTGGTTGGTGTTTATGCGCAGATGGGTTATGAGGTGATTTTATCGAGTGTTGTTAGTGGTCTTGGGATTGACAGGTTACGGGGCAAGTTGCGCGGGTGTGAGAGTGTGATTGTGGGGCAAAGCGGCGTGGGCAAATCGTCGTTGCTTAATGCGATTGACTCTTGTCTGAAGTTAAGGGTTTCGGAACTTGGCGCGGAACAAAAAGGCAAACATACAACAACAACTGCGGAACTATTAGAGTTATCGAGCGGAGGCTATGTAGTTGACACACCCGGCATCAGGCAATTTATGCTTTGGGATATTATTCCTGAGGAGGTATTGGGATTTTTTCGTGATTTGAGACCTTATGAAAATTTTTGTCATTATCCAGATTGTGTGCATTTGCACGAAGAAGACTGCGCAATAAAAAACGCCGTCGCAGAAGGCAGGCTCGATATGAGACGATATGAAAGTTATTTAGCCATTCGATTTGAAGAGAGATATTCAAGATAAATATACCGTAGCCGTTAGGGCGATAGGCTTCGCCCTTGAGCAGCCGCTTCCTGTTGTTGCGCTTGCGTGTTCAGTTTCGAGAATTTCAAAACAGCCTGAGTATATATCAAAGCCTATCACCCTACCGGCTACGGTATAATTAACACTAAAATGAAATACATTGAAATCTATGGTGCGCGAACTAATAATTTAAAAAATATTTCGCTTAATATTCCGCGTGGTGAGATGGTTGTTTTGACGGGAGTCAGCGGCAGCGGGAAAAGCTCGCTTGCCCTCGATACAATTCACGCCGAATCAGAAAGACAATTCATCGAAACTTTATCATTGCGGTCTCGACAATTCATCAGACAATTTCCACGCCCTGATATTGATTTGATCAAAGGTTTGCCTCCGACGATTGCGATAACACAACATGCGCGGATAAATAATAAACGAAATAATGTTGCGGTGATAAGTGAAATTTATGATTATTTGCGTATTTTATTTGCTCGTGTTGGTGTGGTTCATTGTTACAAGTGCAATCGTGTTATCCAAAATTTATCAACAAACCAAATCATAAACAACATTCTGTCTCTTCCGCAAAATTCAAAATTTATTGTGCTTTCGCCTCTTGTCCGCGATCTTGACGGGAGTCATGAAAACATATTGCAAAACATTTCTAAAGCTGGTTTTTCACGTGTCCGCATAGATAACGAAATTCACGATCTCCAAAATCATCCAATAATTGACCCGCATAAAAAACACAACATTGAAGCGGTTATTGACCGTTTAATTTTGAAGGACGATATCGAACAACGCCTCAACGAGTCATTGCAACTCGCTCTAAAACACGGCGAAGGAACGTTGATAATATCGTACGAAAAAGAACGCCTCACAAAAACAGACGGCTCAACCGAATCCGTTTGGCAAGATATTTTGTTTAGCACTTTGCATAGTTGTCCGCAGTGTAATATTAGTTACGATGAAATTGAATCGCGAACATTTAGTTTTAATTCGCCTTATGGTGTTTGCAAATTATGTGCGGGCAAAGGATATATTGAAACAAAAAATCATGTTGACAATTCGGGCGACGAACAAATTTGTCCTGAATGTAAAGGCACACGGCTTGGAATTACGGCGCGGAATGTTACGGTGAGTGGAAAATATATTTTTGAGATATGTGCGTTTACGGTTTCGGAGGCGATTGAGTTTTTTGCCAATATAGATATTCCGGATTCGGCGTATGAAATTGTTGGGTTGGCGGTTGAGCAGATTTTGTTGCGGTTGCGGTTTATGGAGCAAAACGGGTTGGATTATATGACGCTTGATCGTTCAGCAAATATGCTTAGCGGCGGCGAATTGCAACGTGTTAGGCTTGCTAATGCGATTGGCGGAATGCCGGTTGGTGTGTGTTATGTGCTTGATGAACCGACGGCGGGATTGCATCCGCGCGATACCGCGCAACTGATAAATTATTTGCGCAAACTACAAAATAACGGAAACTCATTGCTTATCGTCGAACACGACGAAGATATAATGCGTGAAGCTGACAGGATAATTGATATTGGAGTTGGTGCGGGTGAGTTTGGCGGAAATGTTGTTGGCGAGATGATATACTCAAGCTGTCTTAAAATTCCCGAAGCTGAACACGCAAGCGTAGCATCGCGAAGCGGTTGTTCAGGAGCGAAGCCTATCGCCAATACCGGAATCGGTATGGCAAAAGGATCACGGGCGGTGTCAATTTATCCTGACGGTTGCAAGGAATCGTTGACAATGAAATATCTCAACGGCGAACTCGTCATGCCTTCGCCTAAAAAACGCCGTAAAACCACGAACAACACCATCAAACTCACCGGTGTTACAACACATAATTTACGCGGTATCAATGTAACATTTCCGTTGGGCAAATTGGTTTGTGTTACGGGCATTAGCGGCAGCGGGAAAAGCTCACTTGTTTGCGAAACGCTTGTACCGATATTGCGTAATTATTTATTGGTCGGCAAAATCACAGATAATTTCATGGATAAATTTGCGGGCAAGTGTTGCGAAATTGTTGGCATGGAAAATATAAACAGGTTGATAGAAGTTGATCAATCGCCGATAGGTCGTTCCCCGCGAAGCACTCCCGCAACATACACAGGTTTATTTGACGACATTCGCCGCCTATTTGCAATGACAAAAGAATCTCGACAACGCGGCTACACCACCGAATGGTTTATATTAGGTACAAAAAATAACGCCGAAAAAACAAAAAATCAAACAACACGTAATAATAATAATCGTTACAAAAAAGGCGGCGGATGTTGCGCGAAGTGCGGCGGCTATGGAACGATCAAAATTAAAATGCGTTTGCTAGGTGAATTGAATGTTACGTGTCCTGATTGCAAGGGTAAACGATTTAATAAAGAGACGTTGGAAATTCTTTACAAAGGTCGGTCGATTGCGGATGTGCTTGAAATGTCGATAGATGAAGCGTCGAAATTTTTTGAGAATGTGCCGCGAATAAATAAATTTTTGGCGAGTTTGTGCAACATCGGTTTGGGTTATTTGAAACTAGGGCAATCCGCAATGACATTGTCCGGCGGCGAAGCACAACGCATAAAACTCGCAACAGAATTGGCAAATGCCGGAAAAAAAGAACAGATTGAACAAGATCATACGCTTTATGTTTTAGACGAACCGACTTTTGGTTTACACAAGCACGATGTCAAACGTTTGCTTGAAATTCTTTTTGGTCTGATAGAGATTGGCGGTAGCGTGATAGTGATCGAGCATAATTTGGATGTGATAAGGGCTTCTGATTGGGTAATAGATTTAGGATTGGGCGGCGGAGTTCACGGAGGAAATATTGTTGCGGAAGGATACCCTGAAGATATTGCCAAAAATAAAAATTCAATTACAGGAAAATATCTGACTCAAAAACGTTAAGGGGAACCACCCCTAACCCCTCCGAAGAGGGGAATTATTCCCCTCTTTGGAGGGGTTAGGGGTGGTTTCTTTTGCTTTATACTCAAGCTATTTTAAAATTCCTGAAGCTACGGTAAACCCGCAACGCAGAGCGTTAGGCAAGCGCAACAACGTGAAGCGGTTGTTCAAGGGCAGTCTATCGCCTTACCGCCTACGGTATAAAACCTCTACCAGCTTTGGTATAACCACAAAGAACACAGAGGGGGGAACTTTTAAACACGAAATGTACAAAACAAAGCCGGAACTGGGCTTCCATTCCTGAGAACGAGGCTTCCGTTCCTGAGAACGAGGCTTCCGTTCCCGCAGACTCTAAAATTTTCTCCACACACCAAAATTCCCCTTTTCCTCAATGTCCCTTATGTCTCTATAATTTTTCGGCTTTTTCTCGCTGGCATTCCTATCACGAAAACACCTGACACAAAACAGATCGGCACCAAATAAAAAACATACGGTACCGAAATACTACAAACCGCCACAAACACAACTAATAACGGTACACCAAAACAAAACCCAATTGCCGCTCCTCTTTGGCTCACTGGAAACATTGCCGGAATTACCGTCAAGTAACACGTAATTAATAACACCGCACAACCGCCGCACACAAAAATATAACACCTCGAAAACCAAAACGATAAACCCACACGCGATAACATTATCGCCATCATTGATAACAACGCCGATAACAAAAACACCGCACAAAATATTCTTCGTTGCGACCAGCTGCGGTTTGCCCAATTAAAAAACATCATCAAAAAAACAATTAAACCACAACATAAACTCCCCGTTAAAAAAAATAACTTCATCACATAAACTACAACTTCACTCTCTTCGTACCGATTTTCCGTTACAGTTAATAAATTGTCCCACAACAATAAAAATTCATCGCACCATTCTTGCCATTTGTCAATGTTTGTTTTTCGGCGTTCGCTTGCAAGATCGCGGTTTTTATTTTTGTCGTTGGTTTGTTGGTTTTGTATCAGGATTTCAAGGAGAGTTTGCTCACCGATTGCAAGAAAAGAACCGGCTTTTGATTTTATCCGATTCTTATCCGACTCCGGTATATCAATTTCAGCTCGTCCGTTGTAGAACTTTGAATTCCACCGCATTACCGCGCGATCCATTACCAACTCTTTCGTTATCCGCTCACCACGCAACCGCCGCACTAACTCAAAAAGACCATCCGCCACACACGCCGGCACATCATCCCGCGAATAACCATAACTACGCAACACCTTCGGCAATAAATCAATCCTGCTGTCCTCAACATTAATAATCTCAAGTATCAAAGGCTTCTCAATAATATACGCAGCTAACACCACATCAACATCATTCACATCAATCTCGCCGCTTTGCACCCGCAACGCTGTCCGCACATCAAGATCATAATCGCAATAAATATTTTGACGTACCGCATTGCCAAAACTAATCAACGATAACACCATCCCGCAAACACCAAAAAACGTCAATAACAACGCCGGAACTAAAAGATGCCGCCGCCGATTCAATAACATTTCACTAATCGATACGAAATAAGTATTCGCAAGTTTATTTATCGTTGAGGCAAAAAAACGTTGAAGATTTTTTTTGTATTCCGAATTATTTTCGGACGAAGTGTTGTTGACATTACCGGCGTTGTCGGCGGCGGCGAGTTGGTTGGATGCGGATTGCGATTTCTCGGTATTGCCAACATCTTTATCACGCACGGCAAATTTCCAGATCAACGGCTCATCAAACCAATGCCAAAGTAACGGCACAAAAAAAATCGGTATCATTTGAATTTGATACAGAGAACGCCAGCCAATCATTCCAAGCGAAAGCGATAAAATTGCCCCAAACACGCCGCCAATTATTACCAAATTAAACATCCGCCAACGCCTGCCCGATGGAACCGATTCAAAAATAAACGCAGTACTAGAAACCAACGTCCCGCCAACAAATAACCCAACCAGAAAATGTAAAATAATAAAAAGCCCAACATCTGAAAAATAACCGCAAATCGTAGCACAAAACGGCGACAACGTTAGACAAATAAGCATGGTTTTATAACGCCCGACACGATCACATAAACCGCCGCAAAAAATAAAACCAATCGCCATTCCAAAAAGCGTTACCCGATCCGCCAACCTCGCTTGTGCAAAAACTTCGGGCAAATAGATAAGCGGATATTGCCAAAGCTCCTTCACCGCCGAATGCAAACCATCCGCAGGAAAGGCAAGCACAAAAAATGCTGAAAACCACGCAATAAAACCCGTAATCGCAATTGCACGGACAGAAATAAGCACTGGTTTTTCACTCCTATTCGCAAAATTGTTTTTCCAATTCGGCGATTTGATTTTGGATTTCTTGATCCGACAGGACAAAACCGAGACGAATATCGTTTTCGTGATTTATTTGAAGTTCGTCAAGGTCGTCGCGAATTTCGTCTAACGATGATTCTGTTAAACGATCAACAAAATTGATTCCGTTTAAGTGATCGTATTCGTGTTGTGCTATACGTGCTTGTCTATCTATCCATTTGAAGAATTGCACGGAGCCGTCGATTGCAATTGATTCGATTTCAATTGATTTTGCCCTATTCACATCTGCGGAAACACCCGGAAAACTCAAACAACCTTCCTGATCAATTTGATTGCCTTTACGCCGCGATATAACAGGATTGATAAGCACGTATTCGTTTTCGGTTTTTTCGGAGTTGCCGGTTTCATTCATTACGAAAAGTTGCAACGGATAACCAACCTGATTGGCAGCCAAACCAACCCCATTTGACGAATACATCACCTGAAACATCGCCGCCACCAAATCACGCAACTGCTGATTGATCACCGCAATCGGCTTACATTTATACGACAAAACCGAATTAGGATAACTAAGTACTTTCACAGATTAAATAATATTAAATGTACAATCTAAAATCAGCACGCAGATAACTCAGATTTAAGGATAATCGCGGATTAGATTCTATTTCTGATCTTGCGAACATCTCCTCCAAATCTGCACGCCGTCTTTTTTGCCCCATCGTGCCACATCGTATCCCTTGTGCCACTTCCCTTCACCAACCGACATGAAAGACCAAAATGATAACGAAAATTCAAGAGAAACACAATAGACTATTCACACACTCTCACGCAAAATACACGAAAACTTGATAGAAGTCCAAGATTCACTAAACACACGCCGTTGTAATAACCGATAAACCGCAACATCACCGGAAAAATGGTGTGTTGTGTCGAAGCGTATTGTGGTTGTGGTTTCCGAATGCGTAGATGCTGGTTGAGGAATTTTGAATATCGTTTAGGTAAGCCGGTCAAAATGAATTGTTTACTATTATGCAAAAATTTTTTTCGCAAATCCTGATATTTTTTGCTCTCGCCGGTCAATTGGCGCAGACCACCGGGCTTTTTTGCGAACATTGGCATCAAAACACCAATCGATCTCACACTCACCTCTTTCACGAACATCACCAACACAACCTACACCAACACTATCACCCCAACACCTCTCAATCAGGACAAAATTCAACCCAAATAGAAAATGAACACAATGAACATAATTGTTGTGTTTGTTGTGCTGTTTCGTTTGATGTTGATGTTTTGAAGGTAGCGTTACCAACTATTACCGATGTTGATTTAGGTATTGTTGTTTTTAGTGTTTGGTCAACGGAGTTATCGATTAAATTGTCTGGTGCAACAACGCCGAATATTTTATCATCGTCGGCGTTACCAATTTATCTTATCAATCAGACGTTTCTCGTTTGATATTGCGCGTTTTCTTTGCGTGTCCTGTAATTGTTACACTGTAGCCTGCGTGTGCGGTATTCGCTTGCGAACGATAGCTTAATGTTGTTGCGATTGCGCGTTCAACTTCGGGAATTTTCAGCAACCCTTTAACGAAAACGCAACCTCATTATACTCAAGCTATTTTAAAATTCCTGAAGCTGATTACGCAAGCGCAACAACGTGAAGCGGTTGTTCAAGGGCGAAGCCTCTCGCCTTACCGGCTACGGTATGATTTTCCTTTTTACAAAAATACATGAAATGCGTACTATTATTTTTTATATTATTTTGTTTTTGATATTTATTGCTGTTGTTGTGGGCGAGGTGTATTTTCATATTATTGTCAAGGACGAACATGATCAAGATCACGACCGCGATCATGGCTCTGTTGTTGCGGATGTTGGTGAAGTTGACACGATTATTTTGAATCGGCAAGCGTTGCTTAACAGTGGAATTGACGAGCAATCGATTGTCAAAGTTACGGTTGGAACGTTTAGCAAGGAGTTGACGATTCCGGCGATGGTTATTGATCGGTCGGGCAAATCGGTTATTAAAATTCCATCGCCGATGAGTGGAGTTGTTAGCAAAATATTTGTAGAACCGAATAGCACTGTTCAAGCAGAAACTCCGCTTTTTGAGTTGACGCTTACAACGCCGGAGCTTGCCAAAGCTCAAACGGAGTTGATTGATTTTGTGCAACGAATTGAAAACATCGAAGCGGAATATCAACGTTATTTGAAAATCGGCGAAGAAGTTGCCCCGCAAGAAATCCGCAAACTCTCGTATCAGAAGAAAGAACTAGATGCGTCTATTGCGAATCATCGAAATCTTTTGCGTCTGCTTGGTCTTTCGGAAAATGACATTATTGACACGATCAGCCGTAAATGCCAAATCATCAAAACGATGTTGGTAAAAGTTCCGCAATCTGTTACGCCGTTGCAATTGAATGAGGTATTTATTGAATTGGGGCAACAGGTTCAACAAGGAACAACGCTTTGCAATTTAGGTGATTTATCGGAGTTGTTTATTGAGGGCAAAGTTTTTGCGTTCAACGAGGAACTTGTTACAAAGGCACTTATTGAAAAGAATCCGGTGAGCGCGTCGTTTGACGGCAATTGTACGATAACGGATTTGCGTCTTCGCAGTGTTGACAACCGTATTGATCCGCAAACGAGAACGTTATCTTGTCTAGTTGAATTTCGTAACAAAATTCTTGCGGACAAAACAATTCAAACTAACGGTTCGCCGCAACGTTTTATTACTTGGCAATTCAAAACGGGACAACGTTGCGAGTTGAATATTGGTTATGAGACGATTGATGATTGTATTGTGTTACCGGTTGATGCGATTGCGAAGGAGTTACGAGAAGCGTCGGTATTTGAATGGGTTGGCGAAGATGGCGGGCAAAAGGTTTGGCGGAAATGTCCGGTACGATTGCTATACCAAACAAAATCCCAAGCCGTAATCGCCAACGACGGATCCATACTGCCAAACGCACAAATAGCAGGTCGCGGCGCAACATTCCTACTAAACGCCCTCAACGCCCAACGCCTAAAACCAAAATCCGCCTCAGGCTCAGTTGATCATGGCGATCACGTACATTAAAAAATATTAGCATGCAGATGACGCAGATTATAAAAAAATATACTCAAGCTACTTTAAAATTCATGGAGCTGAACACGGAAGCGCAACAACATGAAGCGATTGTTCAAGGGCGAAGCCTACCGCCCATACCGGCTTCGGTATATCAGAAATCATAAAAATCATATTTCATTCACCACCAATATTCTCCAACCAATATTATCCAAATCATGCTTAACCGTGTTATTCGATTTTCGTTGAACAATCAATTTTTGATATTAGCGTTTGCGATTGGTTTGATTGTTTATGGTTTTTATCAGGCGGAGCGTTTACCGATAGAGGTTTTGCCGGATTTGAGCAGACCGCGAGTGGTTGTAATTGCGGAGTGTGCGGGGATGGCACCGGAGGAGGTTGAGACGCTTGTAACGATGCCGATTGAGTCGTATCTCATCGGGGCAACCGGTATCACGGCAATTCGCAGTAACTCAACAGCGGGATTGTCCATGTTTACGATTGAGTTTGATTGGAATATGGACGGTTTTCGTTGTCGGCAGATTGTCGAGGAGCGTTTGCAATTATCGGCTGCTTTATTACCGTCGGGGATTGTTGCGCGTATGACTCCGATGGCTTCGATGATGGGACAAGTTATGTATCTTACGTTGTGGGACGAGAATGACGAATTATCGCCGATGGAATTGCGGTCGCTTGCTGATTGGGTGATACGCAAGCGGTTAATGGGTAGCGGCGGGATTTCGGAAATTCTTGTAATGGGCGGCGATGTCAAGCAATATCAAGTACAAGTTCGTGTTGATGATTTGCAACGGTACGACGTAACGATCAAAGAAGTCGAAGAAGCGATCAATAAAAGTAACCGCAATGTTACCGGCGGATTTCTTACAGAGCAAGGTTCGGACGAATTATTGGTGCGTAGTGTTGGTCGGATTGAGACGTTGCAAGATATTGAAAAGATAGTGGTCAAGGGTAATGTTGAACCTGCTGTTCAATTACATCAGGTTGCGGATGTGAGGATTGGAGCGGCGGTGAAAGCCGGTGATTCGGCGACGTTCACGAAGGATAAAGACGGCAAGATCAGAGGCGGCGCGGCGGTATTGATGGTTATTGAGAAGCAAGCCGGACAAGATACACGCAAACTTTCGCAAACGATTTTAAATCAAGTTGCGGACATTCACAAGGCGTTGGTTGTGCAATATTCAGGTTTACGGATTGAGCCGCTTTATCAACAGCAGACGTTTATTCAGCTTGCGGTCAACAATGTTGTTGAGGCGTTGTGGCTTGGTGCATTGTTGGTCGTGATTGTGTTGGTTTTATTTTTGATGAATATTCGCGCAACATTTATTACGGTTCTTGCAATGCCGATTTCGCTTTTGATTACGTGTATTATTTTCGCGTGGTTTGGTTTGACGATCAACACGATGACGCTTGGCGGACTTGCGGTGGCGATTGGCGAACTTGTTGATGATGCGATTGTTGATGTTGAGAATATTTTTCGCCGGCTTCGGCAAAATTTTACCAAAGAGCGACCGGACAAAACAATAAATGTTGTGTTTCGTGCGAGCAAGGAAATCCGCAATTCAATTGTCTTTGGTACGTTTGTAACTGTGATTGTGTTTATTCCCGTATTTTTTTTAACGGGTATGGAGGGCAAATTATTTGCGCCGCTTGGTATTGCTTATGTTGTTTCGTTGCTTGCGTCGTTGCTTGTATCGATTACGGTTACGCCGGTGTTATCGTATCTTTTGTACTCAAGCTATTTCAAGATTCCCAAAATTGAACACGCAATCTCAACATCGCAAAATGATAGTTCAAGATCAAATCCTGTTGCCCAAACCAACAAAAATATATTGCCCGCAATTGCAGACAAACAACACGAAAAAGACGGATTTATTTTGCGGACGGCGAAGGTATTGGCGGAGTTTGCGATTCGTATTTCGTTGAAATTTCCAAAGGTGATTCTTTGCGGGTCAATGTTATTGGTGATTATTGCCGGAGTGATTTTCTTTACAATGCAACGCGATTTTGTTCCGCCGTTCAACGAAGGCGCGCCGCAAGTTAATATTACTTTACCGGCGGGCAAGTCGCTTGCGAGCAGCCGTGAATACGCAACAAAAATATGTGAACAACTTTTGCAAATAGACGGCGTATGTTCTGTGGTTAGGCGAACGGGGCGGGCGGAGTTGGACGAGCATCCTGTTCCGGTGAACATGTCGGAGATGTTGTGTTCATTGGATTTGAAAAGCGGTCGGTCAATTGAGGATATTTTCAACGACATTGAGAAGGTGATTTCGGCGGAAAATAATCCGGCGTTGATTGCATTTTACGATCAACCGCTGCAACATTTGATTGCTCATTTGAGGAGTGGGACTCGTGCGAAGATTGCGTTGAAGATTCGCGGCGAGGATTTAGCGGTTTTGCGTAAACGAGCGTTACGGATTCAGGAGTTGATTGCGAACATTCCCAATCTTGGCGTACCGCGAATTGATCCGGTACAAGTTGAGATTCCGCAGCTTCGTATTACGCTTAAACGTGATGAGTTGACTCGTTACGGGTTGACGGCTGAAGATGTCAATGGGATGTTGGAGACTGCGCTTTATGGCAGCGTGCCGACAAAAATTCTTGAAGGCAAACGAACGATTGGTGTGTTGGTGCGATTGAGTGATCGGTATCGTGAAGATCGGGAGGTGTTGCGGCAATTACCGATTCGTTTACCGGTTGGCGGGATGATTCCGCTTGCGGCGGTTGCCGAGATTGATCCAGATTCAAGCAGTCCGAGCAAAATTGATCACGAAGCGGGTGTTCCGCAAATTGTGCTTCAAATGAATCCGCGAGGGCGTGGTGCGGTTGATGTCAAACGTGATATTGATCGGGTACTTATTCCGTTTTGGAGTGAGTTGACGGCGGACAATGTGCATATTGAGATGACGGGTTTATTTCAAAGTGAGCAGGAATCGATGCAAAAGATTGTGTTATTATCGGCGGTTTCGTTTATTGGAATTTTTGTCGTTTTGTTTCGCATGTTCGGTTCAGCTAATGTGGTGTTGCAAATTATGGCGGCGATGCCTTGTGCTTTAGTTGGGGCGGTTGCGGCGATGGTGTTGACGGGACAAGACAGGACGATTCCGAATCTTGTTGGGATGATTTCGCTTTGTGGAATTTCGGCGCGGAATGGTATTTTGCTTATTGATCATTATTTTCATTTGGTTCGGTATGAGGGCGAGGCGGTATCGAAGGAGTTGTTGATCAAGGCGGGCAAAGACCGTGTTGCGCCGGTATTGATGACGGCGTTGACGGCAACACTTGGACTTTTACCGCTAACTTTTTCACCAAACACACCCGGACGAGAAATTCTGTACCCAATCGCAACCGTAATCGTCGGAGGAATGATCACATCAACATTGATGGAATTTCTAATCCGCCCAGCACTATTTTGGACTTTCGGACAAAACACCATCAAAAACATTCAACAAAAAACAAATCAAATTTGACCAAAAAAAATTAAATGACATCGGAGATAAAATAATCTTTGTCCCATGTCAATACATTTTTTATTGGGGCAACCCTTGCGATTGCCCTTACAATTCGAGGGCAATCACAGGGATTGTTCTCATCATTAGGGCAATCGTAATAATTGCCCCAACAATTTTGAACATCTTTAGGGAATTGCCCCCAATATCCCTTATGTCCTTTTTGTCCCTTATGTCCCTACTGTGCTTTAAATCTCATCACGAAAAATAATACACCTTTACAAAAGGAAACCAAAACATGAAATGTGATTATAGAAATCTGTTTACAATTATTTTATCTTTACAATTATTATTTTTAGCGTCGTCTGAATCCGCAGCGCAGAGTGAACGCAATAATCGTTATATTGCGGAGAAGACTGATATGGCGAAGGTTGGCGTGTTGGGCAAGGTGATTACGTTGGAAGTTGTTCGTTCTGAAGCTATTTTGTCGAATGCGGCGTTGTTGCAACTTCGCAGGAAAGCTGATGCGGCGCGTGGGCAATGGATACAAGCTGGTTTGAAAGAGAATCCGTTGATTGGTTATGCTGCCGATGAGTTGAGTCGGGGCAATTCGGGAAAACACGGCGTACAAATTTCACAGACAATAATCAACAAACACAAATTGACCGCTCGCCAAATCGCTGAAAGCAAAGAATTTCTCACAACACAACAACGTTGCGCTGTACAAGAACAAAAAGTGCTGAATGACGCGATGGCGGCGGCTTACAGGACTGCAATTGCCGAAAGGAAATATGTGTTATTGACGGAGTTATTGAAAAATTCCGAAGAGGCGTATCAAGTAAGTGTTCGGCTTGCGGACGGTAAACAGATTTCGCGGACGGAATTTTTGGCGTTGAAGATTCAAGCGAAGCGGACAAAATTAGTGTTGGATGATGCGCTTATTGCGTACAAGTCGTCGAGTAAAATTTTGGCGTTATTGCTTGGTCGTTTGCCTGAGGAGTTGTTATCGATAGCGGACGATGTTACGGAGTTACCATTGGAGGTGCAACCGGAGTCGGCATTAGCGGGTATGTTGCAGAGCAGTCCGCAGGTTGTGTTATCGCAATTGGAAATCGAAGCCGCCAAATCGCAACAAGAAAAAGAATATGCCGAAACAAAACGAGATTACGCGGCAAATATTTCGTTGTTGCATAACACGGAAACGGACAATGCCGAATTATCTTTTGGTGTTGCGGTACCGTTACGAATTTACAATAAAAATCAAGGCAATATCCAACGCGCAAAAATGGAAACCGCCGCCGCAATTCACAACGCAGAACGTTTACGAACACTTTTATCAATTCGTTTTCAAGAGGTTTATTCAGATTACCAATCGGCTTTTCAACGAGTCAAAACATACAAAAATAATTTATTGAGTGAATCTCAAGAGTCGTTTGATTTAGTTTTAACGGGTTACAAGCATGGCGTGGTTAATTCAACAGAATTATTGAACACGCAACGTACACTTATTTCGGTGCGGGTTGAGTATTTGGATTGTGTGGACAAATTCTGGGAAGCCTACGTATTGCTTCAAGGCTCACTACTAACCGGCGGACTAGAATTGCCATGACGATATACCGAAGCCGGTATTGGCGGTAGGCTTCGCCCTCGAACAACCACTTCACGTTGTTATCAGCTTCAGGAATTTCAAAACAGCTTGAGTATAATGAGCAATTCAACCAAATTTGCATCATTTTGAAGCAATTTTGGGCAAATTTTGTCTTTTTTGAACATTTAGGCGGGCAAAATTTGTCAATTGTAGAACAACAATTGCCAATTGTAGAACAACAATTGTCAATTGTAGAACAACA
>JAIRWK010000130.1 GCA_031268995.1 Planctomycetaceae bacterium
GGCATGCAAGGGCTTTTTTAGATGCAAAAAAAAGTTCCACGATGAACTACGTACCCTACTAACCGAAAACTTTCAAACCTTCAATAAAAAAAATAAAATCTAAAACAGCTTGGGTATACCGTAGCTGGTAGGGCGATAGGCTTCGCCCTTGAACAACCGCTTCACGTTGTTGCGCTTGCGTGTTTAGCTTCAGGAATTTTAAAATAGCTTCAGTATAAAGTAGCTTGAATTTTTAAATGTCCAGACAGTGTCTGGACACTCCCAATAAAAAAACGCACACTAGATGCCAGCATCTAATGTGCGTTTTGAATAGTGTTTTATGCCGTAGCCGGTAAGGCGATAGGCTTCGCCCTCGAACAACCGCTTCACGTTGTTACGCTTGCGTGACCAGCTTCAGGAATTTTAAAACAGCTTGAGTACACAACACTTTACGGTTTACTTTCAATTGGTTTTTTCAATTAAAATAATTCTTTGCTTAACACGGAATTGAATACTTTGTCCGCATTCGATTTCAAGTTCTCAAGATGTAACCGCGAACCAAGATCAAGTTTTGCATCGCCCTTCAAAATCTCGTCAATCTTCTTCGATAACACAGTCAATTGATTTCTTGAAATTGCCTGCGTGTCATGCGGCATACCTGAATATAATAAATCGCCAATTACATCCCTGACCGAATAAAACGAAAGCAACACGAAATACATTTTTTGTAATTCACGTTGCTGCAAATCAATTGCCGGTTTTTTATTGCTAAATTCACCTTCGCCTATCGTATCCAACTCTTTGAAAATCGTATTTGACAATTTATCAAAAAGTTCCTGAATCGTAAACAAATCGTCCTTGTCTTTGCTTCTGAATTGGGAATCGCTTATCAATGCCAACGTTTCAGGACCGACTAGCGTAGCCAAAATTTCAATTCTTAACTCAATGAAAAGCTCACGAATATTAATTGAATTCGACCCGCGAAAACCACCATCGTTAAGCCAAATTTCTTCGCCGAATCTGTTGTACAAATCCGCAGGAATCGACAAACTACCTTGAGCGAAAATTGTCTTGCACAGAAAATCCAATGATTCCCTTTGCGTTTTGGCATCGACAATTTGAATCGGCAACCGACCGCCCGGATCACCTCTACGATCTCTGTTACGATATTGCCCGCCAATATTTCTTGCCAAATAATAATCAGCTTGCAATCGTCTTGAAAAAATCGCCAAATAAAATCCCGCGACATCTTTGTAACTTTCACCATCTTTCGCCGCGCGGGTCAACACTTGCGGTAAAAGTTGATAGTACAACTCCGTAGCTGAACGCGCATAGTCAATCGGACGACTCCCAATATCACGCCTAATAGCAAGCGGATCATCGTGCATTGCCACATCTTCGTCCGGCGCATAATGGTTGCCCTTCAACGCTTGACGCGATGCTATCGCACTCAACTCCTTGACCTCGCCTTCAACTCCGCCCGACAAATTCTTGTAACCATATTCAATCGCAAGATAATCATAAGGTCCAAGCGTTGTCATAAAATAATCGCCTTGCGGTTTGCCCTTCGGCGCAATATTCATCGGCAGATAATCCATAACCGAACCGGCAATTCCATACTCTTTGGAACGTTTCGGATTATTGATTTCATCAAGAGTAAGCCAACTGCTCGCCTTGAAATTATGCCGCAACCCCAACGTATGACCAACCTCATGCATCACAACATCCTTCAAACCCTCAAGCACAAAACGCTCAAACGCCTCGTCCAACTTCTTCTGAAGCTCAGACCGATCCGGTTTCTTCGGCTCATCTTTTTTGCCGTCCGGTTTGCTAGCATCCTTTTTGTCCGACTTCTTGTCGTCTTTGGTCTCCGCGTCTTTTTTATCTTTGTCCGCATCTTTTTTCTGTTCGTCTTTCTTTGCTTCTTTTTTAGCATCGGTTTCGTCTTTCTTCTGCTTATCCTTGTCTTCGCCGTCATTGCTAATAACCTCGTCAACAACAACATTATCGTCAGCAATTAACTCGCCATCCTCATCCGATAACACAAATAATAACGAAGCAATCGCAAATTGACTCGCTCTTTCATGCGAATACGAACACGTCGAATTTTTGATTGAATGTTCATCGTTAAGGAGTTCGCCGTTGTGTTGTCCGTATTCGTGTTCGTGATCGTGTGAATGCAAATCATTCTTGTCCGAATCTTTATTTGCGTTCAAGTTGTCTTTCTTTTTCAACAGGATATTTTTTAATTCGATTGCTGACATTTTCTTAGGATTCGGTGGAATTATATCGCCAATAGCAACATCAAAAGTTCTCCTCCAAGAATCAACAAAACCCGCGTCAAAAATTATGTCCGCATCAATAATCTCACCTGTAAGCGGATTAACATGACTTGGTCCCATTGCAAAATGAGCATCCGATGTGATCCAACGGAACGTGTTGTAATTGATGTCTTCTGCGTCCCATGTATCGCTATCGGCTTGTTGTCTTACTTCGATTGCGTTGGCGAAACCGACTTTTTCAAACGCTTTATTCCATTCCAAAATTCCTTCGCGTACAGCTTTGCGGTAGCGGAACGGCACGGTTTTAGAAATCCAGAAAACAATAGGTTTTTTCGGCGGCGAAAGTGTCGCACTCGAATCAGCCTTCTGCAAATTCCATCGGTTAATGTAACGGACAAAATGATTGTCGTTAGAATTTTTCGAGTAATTTTTGTGTGTTGTCGTGAAGTAACCGATTCGATTGTCAGCAAGCCGCGCCGAATAACTGGCAGGCGGTAATTTGCTAATTGAATAATGAATTGTTACAGTTGCGCCGTCGCTGTCGGACGAACCTGCACTGCGGAAAAATCGGCTAAATCCGCCGCCGCTGTACGTTGCCACAACTCTAAACTCAATATTATTCTGAAAGCCCTTTATGCTGCCCCAATAAGATCGGTCTCGCGAAAACGAACCAAGATAAAAACCAACACCCGCTAAATCCGACATAAAAATCGAACCAAAATCAACAACATCACCACCGCCCTCGCCGGTTGCGACAATCGGCAAACTGTAAATTGTATTATCGGAATACGCGATATCTACTGCTATTTCTTCAGGTGTACCCGGATTTGCCTTAAATTTTATGTTGCGGCGGACAACATGAATTCGATCACCAACCTTGCGGAATTGCCAAAGTTTATCGTCGCTGGAACTGCCAAGCGTATAACCGCCTATCACCGATGAGCCGGAACCCTTAGCCACCGCCATTGCAATTAAATAATCCGTGTTAAGATTTGAACCTTTGATCTCCGCGAGCAAACGATCCTTTTTGCGGTAAAGCGTAATCAAACCGTCAATCTTTTCCGCATCAGGAAGTACTTCTTTGATTGATTTAGGTTTGTCATCTTTTTTAGCCGCCACAGCAGCTGCCGACAACGCTTGTTGCACAGCATTGACAACAACAGGAGTCGCCTCGATTGTTTCGTCATTATTTTGCGAATTTTGCGAAAATGTTAAATTCGCTTGACCAATAAACACTGCCAACCCCAAGAAGGCAGTAAACGAAAGTTTTTTCAACATGTCTGTTTCTCCAACATTAAAAATGTTCTTAAATACTTAAATACTGACAATCATCAGAATATTGACAGAACCCGCCCAAACTCAAAACGCGAGCCGTATAGTTGTGAAAAGGCGAAACACCCAAACAACGCCAGATTTGTCAACACATCTCGTAATCGTCAAAACCCAATCTCTCGCCAAGCAATTGTAACTCACCGTTTAATTTGCAATTAGCGAATTCGGATAGATGGTTTGTTTTGTATGCCGACCACCAATTCACGGTACTACAAAATAACAAACTCAAAAACCGACAATATAGTATAGCATACTAAAGCGAAAATAAATAGTATGGTAAAAAAAATCTTTTTCCGTCAAATAAGTAAAATAAACAAAATATCTATAACACGTTGTTAAATTGTAATTAACCGCAATTTAGTAAACGGCTGCTTTGTCCATTTAAAAATGCTGACACGTAGATGACGCAGATTTGGAGAAAATATTCGCAAGATCGGAAAATAAAATCTGCGTCGTCTGCGTGCTAACATTTTTATTAAATTTTGGCATTGCGTCGAAAATTGGAATTCGTTATACTCCGCCGCGACGTTTGGTTTGTCGGCAAATTTCCTGCGTGGGGATTTGTGTTTGGAGTTGATTTGTTGATGTCGTTTTAGGATTTTAGAAGTTGACACGGTGGGCAGACGGCAAAACGTGTTTGTGATCAAGCTGTTTTAAAATTCCTGAAGCTGGACACGCAAACGCAACAATGTGAAGCGGTTGTTCAAGGACGAAGCCTATCGCCAATGCCGGCATCGGTATATGTAAAGGTGAAACTTACGGTGTGTGCCGGTTTCGATTGTTAAGGACTTAATTTTTTTAGCCAAAATTTAACATGTTCAGGATTCGAGAAATATACTCAAGCTGTTTTGAAATTCCAGAAGCCAGACGCGCAAGCGTAACATCGCGAAGCGGTTGTTCAAGTGCGAAGCCTATTGCCAATACCGGCGTTGGTATAATTTCGTTGTTTTCGTTTATTGCGATATTGACTTTTAACTTTGTTGTATTTACGGCGGATTCACTTTCCGCAACTGTTGACAATATCAGCCAAAATAATAGTTCAAATGTTAGGTTGATTTTTGTAACTGCGTCAATTTCTGCTAAAGCTACCTCAAATTTTATGGAGCAGAACACGGAAGCGAAACAACGTGAAGCGGTTGTTCACGAGCGAAGCCTACCGCCAATACCAGCGTCGGTATCATCGTATTGCGAACAAGCGGTTTCGCTTATGGATGAGTTTGCAAAAAATGGCTACAACATCCAGACAATTTCTGTTGCGCAATATCCAGATACCATAAAACAATTAAATATAACTCAATTGCCCGCGTTTATTTTGATCCAAGATAACAAGATTGTTGATCGTGTTGACGGCGGTTCGGCTCCGGTAGTTCTGAAACCGATGATTCAAGGCATGTTTGATCGTGTTGATCGGACTGCCCGTAAAAATATTACAACAAATACCTCAATTGCCCCGCCCGTTATTCCAACATTAACGCAAACATCAATATCAACGCCAATCTTGAATCCAACAACTGCCTCTTCAAATTCTACCAATACTGATATAGATTTATTGAACCGGAAATTTATTACGTCGTCTGTCAAGTTGCGTGTTGATTCGGCGAATGGTCATTCGTGGGGGTCGGGAACAATAGTTGACACTCGCGGCGGCGATGCGTTGATTTTGACTTGCGGTCATATTTTTCGTGAGGCTGGAATTACGGAAAGCAACGGTAAAATTATTGTGGAGGTACATCTTTACGGGGAAAATTCATCTGTGAAAGTTTATGGGCGATGTATTTATTATGATCTTGAAATAGACCTTGCTTTTGTTGTGATTGTTCCGCCGTGTCCTGTTCAGGCGATTCCGGTAGCACCGGCAAATTTTACAGTAAGTGCCGGACAAAACGTAATAAGTGTCGGTTGCGACGGCGGCGCAGACCCAACAATCCGTAAACACTCGATAATGTCAATTGATCGTATTGGAACACCCCCGTCAAATAAATTGCCATTCCATTATGTACAAGTTTCGGGCGCACCAGTCGGCGGTCGAAGTGGCGGCGGATTGTTCAGCGACAACGGATACTTGATCGGTGTGTGTAATACCGCAGACCCGATAAGAGACGATGGACATTTCGTGCCGCCGGAAATTATCAGAAAATTGCTTGATCAACAAAAGTTGTCGGTCGTGTATGAAAACCCATCATTGAAAAGCACGAAACCAAATAACAAAACAGAAATTGCCAACAACCAAATCAAAAACCTAAATTCCGCAACCCCGCAACCACTAAACCTGCCACCTGCAATTTCATCATCTTCAACTACACTTTCATCTTCACCGTTACCTGAAATTGCCAAACCGCTCCTACCCTTCGCCTCACAACCAAATTTGTCGGCAAACTTGAACCCAAATCAAAAATCGATCCCAAACTCCCAAACTTCAACCTTGCCCGAATCAGACAACTTAACACCTGTTGAACGTGCGACGTTGTGCGAGATAAAACGCCGCGCACAAGACGGCGACGAAGTAATCCTAATCATTCGCTCAAAACGAAATCTGGAAATGCCAAGCGACGTAATCGTATTAAACAACACCTCAGAAAAATTCATCGACAACTTGATCCAACAATCACCAACAAGATACGCCGCACAATCAGAAAAAACAACCGAAAATCAAATCATATTATCCTCACACGAAAACCAACCCCCAGTCCCCCAACCACACCCCGTAACCTTCAACGTGCCACATAAATAAACCGATACCGGCTACGGTATATTTTCACGATTTGTGGATTTTTAGGGATTCTCTGTAAAATAATCAGAGGTATTTTTTAAAAAACGGAATTAGGTATTGCAATTTGCCGAAAACGGGTTATACTCTCTCGCCTTGTTGCAAAGTCGTTTTTTCGCCTTGTTGCAAAGTCGTTTTTGCGGCGTGAACTGATCGGGTTTGGTTTTTTTGAAGATTGAGCTTGATCTTGTTCGAGGGGTTGTTTATTGTGTTGTTAGTTTGTTTTCTTTTTACCAAACGAGAAAAAATACGGCGCAATAATTTTTACAAATGTTTATCAAATCCAGTAACAAGATTGAAATGGAGGAGAAAATGAAAAAGACAAATTTAATGTCAAGTTTGGTCAATGCCGAAGTCAACGTAAATGTTGACGTTACGACAAATGTTAATTTAGGCAATGCAGGGGGGGGGGGGCGAATATTTAATTTCGGGAACAAAAATTCGCAAGTTACGGATTTTTGTAACGATAATTCTATTGGGCTTTCTCCTAAACCTTGTCTTGGTTTTTTTGCTTTTACACTTGTTGAACTTTTGGTGGTGATTGCGATTATTGGGGTTTTGATCGCGTTACTCTTGCCCGCCGTTCAAGCCGCGCGGGAAGCTGCAAGAAAAATGCAATGCAGCAGTAACATGAGACAGTGGTTACTTGGACTGCACAACCATCATGACGCAAAGAAAGAATTTCCAGCAGCGTTCAATCCATGTCACTCAACTACCGCTAGTAATCAGCGTTGGAGTGCAACCTACTGTTTGTTACCATTTCTTGAAGCCGAAGCACGTTTCGATGCTCTTAAAAAAGCAATCGTACCATGGCCGCCAAGCACATACTCCGGATTCGCGGAAGCACAGGCAAACTTTGCAACTGTTTTTTGTCCGTCAGATGTTGATGTAAATAGACCAGACCCCAATGGTGCCAAAGGAAATATAGTTGTTTCTTATGGCGATGGGGCGTTGGAAGTTAGCGATGCCACTCACATTGGCGGCGGTAGCAATGATGTTTCGTCACGCGGGTTGTTTTATCCTCTTTATTATAAGAAGATGGAATCAATTACAGATGGAACAAGCAATACAATTGCGATCAGCGAATGTGTTGCAAGCAGAGGAGCCAATGATGCCCGCAAAAAAGGCGGTGTGGCTGACGGTGCTACGGGTGTTAAGAGCGGAATGAACCTTAGACCACAACTCTGTTTACAGCGAGCAAACGGTAACACACTAATAACCCCATCCAATCAACGGCGTTGTGCGCGTTATCTTGATGGTCTGATCTTGTACACTGGTTTTTCAACAATTATGCCGCCGAATGCACCGACTTGTTCCGGGAAAAACAATACGGAAATAGTTTGGGGAATTTACACGGCGAGCAGTAATCATACCGGCGGAGTCAATACGGGACGAGCTGATGGTTCGTGTAGTTTTGTTAACGAGAATGTTGACTGTAACGGTTTGCCCGAATCAATACAGGGGGTGGGTTTAAGTGGACCGAGTCACTACGGAGTTTGGGGCGCAATGGGAACCCCGTCGGGCGATGAAAGTAAATCACTGTAAAAACGTTTTTTGAATTCGTTTTACATGATTTTGCATGGCAAGGAACGGTAGCGTTCCCGCTACCGAAATCGGAAGCGGGACGCTTCCGCTACAGTTGGTTTTTGGAAGTTCCCGAATGCGTATACCGTAGCCAGTAGGGCGGTAGGCTTCGCCCATGAACAACCGCTTCGCGATGCCGCGCTTGCGTATTCAGCTTTGTGAATTTTAAAATAGCTTGAGTATAGTATAAAAAATACCTCGAATTTAATGAAATTAGGGGTACAAACAATTTAACAATTATTATGAAAAGAAATATTTTCACTTTATTGCTTGGGGTGTCATTTTTTGTCGCGGGGTGCGGCGACTCTGCCAAGCCGACAGATCTGCCGAAGTTGCATCCGGTAACAATTACCGTAACCTCAGAAGGCAATGCATTGGAAGGTGCTATTGTACAATTGGTGTCAGACCCGCCGATAAAATTTCAAGCGATAACGGGAACAGACGCAAACGGTAAAGCGGTAATGAAAACTTACAATTACGACGGAGTTCCCGCCGGTAATTTCAAAGTTGTCATAACACGCGATATTGATGACGATTTCGTCTATACAGAAAACACGGACGGCTCAAAAGGAATTGCTAGTTCAACGCAATACCAAACGCTAGACACAAAATTTTACCAAGCAACAACAACTCCATTTGAAATCGAAGTCCCTCTAAAAGCAGGAACAAACACGTCTTTTGAGGTTGGGAAAACGATAAAAGTAAGACGGTAATTTTTTTGCGTTGCCAATGTCCTTTTTGTCCTTCGCGTAGAGCGGGGACAAAAAGGACAATATTTCAAGGGAACGATATACCGAAGCTACTTTAAAATTCCTAAAGCTGCGGTAAACCTGCAACGCGGAGCGTCAGGCAAGCGCAACAACGTTAAGCGGTTGTTCAAGGGCGAAGCCTATCGCCTACCGGCTACGGTATAAATGATTTAGTTTTTCTACGCATTGTCGTGCGACGATTATTTCTTCGTTTGTTGGGACGATCCAGATTTGGGTTTGGCTGTTTTGGGTGTGTATGGGTGATTCTGCTCCGTTTGTTTGTTTGTTTCTTTCTTGGTCAAGAATAATTCCAAGCGGATTCAAATTTGCAACAACCATTTCCCTTACCTCACAATTATTCTCGCCAATCCCGCCCGTAAATACCAAAACATCAGCCCCGCCAAGCTCCACAAGATAACCGCCCAAATACAACCTGATATAACCAACAAGCACCTCAACCGCAAGCCCTGCCCGCTTGTTGCCGTTTCTCGCCGCCTCCATAACATCACGCAAATCCGATGAAATACCACTCAACCCCAATAGCCCGCTCTTTGTAGCAAGAATTCCCAAAACCTCCTCTTGAGATTTTGATAACTTCCGCATTAAATACGGAACAACAAACGGATCAAAATCACCACACCTGCTGCCATGAAATAAACCCGTCTGCGGACTCGTCCCCATACTCGCCGCAACACTTTTACCGGCATTGATCGCACACAAAGAACTTGAACCGCCCAAGTGCATTGAAATTACTTTTAAATCTTGGCGGTTTAGTAATTGGGCAATCCGTGTTGATATGTATCTGTGCGACGCGCCATGAAAACCATAACGAATAATATCATGCTTCTCCGCCCACTCAAACGGAACTCCATAATGACGGTTTCGCGGCGGAATCGTTTTGTGGAAATCAGTTTCAAATGCGGCAATAAGCGGAATATCCGGCAATTGCTCGGCGATATTTCGCATTGATTTAATGTAAGGCGGATTGTGTGCCGGCAGTAGATTATTGAACTCCTCCATTGCGTCAAGTAATTTCATGTCAACAAATTGCACACCCGAAATCCCCGCCGCATGAACCGCCTTAAAACCAATCGCCGCAACTTCATTGACTTCTTTTAAAACTCCCGATTCAGATGACACCAATTGCTCAAGACATTGCCGAACCGCCACCGCATGATCAGGAACCGCAACCTCGCGAGAATACCTCGCCCCGCCAACATCAATCACACAAGGACTCAAAACCCCACCAATCCGCTCAACCCTACCACGCGCCAAAACCGCCTCAGAATCCATGTCAAAAAGCGAATACTTAAAACTCGTAGAACCTATATTGGCAACAAGAATTTTCATAAAATAAACCTCTCTAGTTTTTTAATTTCCGATAATAATTTAAAGGATATACCGTAGCCAGTAGGGCGATAAGCTTCGCCCTTGGACAACCGCTTCACGTTGTTGCGCTTGCGTGTTCAGCTTCAGGAATTTTAAAGTAGCTTCAGTATAAATAACTCATGTTACGCATTGGTGATAACCAGACGTATTTTCCTCGTCCCGTTAGGGACGAAATGTTGGTAGAAAATATGGTAAAAACATATTTCGTGTCCCGTAGGGACACAATGTGATTAAAACTAAACCGTTTGAAATATTCTCATATTCCGTCCCTAACGGGACGGCGTTTTTTAAAATCGCGTGTTTCTACCAACATTCCGTCCCTAACGGGACGAGAACAATGTTTTACCTTTTTTCTATCAATCGACGGAATAATCACCCATCATTTCCGTATAGTGCATAACATGAGTTACTATTACCGCCTTAAAGTTAGGGGTGTTTTTTGAG
>JAIRWK010000131.1 GCA_031268995.1 Planctomycetaceae bacterium
AGTTTACCAGGCACATGTTTCGTTTTTTTATAGACAAAATCAAGACGATGAAGCAGAGCTTTCACGCCGCTGGGTTGGAATTCAACTCCAAAAGTTTTTTTAATATAATGACGAATTTCGCGACTGCTCAAATAGACGTTAGCGTCAAGATGCCGCGAAAGTGCTATTTCTTGTTTGGCGGTCAACATCGGTTGACGACCAACATAATTAAACTCAAGGTAGGTTCTAAAAACATCTCCTCAATGTCGGTAAGTCCTTATTTTTTCAATGGTAAAATCGTTGAATATTGGGGTTTTTAGAAATTCCCTCAAGAAGTTCCTCATTAAACTCAAGAAGTTTCTCCTCGCCGCCTTGAACATATTTGTCAAAATAACTGCGAACCGTGTTTTCGTCAAGTACAAGTATCTCAGCAACCGTTGAAACAGACCGACCGCTACCAAGCGACATGACAGCTTTCACGCGGTCGGCTTGTTTACGATCACGTAGCGTTCGGTGCAATACCTTCAATAGGGCAATCTGCTGCGATGATAATTGATAATTTTCCACAAAATTATTCCCCTACACTCAAGCTGTTTTGAAATTCCCGAAGCTGAACACGCAAGCGCAACAACATGAAGCGGTTGCTCAAGAGCGAAGCCTATCGCCTTACCGGCTACAGTATAACAGGGTGATCTACGAAGTATAACAATTTTATAATTTCAAAGCAAGGAAAGCAAGAGGAATTTCATAGTAGCCACAGATATACTCGGGCTGTTTTGAAATTCCTGAAGCTGCGGTAAACCTGCAACGCAGAGCGTTAGGCAAACGCAACAACGTGAAGCGGTTGTTCAAGGGCGAAGCATATCACCCTACCGGCTACGGTAATAACGCAGATTCTTTGAAGATATTCGCAGATCAGATTTTATTTTCTGATCTTGCGAATATTTCTTTCAAATCTGCGTCGTCTGCGTGCTGAATTCGAATAAAACCAATTTTTAGAAATTCTCTAAATCTAAATTTCCTCTCCAACCTAATTTATTTCTCAATGTTTTGTAGTAATTATTTCCTGTATTTATGGTTTTGAAGGTGAAGGGTGTTTTTGTTATTTGGACGCAGTCATCAGGTTCAACTTTTGCGGTTTCAATGCCGTCGAGAATCAATATTCCCTTCTGATGCGGATGTATCTCAAAAATACGTTCCGGCGAATCGACAAGTGGACGATTGCTAAGTGTATGCGGACTAATTGGTGAAATAACTATTGCGTCAATATCGTTGCGCAAAATCGGACCGCCCGCCGAAAGACTATGAGCGGTTGATCCGACCGGCGTGCTCAAAATCAAACCATCACAACGATACGTCGTTACTAAATCACCGTCAATATGTAAACCAAGATTGATTATACGTGAAACCGTTTCGCCTTGAACTAGAATTTCGTTTAAAACTATCCCCGACGTTTCTGGCGTTGTTGCCCCGCTTCTGAACAACTTGCAATCAAGAAGCAAATGCTCAATAATCGGCAATTGCAATAAATCAGGACGCGATAACAACGGCACAAGCTCATTTGCCCTAACAGCGGAAAGAAAACTAAGCGTGCCAAGATGAACAGCAATAACAGGTATTTGATTTTTTCCCATTTGGTTTACAGCGTGCAAAACAGACCCGTCGCCGCCAAACACAATCACAATATCCGCATGAAGTTGCGATATATCCTCTTGACCATAAAAATCCGCCGCAACAACCTCACAATACCGCTCTATCTCAGGACGCAACAACGCCGCCGCCGCCAACACACCTTCACGCCTGCCATTGCCAAGTAATATTATTTTCATCTTAAATTCAATTTATTTATAGGGAGGATCCAAAAATTCTTCCTAGACCTGTAAGGGCGTGATGTTTTCTCCGTCCCGTTAGGGAAGAAGTGTTGGTAGAAAACGAGGGATCAAAAAACGCCATCCCGTTGGGGACGGAATGTGATGACTTTTCAAACGGGTTAAATAGCAATCACATTGCGTCCAACGCGGGACGCGAAATATTTTTGACACTGTTTTCTACCAACATATTGTCCCTAACGGGACAGGATCGCCAGCTACTTGTATACTGAAGCTAATTTAAAATTCCTGAAGCTGAACAACCACTCCACGTTGTTGCGCTTGCGTGTTCAGCTGCGGGAATTTTAAAACAGATTGAGTATAAGATTTTATATCGGCTTTGGCGTACATTTACCATTTTTTGGCGATCCCCATTAAAATTTCATTGCCGGAGGTTTCGTTTGTTACGGTTCCGGTTAGTGAATTTGATGAGAAGTTACCGGTTGTTTTTCCTTTGAATCCGTGTGCGTATGTGATTGAAAATTCTAGGTTGCGGACGATTTCGTAGGTTGCGCCGACGCTGACTGTGTGTTGTATCGTCAACGGTGCGGCAACATTTAGGAATGAACTGCGGCTTGGGATTGGGTTTTCATTCCAACAGTAACCGAATCTGACCGTCAATTTGTCACTCCATCTTTTTTGTACACCTATCGCAATTGACCAGATACTTTCCCAATCAAGACCACCAACAAACGGAACACCGCCTTTGAATATTACACCCTTATCGAATCCGGGTGTCGAACTGTAGTCAAAGTATCGGAAGTCAACGCCGATTATTGTATCTTTGAATCCGTCATAAGAAAGTCCCATCGATAACGTCAATGGCAGATCAAAATCAAACGAACCACTATGAGCTACAGACGGATTTGATGGTGCGCCGACGGTTTTTCCTTCGTATTGTAGGTTTTCGTACCAAACGGGAGATTTGAACATGAAGCCGATTTTGTAATGATTTTTGAAGTCGTAAAATGTACCGATTTGGAATCCGCCGCCCCAAGCATATCGTGTGCCGTAGTTGTGTAATTCGCTGCCGGGTACCAGAGATTGACCGAGTTGCATTGGGTTTATTGACAATGACGCGAGGTTGATTAGCGGTGATACGCCGACGGACAATTGGTTTGTAACTTGGTATGAGAGGGTTGGTGTGAGTTGAAAGATGACGACTTGTGAAGATTTGGCGTAGTTTGCGAGGATTGGGTTTGTACCTGCGGCGTAAAGTGATGCGGCACCGCCAACAGCTGAAACACCCAGCCCAAATGTTACCGGAGATTTAGGACAACGCCGCCAAACAAATGCCATGTTCGGATTTGGAATAACGCCTGCTTCGCCTTTAGTTGAGCCGGAAATACCCGCAATTGACGAGCTGACTCGCGTATTGGGAATAACCAAACCCAACCCGAATGACAATTCGCTTTTTTTGAGTGCGGAAATTGACGCGGGATTCCAATTCAACGCGCCGGCAGCGTCAAGCGGCGTACCGGTTGCAACTCCCGACATGGAAGTATTCACCGCGCCCGCTCCTCGCAACATCACACCTTGCGCCCGCAACGGCGCATTTGCCGAAAAATTTATCGACACAATCACAAAAATTATTACGAACGTTTTAATCGAATTTTTCATAATCTCCAATCTCTATATTTCTAATTTGACATGTAACTATTCGGTTGTTTTAAATAACCACAGAGGACACAAAGAACACAGAGGTGAATTTTTAAATACGAAAATAGACGAAAAGTTGAAAATGAAATTTTCGTCTATTTCGTATTCAAAAATTTTATCTCTGTGGTTGACAAAAATTCTGTCGTCTGAATAGTTCCTTTAATATTTATGCCAAACCGGTACACTGCGGCAGGCTTCGGTATGTTTTTTCGGCAAGACCACCAACAACTATTTTCACCGATTCGCCAATAAAACAATTACTCAAAAATCCCAACAACAAATTCAGAAAGATCGTGATATTCAGGATAACTCACGTTATACCGTAACCTCACCCAAAATATCACCGCATATTTTGAAAAAAAATTACCTGTGAGCTGTTATGGTTTTATAGATAATTTTTGGGCGGTGTTGGGATAAACGGGAAAATTTTTGACAATAAGCGATACTTTCCGGTTGTGCAGTACGTTAAAATAGGCTACAATCGCGCCGTTTGAGGTCGAATGATAAACTTCAACGGTTACGCGGTTCATAACCGTAGAGGGAAACCTTTACGGTTATCCTTAAAAAATCGTCCCGATGATTTCATTGGTTGGAAGACGAATGAAATTTCGTGGGCGATTACCATTTTTGAAAACTAATTTTGGGATGCTGTCCCGAAAAAATGAAAGTGAGGATAAAATGACAAATAACAAATTACAAAAAATGATTCGTATAATTTCCTTGACAATTTTTGTTACAATAATTTGTCTTTGCCTTGTATCAGCAATTCAAGCACAGGGCAAAAGGGAAACATTTAAACGAAATCCTGCAAACCCGACCCGTCAAAGACCGCAACAATTGCCCCAACGAGCAACCCTGCAACAACCCAGACGTAATCCGCCGCAAGTTGCAACGCCGCGCCGAAACGAACCGACAAGATCAACATCAATGCCAACAACAAGATCAAGACCGGTACAAACGCAACAACAAACTCCAATTGCAACATTAACCTCAACATCAGCTTCAACTCCAAGAACTTCAAAAATCATTACTTCAGAAGCAACCGTACCAAAGAAATCCAGTCGTGAGTCTGTTGTTACCGCGAGCAAAAAATCTGAAGCCAACACGGTTAGAACACCGAAGAGATCCGATGCACAGTTGCCGATATTTCGCCGAAGTAACCAATCAATAACTGCTGCGGGCAAAGTTACAACTAAACCTGCACCGCGTCGAGAATCTCCTGCAAACGCAGCAGCTTCAACAACTCCAACTCAAACCTCGACTCAAACAGCGGAAAAATCAACCGCAACAAATACGCCCAAAGCCGCGCCGCCTGTTGCGGCGAAGGTTGAAAATCGAACGAGCCGTGTTTCGGACTTATTGCGGCAACCAAACGCTTATTTGCGAAATGCGAGACAGAGAAGAGTTGATGGCAGGTTATCGAATTCGGGGCGGGCGGATGGTTCGCGTTTGCCGAAACGCAATGAGGAAATTGCCCGATCTGTAATGAGATCAAATCAGCAAAAATCGCAATCGTACCGACACCAACCTTCGCCCACAACAATTAAAAACGTCCGCAAAAATTTTCACGGCTACAATCATTATTGGACGAATGACTGGTACAGACATCATCCGACATCTTGGCATCCGGCTACGATACCAGATCGCAAGTGGTGGTATCGTCCGTATTGGCGGGATACGTGTGATTGGTTTGACGCGGCTTTTTTTGCTGGTTTTTTATGGCGCGGGGCGTTGAATACGTATAATTATCACCCGTACTACTACGGTAATAATATAATTTACAGCGGAGATATGGTTTATGTTAATGGTGTTCCGTATGTGAGTTCGGCGGAATATTATCGGCAAGCGTTGGAATTATCGAGAACAGCGGATGCGTTGGTGAAGGCGGAAAATGTTCCGCAAGTTATCGTCGTAAACCAACCCGCTAACGAACAACAAAATCAACCGCCGCAAATTGATGAGGCTTGGATGCCAATGGGTACGTTTGCGTTTCTTGAATTGGGGAATGAAAATGAGAACATAAACTTGATCGCAAATGAAAACAATAAACCAAACGTTTCACAAATGGTATTGCAAATCGCTACGAATAAAATGGGACAAATTCGCGGTAATTTTGTAGATGAAAAAAATAATTCCATCAGACAAATGATTGGTGCGGTTGACCCAAAAACGCAACGTGTTGCGCTGCGGTTTGTGGATAATGACAAGGAAGTTTGGGAATGTGGTTTGTGGAATTTAACGCAAGACACGTTGCCGGTTTTGATTCATCTTGACGAAACGAAAGTTGAGCAAAAAACGTTGGTTCGGCTTGTGAACGATGTCGAATCGGAAACCGATTTGAATGAAAACGAAATAGAACTCGCGCCTTGATAAATGTACGCATCCATAGAATATAGAATTATACCGGCTTCGGTATAGCAATTGTTTTTTAACGCGAAATACACGAAATTTCCGCGAAAGAACACGAAACTATTTTTCGCGAACTTTCGTGATCTTTCGCGTGTTTCGCGTTTAAAATCTGTTCTGTGAACGGTTACAAAAAATTTAATCTACTAGAATTTTATAATGAAAAAGAGAGAGACAAAAATATTTACATTTGTGAGGAAGGTTACGGTTTCCTTGTTATTGATATTTTTAACGTTTGTTTTTATTGGTGGTTTATCTGTTCCGAAGCCGATTCCTAGAGCGGTTGATGCGGAGGGGTTGGTCAATACGGTTGAGGTGGTTCCGATTGAGTTGCATTCGGCGGGGATAGATTTCAAGGTTGATGGTGAAGTTATTCCGTTTAGGGTGATAGATATTGTAACGGAAATTCAGGGGCGCGTTGTTTACAAGTCGGAGAATTGCAGGCTTGGGCGTTCTGTGCGCAAGGATGAAATTTTATTGCAAGTTGATTCTACGGACTATCAACTTGAAACAGATCAATTGACCGAAACCGTTAAACAAGCCGATGTCAGTATTAGAGAAAATGAAATCCAACTCGAAAACACAAAAAAAGACCTCGAACTTGCCAAACAACAATTCGAACTGAAAAAACGCGACTACGACCGGACTGAATCGCTGGTTAAAACTTCCGCGAAAACTTACGCCGACCTTGATTCGGATCTGTCTCTTTTGCTCAACGCCAAAGATACTATACAAAAACTCGAAAACCAAATCCGAATCTACGAAACACAAACCGATAAACTAAAAATCGTTTTGCAAAAAGAAAAAATAAACTTGCAAACCGCCAAACTAAATCTCGAAAGAACAAAAGTTAAATCACCAATTGACGGCGTAATTACCTCTGATTCTTTTGAAGTAAACACGTTCATCCAACGCGGTACAAGTATTGCTAAAGTGCTTGATCCGGATCAATTTGAAATTCAATGCAGTTTGTATATGAAGCAGATACAATGGATTTGGTTATCGCGTTCAAAGGAGTTGCGATCTGACGGTTATGTTTTTGCGCCGACGGACGTTACTATTTTGTATGAAGCGGATGGCGAGAGATGGAGTTGGGATGGAGTTTTGCAAACGCTTGACGGCGGCGGAGTGGATGCCGTAACACGGATGATTCCTTGCAGAGTGAAAGTCAATAATCCAAAGTCCGTCCGTTTGTTGAGCCAAAACGCAAACCCTGATCAAAAACCGCCGACATTATTTTTTGGGATGTATGTATCGATAGTTGTGCATTCGAAGCCGGATGTTAAGTTGTACCGAATACCGGAAAAAGCACTTTTACCCGGAAATAAAATCTGGACGGCAACCGGCGGCAAGTTGCAAAAATATGATATTCGTGTTGCGGCGGTTACGCCGGATGGAATTTTATTTTATGCCGAATCGAGATCGCCTGATGCCACTGATTGGGTAGTAGTTTCGCCGCTAGCCTCGCCAATAGAAGGCAGCAACGTAAACGTAATCCAAACAAAAAACTCTCAAGATACATTGTTGTCAAAAAGACAATAAAGAATCAAAATCAGCGAGCAGATAACGCAGATTTAGGTAAAGACATTCGCAAGATCAGAGAATATTTTTCCCCAATCTGCGTTATCTGCGTGCTAATTCTCTACTAGAAATCGAATTGGAAGCCGATTTGGAAAGTTCCGGTGATTGGTGTGTTTTTTCGGTCGGGGTAGAGGTTGCCGGTGTAGCTTGCGAAGATTGATCTTGTTTTCAATTCATTCATGAAATATTGTCCGCCGATGTCCATTATGAGGCTTGATCTTCCGAGTTTAGTTCCTCTTAACGCCAATCGTTGTCCAAAGTTATTTGTTACGGTTGTTGAGAGTTTATCTGTGCCGTAGTTGAATGAGTAGTGGAAGCCGCCGCTCAACACCAGATTGCGAACCTCATAACGCCAATCACCGCCGAATCGTAACAATGTCTGTTTTAATGTTGCGAGGTCATACATTACTGATGTATTGGTGTTGAAATTATCGTCTTCTGTTGTTCTGTTGATCATGTTGTAGTAGAGTTCGACGGCGAACAGTGGTCGGATTGTTAGTTGTCTGCCCCAAGCGTAAGTTCGTCCGACTTCAAGTATGCCTTCAACCGTATCGCCGTTGTAATTTGCTTTATTGTAACCTGCGGTGTTTTTGGCGTAGCGTGTCAAGTCGTAATCTTGGTGTCCGTAGTTGAGCATTGCCCGCAAGTCAACTCCTAATGCCAATCTTTTTGTGCCGTAAATACCGATGTAGGTATCATCGCCGTTGACGGTATCGCGGTTCATTGTTGACGATTGACCTTCGTATCCGAACAGTAAACCGTATTGTGTTGTTTGGGTCGGGATCACGTTATACGCAACTTGGATACCGTCTGCGCGTAATTTGAATTTCTGATTATCGAATGAGCTTTTATGTTCGCCGGTACGTCCGACATAATTGAACCACAAGGATTTATTGGCGTTGGCAAAATACGGTGTTTGACCTAAAAAGTTATTTGCGGATTTTATGGAGTTGGGCAATGGTTGGTTTAATCGTTTTGAGATAGCGTTCCAAGCGGAGCGGTGATCGTGCAACAATAACGAACTCAAATACGATTCGCTCATGTATGCTTGCGAATTGGGTTCGGCGAAAATTGAATTTGCGCCGAGTCGCCACGTGATGAATTGATCTGGTGTTTCGGTAAAGGCAATTCTGATTTTATTTCTATCGATACCGTCGCCGAATTTTATTGCAACTGTATTTGGTCGTGCGCTGCCGTGAACTAAGATTGTTCCGTCGATGTTACCGATTGCGTTGATTTGTGATTCGCCTACGACGTTTAGATCGAGTGTAGTATTTTGGGCGAGAGAAAGTGTGCCGCCGACGACAATTTGATTTAGTTGGATTTGACCTTCGGCGAGGTTGAGGTCGTTGGTGGTTTGGAGTTTATTGAAGGATTGCGAGCCGGTACCTTTTTTTGTTACGTTATATCCGATCAGGTTTCCGCTGAAAATGTGATCTTGGTTATCGGGGAAATATGTGTTGCCGTTAATTTCCGTACCTTCATTTTGTTTTGGAATGTATTCTGTTATGATTTTTTGTTGACCGTTTATGGTTTCGATTTTTTGAACTGCGGTGTATTTTTCAATTTCGCCGATAGTTATATTTTTCCCGGTAACTTGTCCGCCTTCTCCGTCCAACCCGCTCACAATCCTAATATCACCGCTGACAATAATGTCGCCTTTGTTTACTGTCAATGTGTTGGTTATTAATTGGGCGAGGTTTTGTTTACCTTGACCTTCTTTTGTGAAGTTGACGGAGCTGACGATTGCGTTTGAGAAGTGGTTTTCGTTTGTGGTTAATACAAAACTTCCGCCGCTTAATTTGCCGTAACCGCCTTCTATTCCGGTAAAATTCGCGTATTGGCGGGCAACCAATTCTCCGCCTTTGAGCAAATCCTTCGTGCCAATCAGCCCGTCAACATCTATCAATTCATCAGACGAATTAAATCGACTGCTATCTTCAAGCTCGCCGTCGTTTCCTTCGCCGAATGTGATTACGCCGGTGTCAATCGAGTCAAATCGTTGGATACCTTTTCCCTTTTTCGTAATGCTTCCGGCGGTCAGATTTCCGGTGAATGAGTAATCGTGTTGTTTGTAATTATAGGAACGAATTTTAGTGCCGGACGAGATTTTAATGATTTCGTCAACAGGAACATCGATTGTCAAGTTACCGCCGACATAAAGATTTTTGCCCGCGTTCAAATCACTCTGGACTCCGGCAATCTTCGCCGAACCCGTAACCGCAATTTCGCCGTCTCTGATTTCCAACAAGTTGGACGTTATGAGTTCGCCGACGGTTTGTTTGCCGCCGCCCCATTTGACAATGTGATCCATTTGTAGCAAACCGCCGTAAACAAAATCTTCATCGTCGTCAACATCTATTTCAATTCTCGAACCCAATAATCCGGTTACTTTACCTGTAGTTATTGGATTACCGTTTGTGTCGAGACTGCTTTTGAGACCGCCGATCCACGCGGAATCAATAATTTCCAACGTGCCGGTATTAACCGTGAGAGTGTTTGTATAAAGTTCGCCGATTTGTTGATAGCCGATAGAAACATGTGAACCAAGCGTATTTGGTAAAAGATGATTTTTATTTACCGTTACGTTTTCCGCGTAGAGTTGTCCGTTAAATGAGTAATTGTCCACGCCGATAAATTCAGCATTGCCCTCAACCAGAACTGTACCTTCGCCGCTGATTCCGCGAAAAACTTGATCGCCGTGAAATGTTCCCACTCCGCCTGAACCTACGCTCAAATGTAAACCTTCAGTAAGCAATTCAATATCGCTGTCTTTGCTTAGTTTCCATTTCGAATCACTTGCGTCGAATACAAAATCACCGCCTTGAGACAATAAAAGTCCGGGCGTGTTAAATTTCAATGTAACGAGCTTTATGCTTTCATAATTACTATCGAGTCCGTTTTGAAATTCGCCGACAAATCTGTTCGCCTCATATTCAATATCTTCTTTCGATATTAAAAACTCCCTATTCTTAAATTCCGAATCACCGAAATCGGCGACTGCGTTGTTTTCGATGATTATCTCTTTGGTCAAGGGTTCAAAATAGCCGCCATCGCCCAATGTCAAACCCCTACTAATAGTAACCTTCTCAATAGGCGGCGCGTCAATTGATATTGTGATCAGTTTATCGTTTTTGTTTGACGTGTAGCTGGTCATTGTTCCGTTTACCGTAACAATTTTTTCAAAAAAAGAACCGTCCGCAAGAATGCTATTACTGCCCAACGTGATTTCTTGTGCGCCAAATACGGTGAAAGGTTTGACGTTATTGGTGAAAGTAGCGTTGCCTAAGATTGAGAAGCTGTTATTGGCACCGCCAAGATATACGCTCGCGCCGAATTTATCGGGATTGTTTGTTTGACCGACTACTTGAATTCCGTCGTTGCCGAAAATTGTGATTGAGTTATTGCCGGAATATGAAAAGATACCGTAGGCGTTACCGTTTTGTGAGGTTGCGGTGAAACTTGATTCGATGGTAAAATTCCCAAGCGAAACATCTCTATGCGTTTCATTGCCAACTCGCAAACCATACGCATCACCGCTATCAGATTGGGCAACAACATTGCCATTAACACTGAACCCCGAACCAATATTTATCCCGCTCCTATCAATCCCAATTCCAATCGCGTTACCCGTAGAACCCGTACCAGCTGTAACATCGATGCCGCCGCTAATCGTGAGAGTATTTTCGTAGGGATAGTATGACGACGACGATTCTATTTCAACCGGACCGCCTCTCATTGTTAATCCGGTAACATCACCGCTGCCGCCGTTTGATGTTGCTGTAATACTGTTGATAACAACCTCACCTTGATAATACGAATACCCATAAGTGCTGTGAGCATCTTTAATATCTCCGTCAAGAATAAATCCGTAAACATTGCTATCGGTATTTGGGGCGGTAGCTGTAACGTGACCGACGGTAACGCTGCTGGCATGAACATTGCCAACCCGCATTCCTACCACTTCCCCAGTACCTGAAATAGTTCTAGCAATAACATCCCCGACGGTAACAGTCGATCCATTTGATGTAGAATATATACTATCTGAAGGGGTGCCAATATTATTTATCCATACACCCGTTGCAGAATTACCTGCAATAGAAGTTACATCGTCAATATCAACCTCTGCATAGTTTCCAATATCATTTATCCGTATTCCCGTTGCAGAATTACCGGCAGCAGAAGTTACATTGCCAATATCAACATCCGCATATCTACCAATATCATGTATCTGCGCGCCTATTGCAGACTCACCGGCAAGGGAAGATATCTGTCCAATGGCAATACTTTTGTAGGTACCAATATCGTTTATTTCGATACCGGTTGCAGTGCCGAGAGCCGAAATTGCTTCTATGCGGCTTGCACTAATGCCGTTGTAATAGTAGTCTTCGGTCATGTTTTGCACAGATATCCCCGTCGCGTAGCCATTGCCGGTTGCTTCGACTTTAATTTCGCCCGTATAAATACTGCCGGCTAAATTACCGCCGCCCAAGAAACCTACACCAACCGCATCACCGGCACTCGTAACTTCAAAAGAAAAGGAATAGTAAGAGGAGGAATATCCAATTTGCTCACGATAATCACCCGTTGAATAATAAATCAACCCGCCTGCAAATCCGACATGCTCATTTTCTACTGTTATTTTTTCAGATAGATAAGTTTGCGGTGTTATTATCACATTGCTGTTATTTGTTAGTAATCCAATAACATATTCTTGGCTATCAGTTATATCAATGGTAGGCAATTCCAGATAATTAGAATTGTTGGCAGGGGTAGCAGGGGTAAACGATGGAAGATAAGGGGGGGTAAACAAGCTGCTGTCATAACGAAGAGTTGCATTATTTAGTTCAACAGCTACGACGGCGGTTGGAACGTTGTATGGCGGTATTGTTGGCGTTACGCTTGTTTGTGCGGAAGTTACATTTGAAAATATGGCAAGGCAGAGCGTGAGCAGGCAGAAAAAGATTCCGGATTGCCCAAAGCTACTTTTGATAAATTTTCGTTGCATCCCTGCTTCCATTGTCAAAATCTATTTGTTTATACCGAAGCCGACACGGGCGATATGTCTCGCCCTTGAACAACCGTTTCACGTTGTCGCGTTTGCCCAACGCCTGCGTTGCAGGTTTACCGCAGCTTCAGGAATTTTAAAACAGCTTCAGTGTAATAATCATCTTGCGATGCCGTATTTGTGTGTCCGGCTCCATAAAATTAAAAGCGGCTTGAGTATAATTGCTGGCAATGAGCAACTCATTACCGAAAATTAAAGTCTCGTAAGGGGAGACGAAGGTCTCGTAAGGGGAGACGAGGGTCTCGTAAGGGGAGACGAGGGACTCGTAAGGTGAGACGAAAGTCTCGTAAGGGGAGACGAAAGCTCCGTTCTCAGGAACGGAAGCTCATTTTCGTTTTTTGGACAAAGGGATAAAAAGAACGATGTTATGAGGTTTATGAACTGTGATGAGCAATTGTTTTCTCCGTCCCTAACGGGACGAGGAATCACGTGTTACTGAATCACTTACAATCACGTTCAATTAGGGGACTTTGTAGTAGTGATGGACAATGAACGGCAAATGTGAGTCACGAATTGCGAGAGACGAGTAATTTCGTGTCCCTTTTGTCCTCATTTTCTCTCACGTCCCTTATGTCCCTTTCACCCGAATCCTCAGGTGAAAATAATTTAAAAAAGAAAGGAAAATATCCAAAATGCAAAATCGCAGAGATTTTTTGAAATTAACCCTTTGGGGTGCTGCAGCGACCTTGCCGGTGAGTTTGGCAATTAGTCAAGAAAATACGGCTAAACCGGCTGATCCTTTGTTCACAATTCCGAACGGGAGTATTTTGAACAAAAAGCGAACTTCACGAAAAATCACAATTCCCAACGTTGGAAACTTCCGCGTTCTCAAGGGTGATTTTCATATACACACGTTATTTTCGGACGGTTATGTGATGCCGAAAGACCGTGTTCATGAGGCTGTAGAGAATGGTTTGGATGTGATTGCGATTACTGATCATATTGAGTATCGTCCGTTTTTTGGCGGGCAATCAACCCAGTTGAAAGAGCGCAATGACGATCACAATATTGCGTATGATATTGCCAAACCTGAAGCGGAGAAAAATAAATTGATTCTCATTCGCGGTACGGAGATTACGAAATCCAAGATGCCGCCCGGACATTTCAACGCGATTTTTTTGAAGGATGTCAATCCTGTTGCGGAGGCGGTGGATGATTGGAAGCGGATGCTTGAGGTTTCGGCGAATCAAGGAGCGTTTGTGTTTTGGAATCATCCGGGCTGGGTTGCGCCGAAGAGCGGCGGTCTTGCGAAGGGTGTTCCGATGTCGTTTACGCCGGAGCATGATGATGTTCGGCGCAAGGGATATTTGCATGGAATTGAGGTGTTTAATGGATCGTCGTATTATCCGGTTGTTGCGGATTGGTGCAACGAGATGGATTTAGGAATGATTGCAACGAGTGATATTCATCTTTCCGAATGGAACATGTACGGCAATCAAAATCTATTGCGACCGATGACGTTGATTTTGGCGGAAGAACGGACGGAGGCATCGATTCGAGAAGCGTTTTTTGCAAGACGAACTATCGGATGGGCAGCGGGAATGATTTTTGGGAGACCGCAATGGGTTGAAAAACTATTCAACTCGTGTGTTGAAATCACAAAGAAAAACAATTCCTTGCAATTAAAAAACCAAAGCGACATTCCGTGTCAGATTAAAATCTCGGAGATCATGTACGAGTTGAAAGCTCAGAGCGAATTGGAATTAGCGATTGATTCAACGTTAAATAAACTAACGGTTGCCAACTGGCTGATCGGAACCGCCAAACCACTAGAAGTCCCGATCAGTTAAAACAAACGACAATAAAAAACGCCGTGTTATACCCATAGCACTATGAAATTTAGTTTTTATTTTGTAACTATTCAGTCGTTTGATTTTTATTTTTTTATTTTACCGCGAAACACACGAAATTTACGTGAAAAGACGCGAAACTAAATTATTCGCGACCTTTCGTGCTCTTTTAGCGTATTTCGCGGTTTAAAAAACAAATTAAATCATTCGACTGAATAGTTACAAAATTTTTTCAAGTGAAATTTGATGGCAAGGTAAAGTTGTTGTTATACTCATCGCACTATGAAATTCAGTTTTTATTTTTTTGACAGGATTGCGGGATAGCAGGATAGACAGGATTTTTTTATATCCTGACAATCCTGTAATCATGTTATCCTGTCTTAAAAAGATAAATTTCACAGCAGCTGCGGTATATTTTGCGTGTTTAGTTTAAGGAATTTTAAAACAGCTTGAGCATACGGCGTTGGTACGAATGATACCATATTTATAATTTTTATACACCGGCTAGTTTTCTTTCCAAGCATTGTAGGGTTTGTGTGATGTTAATATTTTGATCTTGGAGTGGAGAAGAATTTTTTTGGTCGATCCATTCGTCAACTTTTTTTTGTGCTGTTACAACTGTGCTGTGCGAGCGAGAACCAAAATAACGACCAATTTCAGAAAGAGCAAACCGCGTGTATTTTCTTGCAAGCCACATTGCCAACATTCGCGGAACATTTACTTGACGTGTTCTGTCGCGTGATTGCAATACGCCTTCCAGTAACCCGAATTCTTCGCTTACTATTTTGCCAATATCACTCAACCGCACATTTCGTTTAACATCTTGAAACATATCTTTGAGCAACTCTTCCGCCTTTTCAACTGTAATATTGTTGTCATCCGCACTAACCACAAATAACCTGTTCAACGCACCCGAAATCCGACGAGCATTCATCCCAATACGCGAACAAATAAATCTACAAACATCCTCGCCAATATTCATGCCGCGCCGTTTGACCATTCCGTAAATCACTTTCAACAACAACTCACGCTCCGGCAGTTCCACCTTGCAACTCATACCGGATTCCAAACGCGAAATTATCTCGCCGCGCAAACCAAGCTCACCCAATGAACGATCACCGGTAAGAACAATTTGAACACCTTGCGGCAACAATAAATCCATTATGTGCAAAAATTCCGTTTGTGTTGCTTCTTTTCGGCTGAAGCATTGGATGTCGTCGAGCAATAGATATGAAATTCCTTTGAACCGTTCGCGGAATTTTTGAACGCCGCCGCGTAACGAACCGGATTGAATACTATCCAAAAACGCCGATACGAATTGTTCGGTTGTCATATATAACGGCGGCTTGCTGCCAACATTTGCCCGAACTTGCGACCACAATCCCTCCAACAAATGCGTCTTGCCAACGCCGCTTGCACCATAAATGTAAATCGGATTCACAACGCTGTAACTATTCAACGCAATATTAATTCCACGCCGCGCCAAACCATTCGACTGTCCATCGACAAACGTTTCGAGCGATGCAAATTGACGGCAAGTTGAACGCGGAATATTTGATATTGGCGATGCGGGTGACGAAGTTACGTAACGCGATTGAGTTTCGCTACGGGAATGAGATAAACCTGACAGAGATTTTTTTGTATTGTTGCGGTTGTTATTTTGCGTGTTGTGGACAATTGAATTCGTAGGGTTTATTGTTGGTATTGGGGCAATATCAACAACATCGCTTGTAATAATATTGCTCGAAATTTTATTGGACGTAACTATTGGAAAATGAGGTTCCGGCGGGACTGCTGTTCCGGTTGATCCAAGATAAATTTCGTGTTTGTTTGGGTTGTTGTGTGGGAGTATTTGTTGATTAGGTTGTCCGATATTGTCCGCAACACAACAGACAGACAACTCCTCCGAAACAACAAATTCAATCAACGGTTTCCTAGTAAAAACCGACTCACAAGCACGCTCAACCTCAAACCGCAAACTCGAACGCATCCAATCAATCACTTGACTTTGAACGCTGAACACTACTTTGTCATTTTCCACTTGAACGCCGGTCTTTTGACCAAACCAAAGATCAAAACGCTGCTTGCCGAGTACGGAAGCAATCGCGTTGAATATTTGTTTTTCTACAACTTCGCCTTGTGTTATCACCTGTCCCTCAATGTACTCCATTACTAGAGTGTTAATTTTGAACCACACTGTTTTCACTAAAAATTTCGACAGCTCAAGAATATATACCGCCCATACCGGCTTCGGTATACCTTAAATTTCCTGAAGCTGAACACGCAAGCGCAACAATGTGAAGCGGTTGTTCAGGGGCGAAGCCCACCGCCCATGCCGGATTCGGTATACCGGCTTCGGTGTACAAAACGAAATCACATTGTTCCTCAGACGCATTTCAAACGACGCGAGACAAGATTTTATTCAGGACAACGCGGATGTCAAACAGGACAACAACAACTTTGCGAACAATCCAAAAAATTTTGTTCCACAACATCAGAAAATACAGCATATTCGGTAGCTTTCTTTTTTTCGAGAGAGTCAATTTTTTTCGTCGCGGCTTCCGTCGCCAAAGGGGAAAACTTGTCGCTATTGCCCGATTACAACAACAAATTTACAGCATTTGCAAGCATTCCCGACAACGAAGGGGAAAATTTTAAATACGAAAAGCACGCAGACGACACAGATTTTGTAAAGATAATCGCAAGATCAGAAAATAAAAAAATCTGATCTTGCGAATATCTCTTCCAAATCTGCGTCGTCTGCGTACTTATTTGGTTTAATATACCGAAGCCGGTATAAGTGGGTTGTTGTATTTTGGAAAAGTTGGTTTTATACTCGTTGCGCAATGAAATTTGATTTTTATTTTTTTGACAGGATTTTATTGTACCGAATCTGTTATGTGAACGATTACAAAAAATAAGTGTAAACTGTTACCATTTTTTTAATTATGATTGAGTTAGGGGTCAATATAGATCATGTTGCGACGTTGCGTCAAGTGCGGCGGACGGTTGAACCTGATCCGGTTTGGGGAGCGGTGTTATCGGAGCTTGGCGGGGCGGATGGTATTACGGTGCATTTGCGGGAAGACCGGCGGCATATAAATGATCGTGATGTTAAGATATTGCGGGAGACGGTTCGTTGTAAATTAAATTTGGAGATGGCGGCGGTTGACGAGATTGTTGGTATTGCTTGCGATGTCAAACCGGATCAGGCAACACTTGTCCCCGAACGCCGCGAGGAAATAACAACAGAGGGCGGGCTTGATGTTGCGGGTCAATTCAATAACGTACAAAAAATCGTTAAACAACTTAAAGATGTTGGAATTGTTGTGAGTTTATTTCTTGATCCTGAAGTGCGGCAAATTGAGGCTGGGATACGGACGGGTTGTGATGCTATTGAGATTCATACGGGCAAATATGCAACATCAAAAAATCCTCAAGATATTTCTGATGAGCTTTCAAGAATTTCGGAAGTTGGAGTGATGGTTGTGGGGGCGGGTTTACGGCTTCATGCCGGTCATGGTTTGACTTACCACAACGTACTACCGATTGCAAAAATCCCAAAGATGCTTGAATTAAACATCGGACACAGCATAATTTCCCGCGCAATAATGGTCGGTCTAAAAAATGCCGTACAAGAAATGAAACAATTACTCAAAAATTTCTGAACACTTCGGGAAATTTTTATACCGTAGCCGGTAAGGCGATAGGCTTCGCCCTTGAACAACCGCTTCACGTTGTTACGCTTGCCTAACGCTCCGCGTTGTAGGTTTACCGTAGCTTTAAAACAGCTTCAGTATAAACACGAAAAGCGCAAAAAATACTAAAGGATTTTTAAAAATTCCCCTTTCGCGTTTTTAGTGCATTTCGTGTTTTAAATCCCCCCTTTACCGAAAAAATTAAAATGGAATCTTACAGACCTAAATATACGGTTGATTTACACTCGCACACAAATCGTTCGGACGGCAATGACGAGCCGGCGGAATTTTTGCGGAATGCGTCGGAGATTGGGATGTTGGTTGTTGCGATAACGGATCATGATGTGTTTCCGCCGGCAACCGTTTCTGTTGACAACAAAACAATTCCGACACAGGAATATGCCAAGTCGTTGGGCTTATCGGTGTTGTTGGGCATGGAGGTATCGTGTGAGACCAATGTTGATGATGTTCATATTGTTTGTTTTGGTTGTGATTGGGGCAAGTCGCCGCTTTCGCGTCTTCCTGCAATAGTAGAGGAATCAAAAATTGAATCGTATCGTCAAGTTGTTGAGCGGTTGCGGTTGAATGGTATGAATATTTTGTGGTCGGAGTTGACGTGTGATGTTGGGCGTGTTGATGGCGGGGTTCAGAAGAAGCATATATTTGAGTTGTTGGCGGCTAAGGGTTATGCGGAGAGTTGGCAAGCGGCGAAAATTATGGTGCGGGACAATCCCGATTATGATATTAAACGACAAAAACCAGACGCAATCGCAACAATTCAATCAATACACGACGCAGGCGGTATTGCAATTTTAGCGCATCCGTATTTGATTGACGAAGAGGTTACGAGTGAGGGCAAATTGGTTTCGCGTGATGTATTTATTAGGCGTTTAATTGATGCGGGGCTTGATGGTATTGAGGCAACTTACACTTATGATAAAACAAGCTACAAAGGCAAACAAAGTCCGGCGGAGATTGCGAATGAAGTTATTGAGCGTTATAGAGGGTTAGTTGCTATAATTTCGGGCGGTTCGGACTATCACGGCGACCACAAAAAAGGAACAAAAAATCCGCGACGTATTGGAGATGCCGGAATTGAGGTAGAATATTTCCAAAATAATAAAATTTTGCGTGAACTATAAAAAAATAGTAACCGTTCACACTTATTTTTTGTAATCGTTCACTGAACAGATTTTAAACGCGAAACACGCGAAAGATCACGAAAGTTCGCGAAAAATAGTTTCGTGTTGTTTCGCGGAAATTTCGTGCATTTTGCGTTAAAAAACAATTGCTATACCGAAGCCGGTATGGGCGGTAGGCTTCGCCCCTGAACAACCGCTTCACGTTGTTGCGCTTGCGTGTTCAGCTTCGGGAATTTCAAAACAGCTTTAGTATATCACCGCACAAACGCAAAACCGTGTGAACGGTTACGAAAAATATATCGTTAATAACTCATGTTACGCATGAGCGATTAACAATCGAAGAAACAGTTTTTTTGCCCTGAAAGGGCGCGAGCATCAGCGTAGGGCAACGCCCTACGGAACATGCAGTTGGTTTTTAGAATTTCACCAATAATATTTTTGTGCAAATTCCTGTCCCTTTTGTCCCTCATGTCCCTTATGTCCCTCCAATAAAAATTTTAACAAAATTAACAAAATGCCAAAACTAGACATTACTGTTCAACACAATCTTGACAAAAACGAAGCGACAAAACGCCTCCAAGTCAAAGAAGCTGAAATTAAAGAAAAACACGTTTATACGGTAACTGACCTGCAAGAAACTTGGGTGTCGCAGGATGCAATGGATTTTTCGTTCAAGATTTATGGATTTTCTTTGAAGGGGTCGGTTAAGTCGTTGGATGGTGCGGTGCAGATTATTATTGATCTTCCGTTTGCCGCGATGATGTTCAAAGGAACGATTGAGAGCGAGGTAAGAAAGGAGTTGACGCAAGTATTAAGATAGCGAATTCCAAAAATCTCAGTATCTTGTTGATAAAAATTCCATCGACTGATTTTAAATAACCACAGAGAACACAGAGAACACAGAGGTTTTAAATACGAAAATATTGGAAAAAAATTCGTTTCTTTCGTAGTCAAAATATTTATCTCTGTGAACTCTGTGTTCTCTGTGGTTGATAAAAATGGTTGATAAAAATTCCATCGACTGAATAATTATTGGGTTTTTTTGGTTTTTGGGGGAATATTTTTTGAAAATTATGATTTTGTACTGGAGTTTCTTCGGGCGTGCAAGTAGAATATTTCGTTGCGTGAGATAAGTGTACTTGAAAATGACAACTGTCTTACGTCCGTTTGTGTATGTTGGGCGTGCAATGAGTTTCGGCGATTCAAAACATAGAAGCCTGTTTTTCAAAGAACAAGCAGACAAAGGTTGCCGAAGAATAAAGCATGAACAACATATACTCAAGCTGTTTTGTAATTCCTGAAGCTACGGTAAACCTGCAACGCAGAGCGTTAGGCAAATGCAACAACGTGAAGCGGTTGTTCAAGGGCGAAGCCTACCGCCCATACCGGCTTTGGTATAAAACCTCCGGTTGACAATGTACCCCAAAAAGCGTTTTATGCGGTACAAGAAAAAATTACCCGCCATGAAATAAATTTGATATGGTTGGTTTTATTGTCGGAGGTTGGTTAGAGATTAACCATGCAAGTTTTGTAGGTCGTTGATCGGTTAGCGGTTGTTGCTATCGAAACGGCGAAATGTTAATATGCTGTTTGTACAATAAATTTCGGACAACGCCAAAAGGCATGAAAAAACCGAATTTAATTATACGGTAAAAAAGCAAGGCGAAAGCGGACAGGATTGTAAGTATAAGCAGTTAAAACCTTAAATTTTAGAAGGAGATTTAAAATGAAAAAAAATCAAGTTAAATTAGGTTTCACTTTGATTGAGCTTCTCGTAGTCATTTCGATTATCGGGATGTTGGCAGGGTTACTATTGCCAGCTATTCAATCTGCTAGAGAGACTGGTCGTAGGGCTGTGTGTATCAGCAACCAACGGCAACTCGCGTACCAGTTAGTCGCTTCCGCGTCAAGCGCAACTGGTTTTCCAGCACTCATGAAAGGATATGTCGGTACTGGCAGATCGTATTCGTGGGTTATCCAGCTCATGCCCGTAATTGAGGAACAAGACCTCTATGCCAGTATAAGAGATACAACAACTAATCCTACCCTCACTGCCGATACGGGATTACTAGCTTATACGATTCCAGTGTTGAAATGTAAGAGTTCAACGAATGTAGGTTCGACGGGAGCGAAGATCAGTTATGTTATAAACGGTGGAGTCAATGATTCCAATGCGGGTGCATTAAGCACACTTGACGTAAGATATTCGGCTGCCCCCACACGTAGTCGCATAGCTGGTGGTGATAGTGGTATCAATTGTCTCGGAGTCAAAATTGAAGAAATAAAGTCCACCACTAAAACAATTGTCATATCCGAAAATCTGCAGGCAGGTTCTTGGAGTTTTGGAGCCTCTGGTGGCGGTACTGGTGGTGGTACATTCTCAGATGATGGTGATATAGAAGCAAATTTAGCTTTCACTTACGATGGTGCATACACTTCGGGAACACCGGCAATCAATGCTATCAATCAGGGTAGCAGCACTAATGATGAACCATCAAACGCGACAGCTCGTCCTTCGTCGAATCATCCTGGTGTTGTTAATGCCGGATTTGCCGATGGCGGAGCAAGGCAGTTAAATGAGAATATCAATTACGAAGTTTACATTAGACTATGCCAACCAAATGAAGGAAGAATTGATTCGGCAGATCTTGGCTGGTAGAGTATTTTGATTAGTTTTTACTATTTTTGAAATCGTCGTAGTCTTATGTGTTAGGACTGCGGCGATTTTTTTGTGGTTCGTAACTATTCAGTCGATGGAATTTTTATCAACCACAGAGAACACAGAGATAAATATTTTGTATAAGCACGCAGACGACGCAGATTCAGGAAGGATATTCGCAAGATCGGATTTTTTTATTTTCTGATCTTACGAAAATCTCTCCCAAAATCTGCGTCGTCTGCGTGCTTGTTTGGTTTATACCGCTTTAGGGCAATGTTTTAACTTACGCTGCTTGTAACTATTTCCGGTTCTTCGTTTTTTTCCGCGACTTTTTTTTCTAGGGTAATATATTGCGTGTTAAGGTGTTCTTTGGCTGCGTCATCAACTTCGTCAAACATTCTTCCCTCGAAAAAGAGTTGCTTCTTGTCGCCGACAACCTTTACATTCACAGAAATTATATCCTTGCCGTCAAATTCACCACCCAACAACTCTTCCGATAACGGGTCTTCCACCATGCTCTCAATCGACCGCCGCAAAGGTCTTGCGCCAAAATCAAGATTGCTGCCTTTTTTGATCAACAAAGCCTTCGACTCATCCGACAACAATAATTTGAACCCCTTTTCCCAAAGCCTGTCCCTAACCTTGCGCAACTCTAACTCCACGACCTCATTCAAATCATTCTCCGTCAAATGCCTAAACACAATAATATCATCACAACGCCCCACAAACTCCGGTCGGAAAATCCGATCAATCTGCTCATGTACACGCTCTTTCATACTTTCGTAACTTGCGTCTTCTGTTGGTTTTTGGAATCCGAAAGCGGACTCGTTTTTGATCGCTTCCGCGCCGGCGTTGGTTGTCATGATTAGAATCGAATTTTTGAAGTCAACATGCCGCCCGAAACTGTCCGTCAAACGTCCCTCCTCCATTATCTGCAACATCATATTGAACACATCGGGATGCGCCTTTTCGATTTCGTCAAGCAGGACAACAGAATACGGACGATGCCTAATTTTCTCGGTAAGTTGCCCGCCCTCCTCATGCCCAACATATCCGGGCGGCGCGCCAATCAAACGGCTGACGTTGTGTTTTTCCATGTACTCGCTCATGTCAATCTGAATCAACGCATCAGAATTGCCAAACATAAATTCCGCTAACGCCTTCGCCAAAAGCGTTTTACCAACCCCCGTCGGTCCCGCAAAAATAAACGCACCAGTCGGTCGCTTCGGGTCTTTCAATCCGCTCCGACTCCGACGAACCGCTCGCGAAACCGCCTTAATCGCCTCATTTTGGCTAATCACACGTTTGTGCAATTCCGCTTCCATTTCCATCAAACGTTTCGTATCTTCTTTGCTCATACGGGTAAGGGGAATACCCGTCATTTTTGAAATCACATCAGCAACCACCACCTCATCAACCGTGCCAATGTTTTCCTTCATTTTATCTTGTGCTTCGCGGCGTTTGCGTGTAATTTTGTCAATCTCGTCGCGCAACACCAACGCCTTCTCGAAATTCTGTTCGCCCACCGCCGCTTCTTTTTCCTTGTTCAAATTCACAAGCTGATTGTCAAGCTCTTTCATTGAAGCCGGTGTCGTCATTGATCGCAAATGAACTCTTGCCCCCGCTTCGTCAATTACATCTATCGCCTTGTCCGGCAAACACCTACCGCTAATATATCTGCTCGACAAATCCACCGCCGATTGCAAGGCATCATCCGTAATCGTAACGTGATGATGTTTTTCGTAACGGTCTCGCAACCCTTTCAGAATTTCTACCGTTTGCGATTGGCTTGGCGGCTCAACCATGACGATTTGGAATCGCCGATCAAGAGCAGAATCTTTTTCGATGTATTTTCTGTACTCATCAAGAGTTGTCGCGCCGATGCACTGTATTTCGCCGCGAGCCAACGCGGGTTTGAGTACATTTGAAGCGTCGATTGCGCCCTCCGCACCGCCCGCCCCAACAATCGTGTGCAACTCATCAACAAACAAAATCAATCGCCGTACCTTTTTTACCTCGCTCATTATTGCTTTGATTCGTTCCTCAAATTGACCGCGATACTTCGTACCCGCAACCATCATCGCAACATCAAGAGCAACAATCCGATAATTCCGCAACAACTCTGGAACATGACCGTCAACAATCAATTGCGCCAACCCCTCCGCAATCGCCGTTTTGCCAACTCCAGCTTCACCAAGCAACACAGGATTATTTTTTGTCCGGCGACAAAGAATTTGCATTGTGCGTTCGATTTCCTTGTCTCGACCGATTACCGGATCGAGTTTGTGTTGACGGGCAAGATCGGTCAAATCGCGGGCAAAACTGTCGGTTGCGGGGGTTTTTTTATTGTTATTTCCGCCTCGTCGTTGCGAATCGTCGTCATCCGCTCCGCCGCCGCCAACCCCGACATATTCGTAATCGCGTTCAACCGGTCTGTTCGTGTTATTACTGTTGTTGTTATTATTGTCAACTCCATGCCCAAGCAAATTCAAAACCTCTTGACGGACATTTTCAAGTTTTAGCCCAAGATTCATAAGCACTTGCGCCGCAACACCTTCCTGCTCGCGTAAAAGACCGAGCAAAATATGTTCCGTGCCGACGTAATTATGATTCAAATTACGGGCTTCTTCCATCGAAAATTCGATAACTTTTTTTGCACGTGGAGTTTGAGGCAAACGCCCCATTGTTACCAAATCAGGACCGCTGCGGACGAGTTTCTCTACTTCTTGTCTGATTTTGCGCAAATCAATATCGAGATTTTTAAGAACATTAGCAGCAACTCCGCTACCCTCTTTAAGGAGACCAAGAAGAATATGTTCTGTCCCGATGTATTCGTGATTGAACCGTTGTGCTTCTTGGTTTGCGAGTTGCATTACTTTTCTTGCTCTATCTGTAAATCTTTCGTATGGCATGGTTTTTTGTGCTGAGTTTGAGGAATCGCTATTGCAATATCCGAACTCAAAAAAATTATTTTCGATTTTAAGTTTACGCTAAACCCGATGTTAGCAAAATATTTCGCCCCCGAACAACAGCTTCAGCATAACAACATTGTGCACACTTCGCGGATGATCAATCGGATTTTAAAACAACTCCAGTATTGTACACCCAAATAGTTGTTTAGCAAGGTGCGGGTAAAATCATACCATAGCCATTAGGACGATATACTCATCGCACTATGAAATTCAGTTTTTATTTTTTTTGACAGGATTTGCAGGATGGCAAGATAAACAGGATTTCATTATATCCTGGCAATCCTAATATCCTGGCAATCCTACTATCCTGTTGTACTCAAGCTGTTTTAAAATTCCTGAAGCTGCGGTAAACCTACGACGCTGAGCGTTGGGTAAGCGTAACAACGTGAAGCGGAAGCCTATCGCCTTACCGGCTACGGCATAATCTTATGAATTACCACGCAAACCGTATTGATTGTAGAGGTTGTCATTTATAATCTGGTTGTATTGTTCTATTCATTTGCTATGAATTGTTTATTGCGGTAATGACGATCAAATGATCCGAGTGTTTGTCTGTACGATACCAAAGCCGGTGTCGTTTGGTATGTTTTGGGGTGAAAGAAATTTTGGGCTGGTGGTGGAGTGATTTATGAGAGTTGTTTTAATCGATGTTTTGTGGGCTGTTACAAAACCAGTTTTTTTGCGGCAGTATTTTTGTTGTTTTCTTTTATTATTTTTTTCGGGTTGTGTGGCTTTGACGGCGTGGTTTGATCCGAAGCCGATAGGTACACCGAATTTCCGTGATATACCTACGGAGGCATCAAAAACGATTTTGCCCGAATATTGGCTTGAGCCGCCTGATATAATTTCTGTTGAGGCATTACATCTTGTTCCGAAAGACCCTTACGTTTTGCGGGTTTTTGATATTGTTTTTGTCGATGTTCTTGGCACTCTTGATGACGAGCCAATATCGGACAATTACGCAATAGAACCCGGCGGCACAATTCAACTTGGCGGCTCTTATGGTTCTGTCAAAATTGACGGATTGTCTTTGCGCAAGGCGGAAGAGCGAATCAAAGATCATTTGACGGCAAGTCTTGGTGCACCTGTTGTTTCGATACATCTTGTCAAGATGTCGGATATTGAGCAAATTGCGGGAACGCATCTTGTTGGTCCTGATGGATATATTACGCTTGGTTCTTATGGGCGTGTTTTAGTTGCGGGTTTAACTATTCCCGAATGCCGTGAGGCGATAGAGTTGTATCTGTCGAGGGCACTCGAACATCCGCAAGTAGCGATTGACGTATTTTCGTATAACAGCAAGGATTATTTTGTAATATTTCAATCAGCTACAGCCGGCGAACAAGTTTTGAGATTTCCGTATACGGGCAACGAAGATGTGTTGCGGGCAATTGCCAATTGCAACGGTCTAACTCCCAATGCGTCAAAACGGATTTGGGTTGCCCGACCGATAGGCAATTCGCACAAGCCAATAATTTTACCGGTTGACTGGGTTGATATTACGGCTTATGGGGGTACGCACACGAATTATCAATTGTTACCTGGTGATCGCGTATTTGTTGTTGAGGATCGTTGGGTTACGACTGATGGAGTTCTTGCGAGGATAATTGCGCCGATGGAGCGGGTTATGGGCTTTTCGTTGCTTACAGCGTCGGTACTTACACGTTACTACGGACACGTAATGACCGGCGGCGGCGAAAGAGGTTTATACAACAACGCCGGTGCTTACAGATAACGTTTTGGCGGTTAGTTTAAACATTAGCACGCAGATGACACAGGTTGTTAAAGATAGCCGCAGATCAAATTCTATTTTTTGATCTTGCGAATATCTCCCCAAAATCTGCGTTATCTGCGTGCTGTCTTTTTAAATGGACATTTTTCTGACAAATTCGGAATAATCTGAAAAGTCAGCTAATCCATATTGTCATTAAAGTCGATATAACCAGATGAAACCGGTTTCGTTTTTTGGTTTCGTGTAATTGGCTATTGTATCCCCCCTTATTTTACCGGATTAACAATCATTTCGTTTATTCGTGTTGACATTTGTCTAGTTGGGTCAACTGGGATTTATGTTGAGGCGATTTTTGGCTACGGTATAAAAAATTATGGGGGTTGTAAAAGGTGGTTATTGCAATTTATACTCAAAGTGTTTTAAAATTCCCGAAGAAGGACACGCAAACGCGACAACATAAAGCGGTTGCTGAAGGGCGAAACTTACTGCCCGCACCGGCTTCGGTAAATTTGTGCGTATCGTTTGGGTACGGCTTTTTCCGAATTTAGTTTCCTGTGTTAAAGTGAGGGCTATCAGAATATGAAACGTTACTTGGCTAAATTGATTTCTGTCAACTTTGTCGCGGTTTTTTTTGCGGTTCTTTTCGGATTTTTGGGATCCGACTTGTTAGTATTTGCGCAAAAATCGGAACCGTTATCGATTCATGTTCTGTCTTCTGAGTCATCAAATGAGTCGTCAAAAGACATTTCGCCTGATGTTTTATCTAATTGGGGCGGCGACAATTTTTTTGTTATTTTGGGTCAACAGCGGGCGGCAACGGCGAAAAAGCCCGGATTGTTTGAAAGGATTCGCAACACGATTTGGGGCGAAGGTTTTGAAGAGGAAGAGGAAACCGATCCGTCGAATATGAATGCGTCTGAAAATTCTGCGGGGCGTGCCGGTAATAGACCGCGTCAAATTACGCCCGCTCAACCGATTGTTCCGCCCAAGCCGGTTACCGTGTCGAAAGAGCCGCAACACCCGGAAGCTCCAACAACCAGAGACTCGTCCAACGAATCGCAAAACCGGACAAATATTTCAGGCTCATCAATTCTAACAACAAGATCAAATTCGTTGCCGCGTGGTGCTTATTCTAATCTTAATGACGACATGGAAGCATCTGAAAATGAGAGTAAAAGTTCTTACGAGAGGTTGCGCGGATTGCGGCGGGAAATATTTAGCAGAGATGGGACGTTGAACGATGCGTCTTCTTATCCAAGCAATCCGATGCCAAGCGATCCGTATGTTGCCCCGCAACCAAGTAGAAGACATTCGCCGACGTATCCTGATGAATTTGTGCAAGATGATAATTATCCAAACAGAGGTTCTGCGGGCGGTCGATTGCAAGACAGTACGAATCCTTTTGCACGGCATGATCCTTGGGGTTACGGCGATCCCAATGGTCAGCCGTATCCGAACGCACAGCCGCAACCGGAACAGTATTCGGATTTACCTTACGAGGTTACCACGAGGCGTTTGTACGGAAACGGCGGAAGCCGTCAAGGGACTACGGCAACTAATAATAATTCGGCTAATAATTCGGCGGACAAAAATTGGAATCGTCCGGCAGTTCAGCCCGACCCGATTGCATCGAATCATTCGCCTCATGTAGCGCAAAATTTATCAAACAACACGCCGACAGAAACAAGATTAGCGTCCACCATCGAAAGACAACTTACCGTCAGTCCGTTGATTCAAGTTGTTACGGATGGAGATTCGCGTGCTATTGTTGGGCGTGAAACTAAATACCGTGTTAGGGTGAGCAATCAAGGAGGGGCAACTGCGGAGCGGGTTGTGTTGACGATTGAGATTCCTGATTGGATAACGTTCAATTTGTCGGAATTTAGTTCGGGCAGGACGGAGATTAAGAAGGAAAATTCAAAATCGGGTTCGCGTGATTTCGTTTGGAATATTGGGCAAATAGAGCCGAACAAGGAGGAGTTGTTGGAGTTATTGCTTAAACCTCAAGAGCGGCGGATGATTGATTTGAAGATTCAATATGATTTTTACAGACCGCCTATTACGCCGAAGATTGTTGTTGAGGAAGCTGTGTTGGACATGGAGTTGCAGGGACCTGATGAGATTTTGTGGGGTACGAAGGTTGCTTACAAACTTGTTGTGCGTAATACCGGCAGTGGTGATGCGGAGAAGGTGAAATTGGAGTTGATGGAGACGGGTTCGGAGTTGAAGGAATTTACTTTTCCGTTGATTGAAGCCGGCAAGGAAAAATCGATAATGGTTGATGTTTATGCGGGGAAGTTGCAGCGGGCGGTTGATATTAACATTCGGGCGAGCAGTGCTTATGAGGTGAATGCGAAGGTTGAGAAGAAGGTTAAGATATTGCGTCCGGAGGTTACGATGTCGGTTGAAACGAGGGAAATGCAATTTGTCGGCACGCCGGCGGAGTTTACTGTTAAGATAAAAAATTCAGGTGATGCGGAGGCGAAGAATCTTGAGTTAACGGTAACTATTCCGATTGGGGCAAAATATATTTCCAGTACGAATGGCGGCGAGTTGACACCGCAGAATCAAGTCAGGTGGAGTATTGATTCGTTGCCGATCAACGGTGATTTTGTAGCATCGATTGTGTGTACGCCGCATCGTGAGGGCGTGTGCAAGATTGACACCATTTTAAAGGACAAGGAAGACTCGGTGGCGCAATGTACAACTGTGATTACGGCGGAGGCGATTGCGGATTTGAGGATGACGGTTGAGCCGCCTAATGGACCGATTGAGGTTGGTCAGGAGGCGGTGTTTGTGATCAATGTTACGAATCGCGGGACGAAGTTAGCGGGCAATGTTGCGTTGTTTGTTTTTTGCAGTTCGGGGTTGAAGCCGATTTCGACGCTTGGGGACAAGAACAGGATAGGCAATGGTGTTGTTGAATTTGATGTGATTCCGGCGATTAGTGCGGGTCAAACGGTTGTGATGAAGGTTATTACCAAAGCGGAGCAGGGCGGCAATCATAGGATTCGTGCGGAATTGATGAGTCCGTACACGGCGGATGTTGCGGCGGGCAAGGTTGAGCCGCTGACGAAATTATTATCCGAGCAGACGTTGAGTTTTTATCAAGGAAGGGGCGTTGTTTCAACAAGACAGACCCAAAACACGCCGGATTTACAACCCGCACCGCCGGAACCAATAAACACACCGGAACCGCCAATAACCGACCCCTTCCCACAATAAAAAAGCGGCAAGCGGTGAGTGGTGAGTGCCTGGTAGAAACCGCCCAATACCGACGTGTAACTAACTCATGTTATACCGTAGGCGGTAGTGAGATAGGCTTCGCAATACCGGTTGCGGTATAAATTCATGAGTCGATCATTATTTGATTTTGAAGCAGAGGAAAAGTTACCGGTTGGGAAGTCGTTGGCGAAGGAGTCGTTGGCGAAGAAGCCGCCGGTGGAGGAGTTGCCGGCGGAGGAGTTGCCTGAATCTGTTACTGAATTAACGTTGCGGGTGAAGGGGATTTTGGAGGCGGGATTTGGTGATGTTTGGGTGGTTGGCGAGGTATCGAATTTTTCGCGTCCGAAGTCGGGTCATGTTTATTTTACGCTGAAGGACAAAAACGCAAGTATTTCGGCGATTATTTGGCAATCATCTTATTCAAGGTTACGGTTTAAGATTGAGGAGGGGATGGAGTTAGTTTGTCGTGGGCGTGTTGAGGTTTATCCGCCGCATGGCAGGTATCAATTGATATTGAAGAAGGTTGAGCCGCGTGGTGTAGGCGGTCTTGAGTTAGCGTTTCGGCAGTTGCGGGACAAGTTGGGGCGTGAGGGTTTATTTGATTTATCGCGCAAACGTTCAATTCCGCCGTTTGTCAAAAATATCGCGTTGATTACGAGTTTGACGGGTGCGGCGGTGCGTGATTTTTTGCAAGTGTTACGTCGTCGGACGTTATTGGTTGACGTGTTGCTTGTGCCGGTGCAAGTTCAAGGCGAAGGTTCGGCGGCGGAGATTGTTTCGGCGATTGGGGCGGTGCATGAGGTTTCGAGGTATCGGCGGGTTGACTGTATAGTTATTGTGCGAGGCGGCGGTAGTGCTGAAGACCTTTGGACTTTCAACGAGGAAATTTTGGTGCGGGCGGTTGCGGGTTCGGAGATACCGGTTATTTCGGGGATTGGGCATGAGGTTGACGTTACGCTTTGTGATTTAGTTGCGGATGTGCGGGCGTTGACACCTAGTGAGGCGGCGGAGCGTGTTGCGAGGGAGGATGCGGAGTTGGGCAACAGGATTTTGCAATTGGGAAACATTATCGAACGCAACATTGACAAAAAAATCAGAGACTACAAAAACTTGCTCAACCATTACGGAAAACATCCGATAATCATAAAACCGCAACGCATTATCGAAAACAAAAATAAGTTAGTAACTCGATTGGACACGACAATAAATGATTTGTTAGACCGCAATTTAGAAAGATTACGCCAACGCATGACCAAAAATGTAACGGCATTGGAAGCGTTAAGCCCGCTTGCAACATTGACTAGGGGATACAGCATCACGGAATCAAAAACAGGAAAAATCCTCCGAAGCATAAAAGAAATTAACCCAAAAGACACAATCAAAACAAGATTAAAAGACGGACAATTCAAAAGCAATGTAACAGAAATAATTAGTGGTGAAGGATTAGACATCGCCCCAAAATAAATTACCGTTAGTTCCCTAAAGGTAACTATTCAGTCGATTGTCACAAAATGATTTTTTATTTTCATGATCAATGCCCCGTTAGGGACGGGACGGAGAAAAACAATTGCTCATCACGGTTCATAAACCTCATATACTGTAGCTGATATGAAATTCATTTTTTTAAGACAGGATTACAGGATAGTCAGGATATAATAAAATCCTGTATATCCTGCTATCCTGTTATCCTGTCAAAAAAAATAAAAACTGAATTTCATAGTGTTATGATTATAACCCAGTCCCTTTTATCCCTTTATCCAAAAAACAAGAACGAGGCTTTCGCCGCCCCTTACGAGACTTTCGCCGCCCCTTACGAGACCTTCGTCTCCCCTTACGAGACTTTCGTCTCCCCTTACGAGACCTTCGTCTCCCCTTACGAGACCTTCGTCTCCCCTTACAAGACCTTCATCTCCCCGTATACAGAAGCCGGTATGGGCAATAGGCTTCGGCATACGGATTAAAAAAGCAAAGGAGCTAAACATGACAACAACATCAAAACAACCCAAGAAGTGGTACAAACGTAAACGTATTTGGTTAGCCGTGGTTGCGGTTTTATTGTTTTATTTTTGTTTCGTGCCGTCGCGCACGCGGTTTTCTTACGAGACAACCGGAGTTGTCGGACATATTCCGTTGACATCTAGCGGTGAAGTTGATTATTTTGCCCTGTACGAAAAGACGTATATCGACAAGTTGTCCCCGCCGGAAGAAAACGGTCAACGACTGATGATCGCCGCATTAGGACCGCGTGTTTTGGAACAAGGCGATCTTGCCGATTTGGTTGCTTGGGAGGATATGCCGACCAATGAAATAAGCAAAAAATGGTTCAACGAGCGATGGATTCCGCTTTGCGAACATCTTTATATTGACCCGTATCGCAAACCGATGTTTTACGAAAAACGCGGCTATTCTTCGTACATGAGCCAATACTTCAAAGAGCAAGAAAAAAATCGCGATGAAAATTCGGCACCCAATCCGAATTACGTGCGTGATGAAAGTAATGCACTTCGCAAGAAACTCACTGCTGCGTCTTGGAAAAGAGAGGATGTTCCGGAAGTTGGGAAGTGGTTGGATGAGTATTCTGAAGTGTTGGATTATTTTGGAATGAGTGTGCGTAAACCAAAATTTGCGAGTTTGCGGTGGAGTGTTGGGAAAGAAAGGTTTCTGTTTGGGCTTCTGCTTCCCGACGTTCAGGCAAACCGTGATTTTGCCAATAGTCTTTCTGTGCGGATTTCCGAACGTGTTGGGCGCGGTGATATTGAAGGTGCGTGGTATGATGTCATGAGTTTAAAATATCTTGCACGACATTGCATGAATGATTCGGTTCTCACTGCCAATATGGTCGGAATAGGTATTGATGGTGTTGCTAACGCTTCGGTGAAATTGATTCTCGCAAATTGTAAACCAACAGAAGAACAGCTTGCGAAATTTATTCGCGATTTGGATAGTTTACCGCCGACAGATGCCTTTGCGGCAGGTCTTGTATTTGAACAATTACTTTTGTTCCAATTATTACAGACATGCCATAGTAAATCGTTTACTGAAATGTTTAGGAATTTAAAAGAACACCCTAAAAATCTATTAGAAGAATGTTTAGTGGTTGCGAAATTACCGTTTGACATGAATATTGCGGGGAGGCGGCTGAAAAAAATATTTGACGAGATCGGATTGGAAAATTTTGAAAAAGACAAATTTCTTGCCTCCCATAATCCGGTACTGCATCGGCAATTTGCCGAACGATTGGAAAAAGTAGTAACACAAATAAAAGACAAAAACAAAAACCATTTAATTTTTTTCCACCTACCGTTAATGCACACCCGTTCCGAGTTGGTTGCGGAAGTTATATTTTTGCTCGGCTTTCCGGCAACAGGCAATTCTTTTGAACGCAACGAGGCGCAGAACGCAATGTTACGGATTGCGATTATGTCAGAGCGTTATAATTTGGCAAACGGCAAGTATCCTGACAAACTCGAAGACCTTGTACCAAAATATCTTGACATGGTGCCGATTGACCCAAGTACAGGATGCACAACGTTCGTTTACAAACTACGCGACGCAACAAAAGAACCCGAACCTGACACCAAACAATCAACAGAACCAACAACAAACAAATCACCCGAACCGCCAAAATTGCCGTACATTTTGTACTCACTAGGTCCCAACGGCAAAGACGACAACGGAACAGCAGAATTCAGTAATAGAGAATTCGATTTTGTTTTTTAAAAAATCAAGGTTACTATACTCAAGCTGTTTTGAAATTCCCGAAGCTGAACACGCAAGCGCAACAACGTGAGGCGGTTGTTCAAGGGCGAAGCCTATCGCCTTACCGGCTACGGTGTATACCGAAGCTGGCATACCGCTGTTATACTCAAGCTACTTTAAAATTCATGGAGCTGGACACGCAAGCGTAACAACGTGAAGCGGTTGTTCAGGGGCGAAGCCTATTGCCTTACCGGCTACGGTATAATTTAAACATGACTCATAAAAAAAGCTCTAATCGTAAATTATTGCGTGGCGGTTTGAAGTCGGCTCTTGTACACAATAAATCAACTCAACCAAATAGTGAATTACTCCAAACTCTGAAGTTTGCCGTTCCGCAATTTTTTGAAAAAGATGTTTACGACGAAAACGGGAATCTTGTTAAAGCCGGTGATTTTAAGGTTGATAAATTTCTTGACGAATTGAAATCAAATGACATAACCGAATCATACGACGGTTATAAACTTGGTTTCATCGGCAAAAATTATGCGCGATTGCAAACCGGTCGTTTGCCCGAAACTATGATCGTACCCGACATAAAACATAACTCACAAAACGAAAATAAAAATAGTAAAAACATCTTTATTACCGGAGATAACCTTGAAGTATTGCGGCATTTGCAGAACGCTTACGCAGGGAAAATTAAATTGATCTATATTGACCCGCCGTACAATACGGGCAAAGAATTTATCTATAACGATAAATTTGAATTCGATGATGAAAAATTAAAAACCGCACTGGGCTACGACAAAAATGAAATCACAAGACTTAAATCTCTGCAAGGAAAAAGTTCTCATTCGGCTTGGTTGATGTTTATGTATCCGCGATTAAAATTCGCGCAAAAATTGTTGAACGACGACGGCGTAATTTTCGTTTCGATTGATGACAATGAATTAGCGAATTTGAGATTGTTGATGGATGATATTTTTGGCGAGGGAAATTTTGTAAGCAATTCGGTTGTCATAACAAATAGAAGCGGTAGAGATTACGGAGGAATTGCACAAACGCACGACTATCTTGTAATTTACACAAAAAATTTCGGTACGGAATTGAACATGGTTGAAGAACAGGGCAAAGAATATGATTTCTACGACGAAAAAGGCGGTTTTAATTTAATGGAATTGCGAAATAGAAATGTAATTTTCAATGATAAAAATCGACCAAATTTATGTTATCCGTTTTTCGTGAATCCAAATAGTAATGATGAAAATAATTTATTAGAGATTTCATTGGAACCGAAAAAAGATTTTGTTGAAGTGATGCCTCTGAAATCACAAGGAATACAAACGGTTTGGCGATGGGGAAAAGAAAAATCATCGGAACATTTGAACAAAGAAATCAAAGGAAAATCTAAACAAGACGGCAATTTTATGATTGTCCAGAAATCAAGAATTAACGCAAAAAGACAACGCAGTTTATGGGACGAAAAAGAATTTGTAAACGAAAGAGGAACCGAAAGTTTAAAGGAATTATTCGGCAATACATCGGCTTCGATATATTTTTCTTATCCTAAATCGCCGCATTTGTTGAAGAGAATTATTCAACTTGCGACCTTGCCCGATTCAAACGACATTATCCTAGACTTCTTCTCCGGCAGCGGCACAACCGCACACGCCACAATGCAACTCAACGCCGAAGATAATGGAAATCGTAAATTCATTCTCGTACAATTAAACGAACCCATAAACCAAAACAACAAAACACAAAGCGTAACTCATAAAACAATCGACGAAATCGCAAAAGAACGAATTAAACTCGCCGCAAAAAAAATTAAATCCGAAAAAAAATCAACATTGCCTGAACATTTTGACGGCGGTTTCAAGCATTACCGTTTGATTTCGCCCAATGTTAAAACATTGGACAAAATTATTAAATTCGACCCGAAAAGTAATATATTATTCGGCACAAATATAATCGAACAATTTTCGTACAAAAAATCAAAAACCAAAGGACAAGATACATTGTTTACAACATGGCTTATTGACGATGGCTATTCGTTTGATACAAATATTGACGATAAAGTGTTCGGTGATTATACTGCCCGTTATGTTGCGGATGCCCGGACCCTTTACCTGATAAATCCTAACTGGAATACCAAAGCCTTGACTGAACTGCTAGACCAAATCAGTAAAAATGAATTGGCAGTAAATACAATTATCGTTTACGCATATTCATTCGATTTCGAATCCATACGCGAACTAAAAACTAATATTAAATCAAACCTCCGTAATAAGCCGGATGTTATTGAAAGATATTAGAGAGAGGATTTTTTTAAGGGACGTTGGGGACAATGATCATCGTCTCGAATGTAAATAATTCCATTAAACCAGATATACCGTAGCCGGTAGGGCGATAGGCTTCGCCCATGAACAACCGCTTCACGTTGTTGTGCTTGCGTGTTCAGCTTCAGGAATTTAAAGTAACTTGAGTATAGAAGGGAAATTAAAATGAAAAAACGATTGACGATTATTTTATTTGTGTTGTTTACGGTTTTGCAGATTCCAGCAATATTGTTGGGGCAAGTATCTGAGCTTCCGAGATTTGCGGTTATTTCGGATACGCATTTTGAAAATCGACGCGGAGAAGGGGCAAAAGTCAAAGTCCCAAAAGCTCTGAAAAATTTGTTGAACCACAAACCAACGGTGGACGCAATTTTTGTAATCGGCGATTTGACCGATCACGGAAATCAAAACGAATACGATCAGATGGTCGCGGTATTCAACGATAAAAATTCAATACCGGAAAATGTTGACGTTTATTTGATGATGGGGTTCAATCACGATAAATCATCGCCAAGTGCAACAGATGAAGTGAAAAATATTTTGGGTTACTCTGCAACAAACGCACAAAAGAATTTTTTGGAAAAAGTCAAAAAACCGCTCCATCAATACATAGAAATAAAAGGCTATCCGTTTATCACGTTGAGCGAAGGCGGCAGCCGTCCGAGTCCGTACAACAACGAAGTGAAAAAGTTTTTGGAAGAGAAACTTGCCGATGCCGCGCAAAAATATCCAGACAAACCGATTTTTGTATTTACGCATGTTCCGTCGGTGAATACGTGTTATGGTTCGTGGAAACATGAAGGTTGGGGGACGGAAGTTTTCACGCCGATATTGAATCGTTATCCTCAAGCGGTTGTGTTTTCGGGACATTCTCATTTTCCGATTGGCGATCCGCGTTCGATTCATCAGGAAAAATTCACTTCGGTAAACGACGGCAGCACAACTTACAGCGAAGTTGAACCAAACATTCTCGACATCGGGATTCACCCCGAAAATTGCGATAAAGTTACCGAAGGCTTGATTGTCAATGTTCAGAAAAACGGTAATGTTGAAATTGAACGGTGGGACACTTACCGCAACGAAGAAATTTTACCATGTTGGGTTATTGATGCTCCGCACGACGGAAGCAAATTTCGTTACACTAACGCACGCAACAAATTACTTGCACCGATTTTTGCCGAAGGAATCCAACCGGATGTAAACAATATAACGGACAATTCTTGCACAATAATATTTCCGCAGGCAACAGACGATGATGTTGTTCATCGGTATCTTGTCGAAATTTTGGACGGCGACAAGGTGATTTCTTCGTTCCGCAAATTCTCGCAATTTTATTTGAACAGCGAAATGCCGAAAGAATTGCGTGTAACTTTCAACAATTTACCGTACAATAAAACCTTGTCCGCCCGCGTTACCGCAATAGATTCCTACAACAACTCCTCAAAACCAATCCAAAGTAAAACATTCCACATAGACAAAAATTAAGAAAGTCAATTTGCGTTATACATTAAAAAAATGGAGAATAACGGACTTGAACCGATGACCTTCTGGCTGCCAGCCAGACGCTCTCCCAACTGAGCTAATTCCCCGAAACTTTCGAAGCATTCTAACACACCAAAAAATAACGTCAACCGCCCCACCACATGTTGATACCGAAGCTGGTATGGGCTTGAACAATCGCTTCACGTTGTTGTCCGTGTTTCTACTCAATTCCTGAAGCTGGACACGCAAGCGTAACAACGTGAAGCGGTTGTTCAAGGGCGAAGCCTATCGCCTTACCGGCTACGGTATAGCTTCGAGAATTTTAAAACAGCCTGAGTAGAATTGGATTTCTTGCAAAAATTTTTTGGCGGATTGTTGTTGGTTTTGGTCAGCAACTTGACGCTCAAATTTCAATCGATACAATTGTGCGGTCGATAAACTTGCTTGATGACGGGCTGAGCAGGTAATGTACAAATCAGAACGTTTACAAAAAAAGGGCAACGCCCGTCCCCTTTGCGAAATTCCAGTGCAGTAAACGAAAATCAAAATTGCATCTACCCCCAAAATACACAATGTCAGATGATATTACTTCACTTGCGGAACGGTTTGTCAAGAAGAAGAGAGAGTACGAGATTGATAAATTATTTGCTGCGTTGGTCAAGTTGAGCGGTAGTGATTTACATCTCAAAGTTGACCGACCGCCAACTGTTCGCATCAAAGGCGAATTGCAAAACCTTAAACGCAACCCAATTGATGACGAGGAGATGACTCGTTTGATTTTGCCGATAATGGATGAGCGGAATCGCAAAATATTGAATGATACCGGCGGTGCGGATTTTTCGCATTCGTGTGATGTTGAGGGCGTGAGTTGGCGGTTCCGCGTCAACGTGTTGCAACAAATGGGGCATCTTGGAATGGTTGCGAGGCGGATAAATAATTTTATTCCTGATCTTGAAAAGTTGCATCTTCCGCCGTCTCTTTATGATCTTTGCAAATATTCGCAAGGCATGGTTTTGCTTGCGGGAGTTACGGGGTCGGGCAAAAGTACAACTATTGCGTCAATGTTGAACTGGGTCAATAGGCATTATCGGAAGCATATTCTTACGTTGGAAGACCCGATAGAGTTTTTGTTCACGGAGGAAAAATGCTTGATTAACCAACGCGAAATCGGTCAAGATGTAGTTGATTTTGGTATTGGCATGAAACATGCGGTTCGGGAGGATCCTGACGTTATGCTTGTTGGTGAGATGCGTGATCGTGAGACGTTTGAGACGGCGATTCATGCGGCGGAGACGGGGCACCTTGTGTTCGGAACGATTCACGCAAGCTCCGCACCAAGCACTATTGGTCGTATTCTTGACTTATTTCCTTCGTCAATGCACAAGGCGATACGCAGTGCGCTTGCTTTTAATATGAAGGGTATTGTTGCGCAAAAATTATTGCCGTCGTGTATGGAGGGAGTTTCGCGTGTGCCGACTGTCGAGGTCATGTTTTTCAACTCCACTGTCCGAAAACTAATTTTGGAGGAAAAAGATTCGAAACTCTCGGACGCAATAAGGATTGGCGAATCGGAAGGCATGATGGATTTCACTATGAGTTTGAAGGGATTGGTGAATGCGAAGAAGATTGACAGGGCAACGGCTTTTGAGGTCGCTCCGAATATTGAGGCTTTGAAGATGGCACTCAAAGGAATCGAGGTCAAAGAGCCGGGTATTTTGTGAGTATTGAAGCTGGTGTGGGCGGTAGGCTTCGCCCCCGAACAACCCTTCGCGATGCTACGCTTGCGTGTTCAGCTTCGGGAATTTTATACCGTAGCCGGTAGGGCGATAGGCTTCACCCTTGAACAACCGCTTCACGTTGTTGTGCTTGCGTGTTCAGCTTAAGGAATTTTAAAACAGCTTCAGTATGAGACAGCTGAGTATATGTGGCAACATAGGCACAAAAGGCAAAACTGTTTTTTGTGTCTTTGTTGTTTATATTGTACCCTTAATCGGGTGAACAAATTGAATATTATGTCAACAAATACAGTTTCAGAGATAAAGGGATTAGTTGTAAATTCCCTTATTGTGAATTCGACGATAACATCGGTCGAGAATTGTTTGCAGATGTGCAATCTTAAAATGCGAGTTGTTGGGATAACGCAGGTACCGATTCAGTATCCGAACACGTATATTACGGGATTGATTGGTTTGAGCGGCAAGTGTACGGGGTTTATTTCAATTTCGATGCCGGAGCGGGTTGCGCTTGCGATGGTGTCGGGGCTGTCAATGGAATCGTACAAGACGATCAATACCCAAATAATTGACGGTGTTGGCGAGATAACAAATATTATTGCCGGAGGAATAAAAACGAAACTCTACAGCACGCAATGGACTGTCAACAACATCACAATTCCCTCCGTAATTCTAGGAAGCAATTACCAAATCTCGTATTCAAAAGGAATCGAATATTGTAGTATTTCGTTTGAGATTGATGATGAGGAGTCGTTGACGGTGCAGGATCGTGTGTTTATGGTTACGTCTTCGTTGATACAGACGACAAACGGTTAGGTTTTCTTGCGGCAACGAATGTAGGGGCGACACTTGCGGTCGTCCTCGATCTCAAGATCGTCTTCAATTATACCGAAGCCGGTATGGGCGATAGGCTTCGCCCCTGAACAACCGCTTCACGTTGTTGCGCTTGCGTGTTCAGCTCCGTGAATTTTAAAGTAGCTTGAGTATACAAGGAAAAAAAGCCCGACAACAATAAAATATCGTTGTCGAGCTGTGTGTTGAAGTGTGTGTTTTCTTTTTGCAAGTTTTGTTGAAACTAGAATTTTGACAACTTCTCAATCAAATCAACTGACCGGCAACTGTACCCCCATTCGTTGTCATACCAAGACAAAATTTTGACGAGGTTATTTCCGATAACGTTTGTCCAGTCGGGGACGAATATCGAGCTGTGTGAATCGCCGATTACGTCTGTTGAGACGATTGGGTCTTCGTTGTAGGCGAGGATACCTTTCATTTTTCCGTTGGCGGCTTCCTTTATGGCGGCGTTTACGGCATCGATTGTAACATTTTTATCTGTTTGGACAACCAAATCGACGCAACTTCCCGTCGGCGACGGAACCCGCAACGAATAACCCGTCAACTTCCCGTTCAAATCCGGCAGAACTTCGCCAACTGCTGCCGCTGCTCCGGTGGTTGTTGGGATGATGTTCAATGCCGCGGCGCGTCCGCGATAGATGTTTTTGTAAGGAATATCAAGCACAACCTGATCATTTGTGTATGAGTGGATGGTTGTCATAAAACCTTTGACGATTCCGAACGATTCGTGTAGTACTTTTGCGACGGGGGCAAGACAGTTTGTCGTGCAGCTTGCGTTTGATACTGTTTTCAGCGATGCGTTCAATTTATCATCATTAACACCGCAAACGCAGGTCAAATCGGAACCTTTTGCGGGTGCGCTGATTACGACTTTTTTTGCACCGGCATCGAGATGGGAGTCGAACCCTGCTTTTTCGCCGTCCTTTTTGGCGGTGAAGCGTCCGGTGCTTTCAAGCACGATACCAGCACCGATTTCACCCCAAGGTAATTTTGCCGGCTCTTTTTCCGCGTAGATGCGGATTTTTTTGCCGTTGACGATGATATTTTGGTCGTCGAAGCTGACATCTGCTTTGATTTTGCGGTGGGTGCTGTCGTATTTCAGCAGTGTCGCAAGCGTTTTTGTGTCGGTGAGGTCATTTATTCCGACAACATCGAATTTATCGGGTGTTTCCAGCATACGGCGGAAAACCAATCGACCGATTCGACCAAAACCATTTATTCCAACTTTAATTGCCATTAGGAATCTCCTTTTTGTTAGTGGCTTATTAACTGACGTTTGTTTTCGCAGGTCAATATAAATTCAATCATAATTCAATTTCAATTTCGATTCAATCTTAAATTTCCAAATTGAGCCTCGAAAACCTTTATCCAAACTAGACAACGAAATAAAACTATAATTCGCCGCCCGAAACCAACCGATTTCGATTTGCCGCCGAAGCGGATATGTTTTTGTAACCTCCGCTCTTCAGCACAACAAACTTCCGAATGATTCTATACGCCAAAACATAACTTTCAAGCGGGGGGAATCACCAAACCCTAAAAAATACACTTTGGAAAAAGAATCAGCACGCCGACAACGCAGATTTGGAAGAGATATACCAAAGTTACTTTGAAATTCCGGTCATGTCCTAAATTTATTGTTACGTTTTGCTAACCCCGCTGTTTTTTAGGGGTACAATATCAAGAACAATAAATTTCGCACACTACCGATAAAAAGCTGAAATTTGGGCAGGACTTTTTTTTAGCGGTTTCGGTACTTTCTGGGGTTGCGGCGGTTGTTTTGTTGTTGAGCTTAGTTCTGGGACGGAGTGAAGGTTTTCGTGGTTTGGTGTCGACACAACCCGTTGTCGATGTTGGCGAAGTTCGGCAGGGCATAGCAAAGGGTGAGTTTGAAGTTATCAACACCTCTGACAAAAAGGTTACGATACTTACCGTTGTCAAGACGTGTCGTTGTACGGATATTGCTCTTTCGAATAGTGATGTTTTACCCAACCAAAAAACCAAAATTTCGTTGCATTGGGATACGAGAGCAATGCGGGGGAAGCAATCGAATATGGTTACGTTGATCTATTCGATTGCTGGTGATGACAGAAAATATTCGTTAGAGTTGTTTGTACGGGGTGATGTTATGCCGTCGTATTATGTTATTCCGGATGTTCTCGAATTTTCACGAAAAAAAGATGTTGTTAAGAATGTAAGGTTAGTTTCCCACGATGTAAAGTTACCGATTAAGATCAATTGCGTGACTTGTTCGTTTCAGGGGTTTGATGTTGAAAAATTGAGTGACCACGAGGTGTCGATTTCGTTCGCGTACGAAAAATGGAAGGACGATACTGGAATTGTACCTTTTTTTGGGATCGAGACAGATTGTGAAACTGAAAAGCATATTAATGTCCCGATTATTTTACTGGATTGAAGTGATGGATGCGTTATCCATTACGATTGTTTAAAAGTTTAGAAGGAGAAAGATTATGATTTCGAAAATGACGAGAGTGTTATTTGTTTGCTTATTTGCCATTTCGGTACACTGTTTAGCAAGCCTATCTATGGGTGCAGCGTG
>JAIRWK010000300.1 GCA_031268995.1 Planctomycetaceae bacterium
TTTGGAACGTTCCAAACTGACTTTGGAACGTTCCAAATTTGGTTTGGGAAGTTCTTTTTTTTGTCAGAAACTCAATAACTTTAACAATTTAACCAGAAATTACTATGCCAGCTTCAAAAGATTGGTTGCCCAGCAACCACGAGGAGTTATACGACCAGGCGGTTCAGACGTCTGGCTATCTTACCGATCCGTTGGTTAGGGATAGGATCGGGCTTGGTCCCGGGACCACGCAAGGGACTTGGTACGACACGGAATTTTACACAAAATTCACGGATTTCCAAATCGCGTTCGACGACTGGAAAGATCCGGCACAACGGACAAGATTGAAAACCGAGAGGTTGAGGGAAACCGAAGCGGAATTTCGCAAAGTTTACCGGCAATTTTACACCGGATTTTTGAAAGAAAGCCCGCTTGTTACCGACGAAGACCTAATCGCAATGGGTATGCCTGCCCGAAATTCAGGACGAACTCCCGCTCCGGTTGCGAAAACTTATCCTGATTATGATATTGACAGCGGAACGATTCGCAGGTTGACAATATACTTTTTCGACCAAGCCAAAAACGAATCTCGCGGAAAACCGGACGGACAACACGGCGCAGAGGTTTGTTGGGCGATTTTGGATACGCCGCCGACAAATGTTGAGGATTTGGTTCATTCGTCTTTTTGTACGCATTCGCCGCTAGTGTTGGATTTCAAAGAAGACCAACGCGGAAAAATCGTGTATTTTTGCCTAAGATGGGAAAATACACGAGGAATAAAAGGACCATGGAGCGAAATTTTAAGTGCCGTCATTCCGTAGTAAAACATCGCCCAAAAATAAAAAAACAGCAAGTATACTGTAGCTACGAAGAAATTCATCTTTTTGAGACAGGATAACAGGATTACAGGATTGTCAGGATTTTTTGTAATCGTTCACGTGGTTTTTCGTTTGTGCGGTGATAGAAATTGTTTTTTAACGCGAAATACACGAAATTTTCGCGAAACAACACGAAACTATTTTTCGCGAACTTTCGTGATTTTTCGCGTGTTTCGCGTTTAAAAATCTGTTCTGTGAACGATTACAAAAAATATGTGTGAACGGTTACGATTTTTTTATATCCTGATAATCCTGTGATCCTGTTATCCTGTCAAAAAAAATAAATTTCACAGCAACAACTACTGCGCAATAATTATTTTCAAAAAATAACCTAAAACTCAAATGAATGATCCTAAAGAAAAATCTTTGTCTGCGGACGAGATTTCGATAATGAAATTTTGGAAAGAGCATAATATCTACGCAAAATCACTTCAAGCACGACGTGATTGCAAGAGTTTTGTTTTTTACGAAGGTCCCCCGACCGCAAACGGGTTGCCGCATCCTGGTCATTGTTTGACGCGGGCGATCAAGGATATTTATCCGCGATACAAAACGATGAAAGGATTTCTTTGTGAAAGGAAGGCGGGTTGGGACACGCATGGTTTACCGGTTGAGGTGGAGGTTTGCAAGGAGTTGGGGATTCATTCGAAGGAGGAGATAGAGGCTTTTGGGGTTGAGGCTTTTATTCATCGTTGTGCGGAGAGTGTTTTTCGTTACATGAGGGAGTGGGAGTTATTGACTGAGCGTCTTGGATTTTGGGTTAATCTTGACGAGGCGTATGTTACTTGCAAAAAGAGTTATGTTGAGTCTGTTTGGTGGTCGTTAAAATCTCTGTTTGATCGCGGTCTGCTTTATCAAGGCAACAAAATTGTGTGGTGGTGGGCGCAAGGCGGGACAGCATTATCCGCCGGAGAAGTCGGACAAGGCTACCGCCAAACCGCAGACCCAAGCGTGTACGTCAGATTTCCGCTCGCTGATCCTTTGAACGGCGATCACTGGAAAATGTTCAACGAAGATATGGGCATCAGCATCAACACAAACATCGGTTTCACCGGAGTTGTTGACCTGATCGTTTGGACGACAACGCCTTGGACTTTGCCCAGCAACCAGTTCGCCGCCGTCAACCCCGAATTCGATTACGCCGTCGTCCAATTCACAAACGCGGACAACGAAATCGATCCGCGATTGAGCATAATTGCAAGCGGTTTGGTTGAAGAGTTAGCGGCGAAGATCAAAAGTTCGGCGTTGGTTATTGAGACGTTCAAGGGTTCCGAGCTGATCGGTAAGCGTTATATTCCGCCGTTCGATTTCTATTACGACAGGTTGGGCAAAAGCAAAGGGAAACTCAAAACAACCGAAGGCGGCGGCGAAATCGTTCAAGCGTGGCGTGTTGTTTCCGGTGATTTTGTTACGCTTGACAGCGGGACTGGAATTGTTCACGAGGCGCCGGCGTTTGGCGAAGTTGATTTTGACGTGTTGAAAAAAGAACAAGAACGATTCGAGACAAACGCGCCGGAATTGATTTGCGCGGTTGCCCCCAATGGAACATTTACGGAGGTCGCGGTTGCATACGAGGGGAAGTGGGTCAAAGACGCGGACAAAGAAATTATCCACGACATCAAATCAAAAAGCCTGCTGTTGCACCAAGAGCAATATCTGCACGAATACCCGTTCTGTTGGCGTTCAGAGCAAGACCCGCTTATACAATATCCGCGAAAAAGTTGGTTTATAAAGACGACAGAATTTAAAAAGACAATGCTCGAAAATAATCAAGAAATAAATTGGCTGCCGGAGCATATCAAAAACGGACGATTCGGTAACTTTTTGGAGTCGAATGTTGACTGGGCGTTATCGCGTGAGCGTTATTGGGGTACGCCGTTGCCCATCTGGGTCTGCGAAGAAACCGGACAAATGGAAGCGGTCGGCTCATACGACGAACTTGTCAACAAAATCGGCGTACAAGGTTTAGAAGTTTGGGAGGCGGCGAAAAAAAATCATCCCAATTTGAACGAAGATTTGGCGGTTCACAAACCGTACATCGATGCCGTTTCATACGATTCGCCTTTCGCCGCCGGAAAACGAATGTATAGAGTGCCGGAGGTGATTGATTGTTGGTATGATTCGGGCGCGATGCCTTTTGCTCAATGGGGTTTTCCCCACAAACACGGAAGCATAACCAAATTCCGCAAACATTTTCCCGCAGATTTCATCAGCGAAGCTATCGATCAAACACGGGGTTGGTTTTACAGCCAACTTGCGATCAGCACAATGATATTCGACGGAACAACCGCTCCTTACGGCGGCATCGATTCAGAATCAGGTAAATCAATACCAATTCCATTTCCGCATCCGTTCAAGAATTGTATCGTTTTGGGACTTATGCTTGGCGAGGACGGGCAAAAGATGTCAAAATCTAAACGCAACTACCGCGAACCGAACGAAATTTTTGACAAATACGGCGCGGATGCCTTGCGCTGGTATTTCTACGCCAACCAAACCGCTTGGACAGCAATCCGCTACAACGAATCCGCAATCCGCGACAGTTTGCCCGAATTTATAATCCGCCTGCAAAACGTCGTGTCGTTCTACGAAGTGTACAGCAAGATCGATTGTTTTGAACCGTTGAAGCTGGTGCATCCTGATGTTTTGCGGGATGACATTGGGCAAATGAGTCCGTTCTGTTTAGCGTCGGCAAAGAAATCCGAAAAACCTTACCGCCCAATCAAAGCACGGGCGCAACTCGACTATTGGATTCTCGGCGAGCTTAATAAAACAATCAAGTCGGTTACAGAAGCAATGGACAATTTCGATCATTTCACGGCGGCAAGTGAGTTGACGGAGTTTGTTGACGCTTTGTCCAACTGGTACGTCCGCCGCAACCGCGACAGGTTCTGGAGTTCGACAAACGCCGACGACCCGCAAAAAATCGCGTCCAAACATGACGCATATTGGACGCTTTATGAGTGTCTTATTATTGTAACGAAATTGATTGCTCCATTTGTTCCGTTTTTAGCTGAATCGATTTGGCATCGTTTGGTTGATGTTGAGGCGGGCGGTCTTGAGAGTGTGCATTTGTCCGATTACCCGACAGCTGACAATAACCTGATCAACGAAAAAATGTTGCGGGAGATTCGATTGATGCGCGAAATCGTGTCGCTCGGTCGCGCCGCCAGATCAAACGAACACCTAAAAGTTAGACAGCCGTTGTCCGAAATGAAAGTAATGTTCGCAAACAAAGATATAACAAAAATATTTTGGGATTCGGACGTAATAGATAACGTGCGGGTAATTCAAGACGAATTAAACATCAAGGGAATGCGGGTGTTGGAGGACAAGGAAGATTTCAAGGAATATGTTTCGTTTTTGTTGCAGCCTGATTTTAAGAAATTGGGTCAGAAGTTGCTGGGTCGTTTGCCCGAAGTCAAAAAGATATTGAACGAATCGGACGGCGGCGAGTTGTTAGCGGAGATGGAAAAGAACCAAAAAGTTGTCCTGAAACTCCAAGACGGCAACGAAGTAATAATCAACCCGGACGAAATTCAAATTCGACTGCAAGCGAAGTCCGGTTGGGCGGCGGCGCAGGGCAATGATTGTGTGGTGATATTATCGACGGAGTTGACGGACGAGCTGCTGTCCGAAGGAAGGGCAAGAGAAATCGTCCGAATTATACAAGACCAACGCAAAGAACTAAACCTCCAATACACGGACAGAATACTTGTCGGCATAGAAACAGAGTCGCAAGTTTTGGGCGAATCGCTAGGCAAATTTTGCGACACAATCAAAACCGAAACTCTAGCCGTTGACCTAAAAAAATCAACATTGCCCAACACAAAAACCATCCAATCCAAAATCGATAACGAAAACCTAACTATCAGCATCCAAATCATAACCGAATAACTTTCGGACAAACACGCGGATAAATGCCGTGTTTGCAAAGTGGATATTGATTATTTTTTGTTTGGGGTTAAGATGTTTGCAAGAGTGCGGAGAATTGTCGGCGAGTGAGAGAAAATTGAAAATAGGCAACGTGAAATTATTTCGGGGGTAACCTGTTAATTTGTTTTTTTGTTGTGAAATGGTTATTGGTTTCGGTATGTTTTTCTGGATTGTTTTTTTATAGACAACAGAAAACTTCAAAAACAATTCACGCTTAAAAATACAAAGATTTGTCCAAAAAATCCCGCAAGGGAATAAATTTTGGGAGATTTTTTGATTATGATTTTTTGGCGTGGTTGTTGTTAACGGGTGTTTATTGGTTTTGAGAACGTTTTTTGATTGATTCTGTGTGGTTGTTGTTTTTTTGTCCGTGTTTAGTGCAACAAGGACAGCGGCTTGGTTGAGCGAAATTCAACAATTGACATGGAATTGACAAAACATAAAAGAATTGGTGAGACAATGGATATTCAATTAGTTGTTGCAAGTGGCAGCAAAGAAGGACAAGTAATCCCGATTTCGGGTCCCAAATTCATAATCGGCAGAGCGGACGACTGCAATTTGAAACCGCGTAGTGAACTTATTAGCAGGTATCATTGTGCGATAATTGCGGAAGACGGTTATGTTGCCGTTAGGGACCTTGGTAGTAAAAACGGTGTGTTTATCAACGGTACAAGAGTAACAACAGAACAAGAGTTGCAAAATGGCGACAGGATTTCTGTTGGACCGTTGGAGTTTTTTATTCATTTATCTGTTTCGGTGAAGGGGCAGAAGAAGCCGAAGATTGAGTCGGTGAGTGATGCGGTTTCGCGTACAGTCGAGATTCAATCATCAAAGTCGGCGGGACAAGATGACGGCGAGTCGGACATTGCGGATTGGCTTTCGTCGTCTAGTGGGGTTGATGCGGATCAGGAGACGAAGACGATAGATGTTGCGAGTTCGTTGGAGGCGTTACGGGAGAACAAGGAATCGGCAAAACTACCCGCCGATACCCCCCCAACCGAAAAACCCGCCCGACCAGCAACAAGCAGCGATGCCGCCGCAAACCTCCTAAAAAACTTTTTCAAAGGCGGAAGATAAAACAAAAAACCTTCGACCAAATTTGAAATAACAGTTTTTTTAACACGAAAGGCACGAAAAGGACGAAAGACACGAAAAAATTAAAAAAAATTCTTTTTCGTGTTTTTCGTTCTTTTTGTGCCTTTCGTGTTGAGACTTCCCCTTCCAACCATAACGTGCAAATAATTACAATGCCATGAACAGAAAAGAAGTAGATCGTATCAGAAGACTTAGCGAATTGTTTTGGAGGTGGGCGTTTTATGTTTGGGTGGTGTTGGGTTTTATTTTGGCGTATTTTTTTGGCTTCTTCAGTGCCGTTTCGCAATTTTGGAAGTAGTTTCCGCACACCAAAAAATTCCCTCTGTGTCCTTTGTGTTCTCTGTGGTTTTAAATTTCTCCCTTTTCGTGTCTTTCGTCCTTTTCGTGCCTTTCGTGTTAGAACTATTCTTTTTGGTGTTGTTCAAAGTTTTGTCTTAGTTGTCCGCAAGCGGCGTTTATTTGATTCCCTTTTCGCATACGGATTTTGACTTGTATTCCGTTTGATTGGAGTCGTTTGACAAACTGTTCAATAGTTTGTTTTGAGGGAGTTTTGAGATTTAGTTCTTTGACCGGATTTAGAGGAATAACGTTTACGATTGCGGTCTTGCCCGTCAACAACTTCGCCAATTCGTCCGCGTGTTCAACCCGATCATTTATGTCAGCGATTAGGGTATATTCGAAAGTTATTCTTCGTCCTATTTGTTGTCGGTAGTGGTCGGCGGCTTTTATGATTTCGTTGATGTTGTGTATTTTATTTTGCGGGATTATTGATGAGCGTATTTTATCGTTTGGTGCGTGCAAAGAAATCGCGAGTTTGTAACCTTTACCTCCTTTTTTGACAGATTCTGCAAGTTTAATTATTCCTGCGGGGATTCCAACAGTTGAAATTGTTACACGCCGAATACTCAAATTCAACCCGTCTTCAGATGTCGCCTCATCCAATGCGCTAAGCAATGCGTTGAGATTTAGCAATGGTTCACCGATTCCCATTACTACGATGTGTGTCAAGCGTTCATTGGCGGGCAGGCAATTATTGAGACGGAGAATTTGTTCAAGAATTTCGCCGCGAGTAAGGTTTCGGACAAACCCATTCATCCCGCTTGCACAAAAAACACAACGCATTGCGCAACCAACTTGAGTACTTATGCAAGCCGTTCTATGACCGCGATCATCTCTCAACAACACGCATTCAACTTTCTCTCCATCCAACCATTCAATCAGCAACTTTTCCGTCGAATCGTCAGAAACCTCTCGCATCAATTCTTTCCCGCCCAACACCGCGCCAAATTTCTCAACAAGTCCATCTCGAAATCCACGCGACAAATCCGTCATCAAATTAAAATCGCAAACTTTCCGGCAAAATATCCACCGTCTAATTTGATTCACTCGAAACACCGGACTTTCAAGAACCGCAACCAACCCAGATTTGTCATAATCCAGAATCACAAAATTAACCTCCCTCAAAAATAAAATATACAAAAGCCGATATACTTATTGCGCTATGAAATTTAGTTTTTATTTTTTTGACAGGATTTGCATGATAGACAGGATTTTCTTATATCCTGACAATCCTGTAATCCTTTTATCCTGTCTTATACTCAAGCTGTTTTAAAATTCCTGAAGCTGGACACACAAGCGTAGCATCGCGAAGCGGTTGTTCAAGGGCGAAGCCTATTGCCTTACCGGCTACGGTATAAACTGTCTTAAAAAGATGAATTTCGTCATAGCTACAGTATATAACCGCGTCTGAATTTCGCAATTGACACTGGTTTGAACGGATTTTAACGTGTGTGCGGATTTTCGGGATCAATGAAGGTATATAATTTTTGCGAAATCCGTAATCATTGCGATCACACTCTCTAACGCAACCTAAAATTTTCTCATTACACAAGACTGAACACAGCAAACGAAACTACTCAATGTAACCGTTCATGAGCAAAACCTTGTCCGTGCCTATCATACCCAAGCTATTTTACAATTATACTCAAGCTGTTTAAAATTCCTGAAGCTGCGGTAAACCTGCAACGCAAAGCGTTGGGCAAACGCAACAACGTGAAGCGGTTGTTCAGGGGCGAAGCCTATCGCCTTACCGGCTACGGTATACCAAAGCTAGACACACAAACGTAATATCGCGAGGCGATTATTCAATAGCGAAGCCTATCGCCCATACGAGTTTCGATGTAACCATTCCCCCAAAACTCGACCTTGACCTGTAATATTTAACCGGTTCGGGAATAACCTAACAACAATAAAATGGGACAACTTAAACGCTTTTTCCGTAATATGCTATGCGATCACTCTTTTTCATACGGCGGCGCAATATTTGATCGTTTACCTAAAATTGAAATCGAATCACACTTGACCGTCGCCAACTACGGACATTTTACCCTAAGCGATGCCGTCCGCCCATCCTTCGACCTGAAAATCATACCAAAACAAGGTTACAAACACGACCAATACCGAAATATCAAAAATAACATCTCTATACCAGTGATCATGGCAACCGTGTCAAAAGAAAATTTATTCGATACATTTATTGATTTATTGGAACCGCTTGGGAGTTGTGTTGATGTGGTTTTGGAAACAAGTCATAAACGCTCAAGTAGCGAACATGTTGACCTTTATCGCGAACAAATTGATATGCCGATATTGAAAAGTTTTTTGTACGATTATGAGGAATTACTGGTGAATGACGGTTGTACTGGTGTTGCGGTATTGAATGCGGGGATACCTTGCGAAGTCCAATTCGATGAACACAAAATGATAATAATCTATTCAAACGACGAAAAAATATTTGAAAAAATTCTTGTCCAACATGATATTTACCACGACTCATCTATCAGATTCATAACCGAAGCCGAGCACATCCACACAACACGCGACGAATACTATAAACAATTCCAAAATCTAAAAAACACTCTCGGTTTAGATGATAATTACAAAATATGCTGAAGCCCGAAGCCGGTATGGGTGGTAGGCTTCGCCTCTGACAACCACTTCGCGATGCTACGCTTGCCTAACGCTCTGTGTTGTAGGTTTATCGCAGCTTCGGGAATTTTAAAACAGCTTGAGTATATAGAATTTCAATAATTTATTAAATTGACATATTTGTTTCTTTTGTTACAACCACAACGAATTTTATCTGTTGCCGAATTACAATACTGAATCTTTGAATTGGCAGGGCAAAAAAAACGATACAGGCTGAAGTTGTCTAAATTTTTCTGAAGCCGTTGTTGAAAAATCGATCAGACATGTTATATACTCAAGCTACTTTAAAAATTCCCAAAGCTGGACACGCAAGCGCAACAACGTGAAGCGGTTGTTCAAGGGCGAAGCCTATCGCCTTACCGGCTACGGTATACTGCAACGAGGTTGGTAAGAGTGTCGGGTGTTGTTGCGATTTTAGAGAAGGTTTAGTACAATTGTGATTCGATAGTGATGAATTTGACGTACATAATGTGTATATCAAATATGCTGCTCGTACTATGAAATTCGGGTAATTCAAATACGATGGTTGCCGAAATTCAAAATGTGAACAGTCTATAAATTTTCAAAATTAGAAATTAAGGTGAATTATGTTGACAAAAATTTATGAATTATTTTGTAAGCCCGTGTGTTTGATAGCACTCGCGGTGCTTTTTGTCGGAATTTTTGCAAATTTGTCAGAGGCACAAACACGCCCGACAATTAGTCCTTGGCTCTCAATGTTCAATAACCGTAGCGGATCATTGCCCAATTATCAAGCATTTGTCCGCCCTCAAATGGATGTTCTGAAAGAACTCCAATCGCAATCCGATCAACTCAAATCCCAAAAAAATCAACAAAATAATCTCCTACATGTTCTTGAAGCACCGGGTTTGCGACCTACCATTTCGGGCAGTCAACCCGCCGGTTTTAGACAATATTTACACTACTATCAAGGCTTGCCGCAAGGCGGTGTCCCAAACTTTAGCGGCGGACGAAGAAGATAAAAATGCCGCAACCAGTTCAAACAACCACTTCATCGCCAAACAGTTCAACGATGAAGTGGTTGAGTGATCAGCTCCATGAATTTTATACCGTAGCCGGTAGGGCGATAGGCTTCGCCCTTGAACAACCGCTTCACGTTGTTGCGCTTGCGTGTTCAGCTTCAGGAATTTTAAAACAGCTTCAGTGTAGAGTAGCTTGATTATAAGTAGAATTGTGCTTTTGAAAAATTTACCGCGTTATGAGTTTGTGATAGTTGGTGCTGGTGTTGCTGGACTTTGTGCCGCTGCATTCTGTGATGATAATGTTCTTGTCATTGAACGAAATAACGAAGCGGGCAAAAAATTATTGCTTTCCGGTTCAGGGCAATGCAACATAACTCACGCAGGTAAAATATCAGATTTTCTGCCGCATTACGGTAACGAGCAAAAAAAACATTTCGTCAAACCGGCGTTGCTATCTTTTGACAACAACGCCGTAATAAATTTTTTTGCCCAACACGGCGTGCCGATTTACGAACGCGAAGATGGAAAAATTTTCCCACAATCAATGCAAAGTCGCGATGTCAGAAATGCTCTTGCAAAATTGATAAAAGGAAAAATTCTAACCAACACCGTTGTAAATAACGTTACAAAAATTGACGATGGATTTTTGATCGAAACCGATTCATCAAAAATTTTGTCCTCGAAATTATTACTCACAACCGGCGGATGTTCTTATCCTTCAACCGGTTCAAAAGGTGACGGACTAAAATTTGCACAATCATTAGGACATACAATCACTGCTCCGCGACCAGCATTAGTTCCTGTTATAGTGCAAGATTTCAAATTTGCAGATTTCGCCGGAACATCTTTTACACAGACTCAAATTGAGATTTTTCGTAACGGAAAAAAGTTTTGTGAAGGTAAGGGCGACGTATTGATTACGCATCGCGGGTTGTCCGGACCCGGCATACTTGATTTGAGCAGATACATTGAACCGTTGGACGAAATTAAAATTCCAATTATTGACCCGCAATCCGAATCGGAAATTTTCAATGGTAAAAAAACATTGAAAAACGCTTTGGCAAATACAAGTATTACATTGCGATTTGTGGTACAATTACTCCGTCAATTTGATATACCGCTAGATTTGCCTGTTGCGGAAGTACCGCGTAAAATACGGAAACTGTTGAATTACGTTTCATTTACGGTTGAGCAAACTGGCAACTGGAACGAAGCAATGACAACAACGGGCGGAATTACAATTGACGAAGTAAAACGTCAAACATTGGAATCGCGGATCGTATCGGGTTTATTTTTTGCCGGTGAGATACTTGATATTGACGGCGATTGCGGCGGCTACAATATTCAATTTGCACTCGCCTCAGGTAAACTAGCCGCAATGTCAGCATTCAATAAATAAGGGCAAATCCCCATCGCCCTTGAACAACCGCTTCATGTTGTTGCGTTTGTGTGTTCAGCTTCAGGAATTTTAAAGTAGCTTCAGTATAAACATTAAACCACTAATTTTAAAAATATAATTATGCAACGTTATATGCTTAAATCAAAAATACACAGAGCTGTATTGACTGGAACAGATATTGATTATGAAGGAAGTATAACAATTGACCCGATACTTCTTGAAGCAGCAGATATTTTGCCCAATGAGCAAGTTCATGTGTTGAATCTTAATAACGGTTCGCGAATTACGACTTATGCAATTGCGGGCAAACGCGGTTCTGGTACTGTTTTGTTAAACGGTCCCGCAGCACGAAGCGGCATGGCGGGGGACATTGTTGTCATATTAACTTACGCAAATTTCGATGAAAAAAAAATCAAACAACATAAACCAATAATAGTCAAAGTCAATAAACAAAATGAAATCGTTGCGCCATAGCCGACATAAACGGTTGTCAGAGAACGCAGCCTGCACCAGCTACGATTTATTGTTGCGCAAACGATTCTGTCCCTTTTGTCCTTTAAAAATAATCGAATCACCAGACCAGTTCTTTCAGAATATATTTTTTAAGAAAACTTTGAAAACAGTAGTGATGAACTGGTAGGTTGGGATTTGGATAATCTTACATACTAAAAACCATGTATACTCAAGCTGTTTTGAAACTCCCGAAGCGGAACACGAAAGCGCAATAACGCAAAACGATTGTTCAAGGGCAGCATCTATCACCCATATCAACTTCGTTATAACCGTTCACGATCTTTTAACTAAACTTTTGCAAAATCCCCAAACGTGTTATAATTAACGGCATCAGGGCTAGATGAACCCTAGTTAAAAAAATTTATTTCAAAGCAGGAAGGAATCCAAATGATTATAGTTAAAACGCCTCAAGTGGTGCAAAACGCGGTGGAGAATTTTGTTGGACAGCATTTTTGCAACACTTCGCAGCGTAA
>JAIRWK010000341.1 GCA_031268995.1 Planctomycetaceae bacterium
TGGTAACGAATAATTTGGAACTCTCGACGGAGGAATTCAAAACACTTTACAAGAAACGATGGAGTGTGGAGGAATATCATAAATCGCTGAAACAAAATGCTTCTCTGGCGAAATCGCCAGCCAGAACGGTGACCACGCAAAGCAACCATTTATTTGCTTCGCTGGTGGTGTATATTAAATTGGAGAAGTTAAAGTTCGCTCACAAACTCAATCATTTTGCCCTCAAAGCAAAAATCTACCTAGCCGCGTCAAAAGCCGCTTGGAACGAAATGTGCAAAATTAAACACGCGGTATCAAACACGCGGTTGATGCGTAACATGAGTTATTAGAAGTTCGGGTTGTTGTTTTTTTGTTTTTTCCATTTTTCCATCCGTTATCATTTAGATTTTTTACGATGTTTAATTCTAACCGCTCTCCCTCGTTTTTTGATATTGAAAATCAATTGGACAAGATTCATGAGTTGAATAATTTTCTTGTTCGTCTTAATTCACTTGGGAAATTCCAAAAACTGCTTCAATGATACTTTGTCCATTTAAAATCAGGCACGCAGGTAACGCAAATTCTCTAAGGATAATCGCGGATCAGATTCTATTTTCTGATCTTGCGAATATCTCCTCAAAATCTGCGTCGTCTGCGTGCTGATTTTTAAAAATGTTTTTTGGAAGTTTCCTACGTTAGATCAATTAAAATAACAAGGGGGGTAAAATATTCCGCTAATGTTGTTTTAAATTCTGGTTTTTCCGATTGGAATTGCAAAAGGTCTATTGCAGAGATTTGATTTCAATGATATACTTCCGCGTGTTTCTTGGGTAAATTGTTGTCTTCTTGAGACTCGTACTGTAAATTTCGATGATTCAGGGTTGACGAAATTTCGGCAGGGAGCAATTTAAAATCGCCTGTTATATCTAGTAGCTGGTATGGGCGGTTGGCTTTGGTTGTATTTTAAAATTCCCGAACACTGAACACGCAAGCGCAACAACGTGAAGCGGTTGTTCAAGGGCGAAACCTATCGCCCTACCGGCTACGGTATAAACGAAAGAAGTTGTGGAAGCGATGATAAAAAAACTTGATATTGTGTATGTTGTTCCTTCTCGTTATGACGATGACGGTTATGTGCAACGTTGGACTTGGGGAGTTGTTCCGTCTAACTCATTGGCGGTGGTTAAGAGTTTGACCCGAGACATGATTGATAGGAAGGCGTTGCCTGATATTGATATTTCTTTGGAATCGTATGACGATAACATTCAAAAAATTCCATTTGATAAAATCGCCAGTCGGAATCTTAATCCTGAATCTAAAGTTGTCGTTGGTATTGTTGGCGTGCAGTCAAATCAATTTCCGCGAGCAACTGATCTTGCATTGCGATTTCGCAAACTTGGCATTGATGTAATGATTGGCGGATTTCATGTTTCGGGAGTGATTGCGTTGTTTGACAATCTTACGCCGGAGTTGCAGTTGCTTGTTGACAATGGTGTTTCGATTATTGCAGGCGAAGCGGAAACTCCCGGTACAATGGAAATGATGTTCACGGACGCAATTAACAACAACTTGCAACAAATTTATCGATTGCCCAAAGCTCCCGATCTGACAAACGCGCCGCTTCCAAAAGCAGACCCGCAATATATTGATCACTTTGGCGCGCGTTGGGCAACTATTGATTCTTCACGCGGTTGTCCGTTTGGTTGTACTTTTTGCACGGTGATAAATATTCAAGGTCGAAAGATGCGATGCCGTTCATCTGAAGCTGTTATTGAAACGGTTAGACAAAATTGCGACAACGGTATTCCGAATTTCTTTTTCACGGATGATAATTTTGCCCGTTCTGCGCACTGGGAAACCATATTCGACGCGCTTCACGAAATGAGAGATGGCGGACGATTAGTGAATTTTATGATGCAAATTGATACCCAATCGAGTAAGATTCCTAATTTTGTTGATAAGGCGGTCAAGGCGGGTTGCCGAATGGTTTTTATAGGCATGGAAAGTGTAAATCCGGACAACATTGCCGAAGCCGGTAAAACCCAAAATAAAGTAGAACAATACCAGACAATGGTTCAAACATGGCAAAAAGCTGGTGTAATTGTTCATGTTGGATATATTATTGGTTTTCCGAAGGATACGCTTGAGTCGGTGAAACGTGATGTATTATTTTTGCGTGATCATGTCGGTGTGGATTTGGCATCATTTTTTATGCTTACGCCGTTACCGGGTTCGGTTGATCATCTTGAGATGGTCAAGCGGGGAGCGGCGATTGATCCGGATTTGAACAAGTACGACTCGTTTCACGAAACATTTGTCCACCAATCAATGAAACCCGGTGAATGGAAGGCGGCGACGAAATTAGCTTACACAGAATTTTATTCGAAAGAGCATTGCACAAAAATTCTCAAGCGGTTACCGAAAGATCATTATTGGTTGATGTTTTGGAATTTGATTTGGTATCGTTATTCGGGTGTGCTTTCCGGCACGCATCCGATGATGACGGGATTTTTTCGACGCAAGGACAGGCTTGACAGGCGGCCTTGTATGCCTCGCGAAAATGTTTTCAAATTTGCGTGGCGGTGGATCAAGGATTTTGTATTCGACAGTGGTTCGTACATTAAACTGTTTTTTGAGTTTCAAGAGATATGGTTTTTGACTCGCCGACATGCGATTGTCCGCGAAAATATGGACGTTTTGATTGTGAAAAATGAAGCAGAAGCGAACGATGACGCTATTGCAAAATTACCGCGAACTACCACGCGGCGTATAACACGTTTAAGACATTGGGCACCGCTTGCGCAATTGAAATCGTGCTGGAATTCATTGCAACAACGTATTGCAGAATACAATTGGAAAGGACAATACGAAACAGCGGTTAACGAATTGAGAAATCAACTTACGGCAACCTCTGAAAAATTGCGATCAATGGCATCTTTGATTCGCAAAGATAAACGTAATGCCAAAGCGTTAGAGTTGGAGGGTGTTGCCAAAGAGATTGACAACTGCATAAACGAAATTGATGTAGCTCCGGCGAACTCTACTACGTTATATAAAGCGCAACAATTTATCAGCGAGAAATTGTTAGCGCGTTATGAGGAAGTGTCGAGTAGTTGTGTGCGTTTGAGGCGATGTGCGAACCGTTGGCGAGTCAATTCAATTGAAAATCTAAAGAAGGGAAAATTAGTGAGTTCGGGTTTGGGGCTTGTTGGTCGTTCGTGGGTTATGCCGATAGATGCGTTCCTTTCGTTCAGATTTTTCTTAGCGGTGTTCAGAGAAGAACTTTAAAAGAGTTTCCAAAAAACGGTCTTTCACGAGTGGATTTAAATTTAAAGGGAATTTTTGAAAAATATACCGTAGCCGGTAGGGCGATAGGCTTCGCCCTTGAACAACCGCTTCACGTTGTTGTGCTTGCGTGTTCAGCTTCGGGAATTTCAAAATAGCTTGAGTATACTATTTGCCAAAAACAAATTATTTCGAATTCGGTCGATATAAATTGACCGAATTTGAATAAAATTAATTTTTGGAAATTCCCTTGAGTATATTACTCCTGTTTTAAACACACTTTCTTTCGCGTTTCCATCGGTTAATTCGGCTTTGGTGGTATTCACGCAATTCATCTTTTGTCATATTTTTTGTTGCGTTATAAATTTCTTCTTGAATTTCTTTTTTCATTTTCAAACAACTATAGGGAATTTCTATGCTTAAGCTGTACTGAAACAATTAAACAACCAGCACGCAGGTAACGCAGATTGTTAAAGATGGTCGTGGATCAGATTTTATTTTCTGATCTTGCGAATATCTCTCCCCAATCTGCGTCGTCTGCGTGCTGATTTTTTAAAATGGACAAAGTATTATTGAAGCAGTTTTTGGAAATTCCCTTGAGTATAAAATGCAGTTGATTCAAAATTGCTCTTGACGCAATCTTCGCGGATTTATATTATTCGCTCTGGTTTTTTGGTTCATTTCCCAACGGCATGCGGGAAATTTACGCATCCACGAATGGTAAGTACCGCAAAGGCGAAAAAGGATATTCAAAAAACCTTTGTGCGACTTTGTCACCTTTGCGGTAAAAAAACTTCCGCAAAAAACCAATTTAATTTGGAAGTTCCCGAATGCGTAACATAAATGAATAATTTGAAAAGATAATATAAGGATAATAGGAGCAAGAATGAAAAAAAATAATTTGTTGATATCGGTTTGTGTTTGTTTTGGTTTTGTGTTTATTTGTTGTTCGGGAAGTTTTGCGCAGACCGGTTTTGTTAATCCGAATACGCAACCGAACAATCCGCGGCAAGTACACAACTCACCGCCTTACGTTGCCGCCAATAAAAATAACAACACTAACAAAAATACGACAACCATCGCGTCAAATACTGTTAATATTGCCAAAAATGATTTGCCGGAAATAATGGCGATTGCTAATAATGAGCAAATAACTAGAAAAGATGTTGTCAATGAATCATTGAGAATTTTTGGCGATAAGATATTGAAGGATTTGGTCAAGCGGACGTTAGTCGAAATTGAGTGTCGCCGCCGGAATATTGTTATTACGCAAGCGGACATCAACGCTGAAGTGTTGCGATTGGCGAAGGCGTTTAATTTCAGCACGAGTGATTGGCTTGAGCTTATTGAGCGTGAGCGCGGGATTACGGCGGAGCAGTACATGCAAGATATAATTTGTCCGATTTTGGGTCTTGCAAAACTTGCCGGAGACAATCAGGTTACAAACGAAGATTTGCAACGTGCTTACGAATCAAAATATGGAGCAAGTGTACAAGTTCGTCAAATTGTCTTGAGGTCGAAACGCGACGCTCAACAAGTACACGCCCAAGTTACAGCTAATCCCGAATCTTTTCCCACCGTTGCGAAAAACAGCTCCGTCGATCCCGCAAGCCAACCTTACGGCGGTTTAATTCATCCAATCAGACGCTACTCAATAGATAAGGCAATCGAAGATGTTGTTTTTTCGTTGCGCGAAGGGCAAATTTCGCCGATTGTCGAATGGGGAACCGACAACTATATTGTTTTTCGTTGCGAGAAGCATTTGCCAAGCCAGAACGTAGATATAAATCAAATACGCAAAAGATTAGAAATACAAATACTAGACGAAAAAACAAGGAAAGCATCGGAAATATTCTTTGAAAAATTGCTTAAAAATGCGAAAATTGAAAAGGTTTTCGGTGACACGTTGCGGATGTCGCAGAAACCGGGTGTGGCGGCGATTGTCAATGATCATCCGATTGCAATTGAGCTACTTGCAAATTTATGCGTGAGACGTTATGGTAATGAGGTGTTGGGCGACATGATAAACCGTCTGATTATTGTACAAGAATGCCGTAAAAATAAAATTGTGATTAACGAGCAAGATATTGATATGGAAATTCGTGAAATGGCAATAAAAAATTTACCGCTCAAAGAAAATGGAAGTCCTAATGTTGAGTTGTGGATGAAGTTAGCGATGGAAGAAAGCGGAATGACCGCGCAAGTTTACAGAACAAACACAGTTTTTCCAATGCTTGCGTTGAAGCGATTGTCGAAGGAAGGAGTTCAAATAACGAATGTGGATTTGCAGAGATCATACGAATCAAATTTCGGCGAGAAGGTGCGTTGTCTTGCTATCACATTTGAGTACAGCGAGCATAGACGGGCAATCGAAGTATGGAACATGGCAAAAATGAATCCGAACGAGAACAATTTTCGTGAGTTATCAGAAAAATATTCGTCCGATCCGGCATTACGTTTATCAAGCGGGGTGATTCCGTTAATTTGCAAACATGCGGGCGATCCGGAGCTTGAGGGTGTTGCGTTCAAGTTGCAAGTTGGGGAATTATCGCAAATTATAAATGTTGGTGATAATCTTATGATACTTTTGTGTGTCGGCAAGGAGCCTGCTTCAAATGTTGCTTTTGAGGACACCAAGCCGCGATTGATAGAAGATTTACTTGACAAAAAACAAAAACTCGCCGTTACGCTTTGCTATGAAAATTTGTACAAAAAATCGGTTATTTTGAATTACCTTGCAAGCACAAAAACCGAAAACGGTACCACACAAAAATTTGACCCAAACCAACCCGCAGTCAGAACCGCAAACCCAAACAGTACTCCCGTCACGCCAATTGTTAAATAAATATACCGCTCAGTGTACCATACAAACCATCAACCACTAACCAACATACCGTAGCTGGTAGAGTGATAGGCTTCGCCCTTGAACAACCGCCTCACGTTGTTGCGTTTGCGTGTTCAGCTTTCGTAATTTTAAAGTAGCTTCAGTATATAAAGACCGTCAAATCAGACTCAAAATGAAAACAAACGAACTTCGAGAAAAATATTTATCGTTTTTTAAAACTAAAGGTTGTGTTCGCAAATCCAGTGATGTTTTAGTTCCGCGATGGGATCCGTCGGTGTTATTTACTCCAGCGGGAATGAATCAATTTAAGGATCATTTTCTGGGGCGTTGCAAACTCGAATTTACGCGCGCAACTACTTGCCAAAAATGTCTTCGCACGGGTGATATTGATAATGTTGGGCGTACTGCGTATCACCATACATTTTTTGAGATGTTGGGCAATTTTAGTTTCGGCGACTATTTCAAACGGGAAGCAATTCATTGGGCTTGGGAGTTTTTGACGGACAAAAAATGGCTTGCAATTGACCCGTCAAAATTATCAGTAACGGTTTACAAAGACGACCACGAAGCGGCTGCAATCTGGTTGCAAGAAGTAAAATTACCTCAATCAAAAATTCGTTATCTTGAGGAAGATGAAAATTTTTGGCCTGCTTCTGCGCCGTCGTTGGGACCTGATGGTGTTTGTGGACCTTGCAGTGAGATTTATCATGATACTCCGGTTGGTGCGGTTGAGATATGGAATCTTGTTTTTACTCAATTCAACCGCGTAGGCGATCCGCCGGATAATCTTCGTCCGTTGCCGAGTAAAAATATTGATACGGGAATGGGGCTTGAACGTTGTGCGGCGGTGTTGCAAGGTGTTGACACGAATTATCACATAGATATTTTGTTACCTCTTGTTGAGGCGGCGGCGGAATTATTGAAACAAAAATACGAACCCGCAAATGATAACGGCAGACGTTTACGCCGAATTGCGGATCACATTCGCGCGTGTACTTTTGCAATACACGAAAATGTTTATCCGGGTAACAAAGAGGAAAAATATGTTATACGTCGATTGCTTCGTCGTGCGTTGCTTGACGGCAGGCAGATAGGTTACAAGGATGCGTTTTTGTTCCAACTTGTGCCGATGGTTGCGGAGTTGATGCGAGTGCCATATCCTGAGCTTTCAGAGACTTGTGAGCGTGTTGCCGGAGTGATTCGCACGGAGGAGGAACATTTTATAGAAACTGTTGATTCGGGGTTGGACAAGATTGAGCGGATTTTTGAGGACATGCGGAAACGGAATCGTAGTCAGGTAACAGGTGCGGAAATTTTTGATATGTATCAAACGTTCGGATTTCCGCCGGAGTTGTTTGAAACGATGGCAACAGAGATAAATTTCGAGTTTGATTGGAAAGGTTTTAATCGCGAAATGGAACATCACGGCGAGTTGTCGGGCAGTGGTGAAAAGAATTTATTGTTCAAAAATGATCCGCTTGAAGGTGTTAAAAAAACACATCATAAATCTGAATTTACTGGATACAATCAACTTGAATTTGAGTCATCGCGTGTAGTAGCTATTCTTTTCGACGGCAAGTTACTAGACAGTGAACACGCGGCAGATGAACAGCGAACAATTCAAATCGTGCTTGACAGTACACCTTTTTACGGCGAGAAAGGCGGACAAGTTGGTGATTGCGGCAGCTTGGCGGGCAATAATTCGCAATTCAAGGTTACTTCGACGCAAGTTGATGGCGATTTGATCGTTCATGTTGGTTATTTGGAGAAAGGCGCGATTAAGTTGGGCGATATTGTTTGGGCGAAAGTTGACAAGGAAAACCGGACGGCGATAGCAAGAGCGCATTCAGCAACTCACATTTTGCATTATGTGTTGCGGCGAATTTTGGGCAATCATGCAGAACAACGAGGTTCAAAAGTTGACAACGATTTTTTACGTTTTGATTTTACGCACAATAAAACGGTTGACAAAAAAACGTTGCAAAATATTGAGGAGGATGTAAACAGGTTGGTTCTTTCGTCGGCGGAGGTGATTTGTTGTGAGATGTCGATTGCTGAGGCGAAGAAGACGGGCGCGATAATGTTGTTTGGCGAGAAGTATCCTGATTTTGTCCGAGTGGTGCAAATCGCGCATAGCAAAGAACTTTGCGGCGGTACGCATTTGACAAATTCGAGTCAGATTGGTTTTTTCAAAATTATTGCCGAAGAGAGCGTTTCGTCCGGTACGCGGCGTATAACGGCGTTGACTGGCAGAAAAGCGGTAGAAAAATCGCTGGCGGATTCGGCGGTCTTGCAACATTTGACCGGTTTATTCAAAATTCCAACAGAAGAGATTCCGGCAAAAATCGACAACTTGACCGAACAAATCAAAAAACTCCAAAAACAACTTAAAAATGTACAAGTTGCCGGTACTGTTACGGTTGAAGAATTGATTGCGGATTCGGAGTTGGTCAACGGTGTGAGAATTATTGTACGAAAATTCGACGATTCGGAAGTCAGTTCATTGCGGCAATTGATAGATCAGATTTGGCAAAAAGTCGGCGGAGACGAATTAGCGGCGGTAGTATTTGCAACATTGCGGGATGACAAATTAACATTTGTAGCGGGATTCAGTAACGCATTGGTGCAACATAAATTAAGCGCAATTGATTGGGTCAAAAAAATCGCAGAAACAACCGGCGGACAAGGCGGCGGCGGTAAACCCAACCTCGCACAAGCCGGAGGCAAAGAACCCCAAAAACTAGAAGACGCTTTTAAACTCGCAAAAAATTGGTTCGAAGAAAAACTCTAACTCTCGAAAACAAAAAAATCGCGCAAAGAGCTTTTAAAATTGGTTTTCCGCCCTTTTTGTCCCTTATTCTCTACTGAAATAAAATTATCATTAATGCCCTAAAGTTAGGGGTGGTTTTTTGGGGGGGTAGGGTTTAATGGTAATTTTATTTCAAGGCGATGCCTTAGCAAAAAATTCTTTTCGCTTCTTTCTTCATTTTTGCAATTTTAAATATTATCTCTTCCAAAATGGTGTATCATTTTGCACCATTTTTTGCGTTTTTTGTTCTGTTTTTTGTTTTTTTGGGGTTGTGGTTTGTTTGAATTTTTATTTTGTCTTACAAGGTTTAAATAATTATTATTTTATTGACGAAAATGCTAAGTGGGGGATTGTTTGAATTTTATTTTTGTGTATTTAAGGGGTTATAATTTTTAATATTTTGGGCAAAATTGGCGGAATTGTGGGTAATTTAGGAAAAGTTGAAAAATTTTTTAAGAAAATCTAAAGTCGGGTACATAAATTGCTCAAAATATGCTCAAGCTGTTTTGAAATTCCCGTAGCTGAACACGCAGACGTGGCATTGCGAAGTAGTGTTCAAGGGCGAAGCCTACCGCCCACCGGCTCGGTATAGCCGATTGGGTAGTGTCGCAAATCGCTTGGATTGTATTGGATTGTAGATTTCTGGTGAGCGTTTGGTGTTTGGTTGTGATTTGGGCTTGCTGGTGGTTGCAATTTTTGTAGAGTTGGATTATACTCGTGTCGGTTTGGGATGAAAAAGGGATGTGAGTTTTGCGGTGTTGTTTTTTGTGTCTTTTTTTCAACAACAATAATTTTGGAGGTAAACGAAATGAAAAATAGATTTGAGATTTTGTTTCTTGTGTTAGTGGTGTTGTTTGGTTTATCGGGATTTGTGTTAGCTGATATTTCGTCTGGCGGCATAGATGTTTCTTCGCTTGGTGATTATGCTGGTGAGTATCGTGTGAATGCAGATCAACCGGAAAACACCAATAACTGCACAATGAATAGTATGGAAGGCGCGCAATCTCCTGATACTCAGCTTGAAGACCCTAATAATTGGGCGGCGATTGCTCCGCAGCCGTTTGTTGATGATGTTTGGGATGTATCGAATCCGGTTCCGAACGATGGAGTGGACATTCCTTCGCCACATTATTATCCAGACAACTATGCCCCGCAAGATCCAGGTCCGGGGCAAAGCACACCGGAACCGGCAACTATTTTGCTTGTTTGTGCCGGAATGTGTGGTTTGTTACCGTTTGCGAGGCGTAATCGTTCGAAACTTTCCTGATTTGTGTTTGTGATTTTGGTTTGATCTTACTTGAAACTTTTAGCAAAATGCCGGCTTGCCCAGTGGGTAGGTCGGCGTTTTTATTTTGCTGTCATTTTGCAGGAGAATGACAAAAGAGACACGAGGGAAATGTGAGACAAAATGACAAAAGGAAATTTCTAACTCATGTTACGCATTGGTGATAACCAGACGTATTTTCCTCGTCCCGTTAGGGACGAAATGTTGGTAGAAAATATGGTAAAAACATATTTCGTGTCCCGTAGAGGCACAATGTGATTAAAACTAAACCGTTTGAAATATTCTCACATTCCGTCCCTAACGGGACGGCGTTTTTTAAATCGCGTGTTTCTACCAACATTTCGTCCCTAACGGGACGGCGACGTATTGAAAAGTTGTGATCATTATTGTACATCTATACTCAAGCTGTTTTAAAGCTGAACACGCAAGCGTAACAACGTGAAGCGGTTGTTCAAGGGCGAAGCCTATCGCCTTACCGGCTACGGTATACCAAAGATGTATGGCATCGGTATTTCTCAAGGAGTTTTTTGAATGTTCCCTTTAGTGTCTTTGCGTGCTTAACTTTCTTCGCAAAAATACATCTAACAGGAAAAGTAGAATTATTGCTGCCAGTAAATACGGTCTTAGTGAAAAATTTTTGAAAACGGGTTTATTTTGTTTCGATAAAATATCGGCAGGATCAGGATTGAAAGTTCCGCCGGTTAGCTCGGAAATTCTTCGCAATAACTCAATATTCACCCCAACTCCCCGCAATTCGTCCAAATTATCAACCACAATTCCGCGCGAATGTTGTAATACCGTCTGCTGTTCTTTGGTTTGCAATTGCATTTGTAGTAAATAATTTCCTTGTGATACCGGATTCGGTATAGATTGAGTAGAGTTTGTATCGAAAGTTGCCTTGTAGCGTCCTGCGGCAATTTGTTCAAACGGGATTTTTTGTTTCAATAAATCCGGCATAATTATTGTCAACATCCCGATTAACCCGTCAATAAAACGCTCGTCTGCATCCAAAATATCCACAATAACTTCCAGTTGCCCATCCGCAAATTTACACTCAATCACAGAATTATTTGATTTTTGTTGTTGCATTGTAAATCTGATAATTTGACTCCATAACTTCGCAAAATCATTCCACACAATCCATTCAGCCGCCCAATGATTTTTGACATCAGAAGTGAAAGCCGCCGCAATCCCAATTCCGTAACGTTGCCAGTTTAACAGCGGCTCACCGCTTTCGGTTGCAAGAATTATTTTCGACGTAGTTTTGGCTTTTGTCCGTACAAAACCAAGAAGCGTCGGAATACGGTCAATCAATATTCCATCAAGAATTGTATTTTTTGTAACGATAATTGGAATAAACGGCATTTCACTTACAGCCGATTTGTTGGACAACATTGTCTCGTTCGCGAAAATTTGCGGAACTGAATTCGGGTTCGCAATTTGATAAAATCGACCGTTGCTCAATTCAGCAATCCGTTTCAATAATCCGTCGTCCTCTTCGCCAATACAAATTACTGTAACAGTAATTCCGTCCGCAACCATCCGCTTCAACAACACATCAAAATCACCCGCTCCGCTCTTGCCGTCAGTCAAAAGAATGACATGTTTTGATGACGTATTCAACCTGCTAAGTTGTTCATAAGATTCCTGAAGCGCAAGATAAATATTTGTACCGCCGCCGGATGTGAGACTATTAATTGTTGCGCGAATTGTTGACGGTGAAGTTATTTTTTGAGACGGCACAACAACATGCGGAATCGCATCGTATGCAATAATCGAAATAAAATCATTCGCCGAAAGTAAGTCTATCACACCTTTTGCTGCGTCTTGTGCGGTTTTAATTTTTTCACCGCTCATCGAACCGGAACGGTCAAGAACCAACGAAATCGCTACCGGCGATTTTTCTTTTTCATCATCAAAATTACAACGAACCGGCAAAATATCCTCAATCACCGTTTTGTAATATCCGCCTTGCCCAAACGAATTTTCGCCGCCGATCATTATCAAACCGCCGCCGAAATCATAAACATACTCACGAATCAAATCCATTTGTTGTAACGAAAAAGCCGCAGCAGGAACATCAGAAATTATAATTGCGTCAAATTGCATGAATTTATCCGCCGTTTTAGGTATCCCCTCAATAGGACGCACTTCAACCTTCAAACCCTGCTCAAACATCGCCGCAGCAAAATTATCCAAACTTTCAACATTGGAATCAATAGCTAAAATATGCGGCTGATCGCCGGTCATAACTAGCTTACGCGCATAATTATTTTCGTTTATCGTGTCTTGAACGGATTCAATTTTGACGCTAAATTCTTGTAATCGTTCATCAGACGCGGTTTGTTGAAAGCGAAATTTATTTTCTCCGGTTACGAGTTTTGAGTTTGAAGAATAAATTTTAAATTCGTTGCGAAAAATCGAAATCGCAACATCAGCAGGTTGATTACTGTGAATATTCAGATCCATATTGAACGGCTCACCTGATTTTAATTCAAAAGGGACGTTAAATTTTGAAACAGAAATTTCAGGTAATTTCGATTCGGGAATGGGAACAGTTGAGATCGGAATTTTGCAATGAACCGCCGATTGGAGAGAATTACCGATAGTCTCGTTGCCGTCAGAAATAAGCACAATATTATAATTACCCCCTAATTCCCGTAACTCTTCCGCCAAATCTATCGCCGACGCAATATTCGTTTCATCACGCCAATTCGTATCAATTTCAGAATTTTTTTGATCTTGAATTTGAGCATTTTCTGATTTCTGTTGCGCAAATTCAACAATACTTGCCGATAACTTCGGCGTGCGGGCAAAAGAAATAAACGAATACGTAAATTTCTTGTTCGACGCAATAGAATTTTGCAAATAACTGTTTATAAATTTGCGCGATTCGCCATCAATACTTCGGCTTTCGTCAACCAAAAAAAATACATGACAATCATCAACCGCACACCGAATCGATAAACCAACAAACACAAAAATAAACAATAACAAAATAACCGCCCGAATAAAATATCGAACACAGTTTAAGATTCGCCAATCAGAACGATTAAATTCAGATTTTCTCAACAAATTTAAGAGATGCAAGAAATAAAATAAAACCATACGAAAGATATACACCAGCTACGGTATATCATAATTATTCACCGAGTCTTTTTAACACTTTCCCATATTTTTTTAACTTTTTTGTCAATTCTTTTTAGTGAACTTCCTCAAACCGCCATCAATGAATTGCAATGTCCATACCGGTTACGGTACAAAGATTTCATTTTTTTCGTGCGATCATTTCTATTTCTATTTTTGCTCCCAAAGGCAATGATGCTACTCCTATTGTTGTTCTTGCCGGATATGGTTCTGAAAATTGTTTTTTATATATTTCGTTCATTTCCGCAAAATCATTCATATCTGTTAGATAAACGTTGACCTTTTGAACATCATCTGCTCCTAAACCAACCGCTTCTAATACACTAAACAGATTATCAAAACCTTGTTGTGTCTGATTTTTTATATCACCTTCTACAAGTTTCCCGGTTTTCGGATCTATCGGTGTTTGACCAGATAAGAATATCAATTCACCCGAATCAATTCCATGCGAATAAGGTCCCACAGAAATTGCCTTTTTTGAAATAATTGCTTTTCTCGACATAATATTATTTTCCTTTGTGTTATACCGTAGCTGATATGGGCGGTAGGCTTCGTCCTTGAACAACCGCTTCGCGATGCTACGCTTGCGAGTTCAGCTTCGGGAATTTTAAAACAGCTTGAGTATATTCAATTCAATTTTATTTTCTAATTCTTTTTTTCGATTATACTCAACGCCTTGAACTTGCATACACTTACACAGTTGCCACAGCCGGTACAATTAAGCGGATTTTTTACAACAACATGCGATCCTTTTTCTCCACTTATCGATGCCAGCACATTGTGGCGACACATTTTCAAACAACGTTTACATCCCGTACAACTATCATCAATAAAATGGATGATTTTTCCACGCCCACATATATGGCGACAAATACTGCCTATGAGCCAAACCGCAATTATTGTACCACCGACACATAACGCCACATTCATGCTGATAAATTTCCTCTTATTTATTATACCGAAGCTGGCATAAGCGGCAGGTTTTGCCTTTGAACAACCGCTTCTCGTTGTTGCGTTTGCTTGTTCAACTTCGGGAATTTTAAAACGGTTTTAGTATACTTCATTCGTACACGCCCCACATTCCCGGTGCTTCTTCCAATTCGATTCGTAGCTTGTAGTCTGATGTTTTCGATTCGAATGCGGAATATTCTTCCAGCATTTTATGGAATGTTTTTGCAATATATTCGGCGAGTAATTCTGTTGTGCTGTTCATCAACGGCAAAACTAACGTGTCTTCAGCAGGAAATGACCAATGAAGCGGCGGTAATTTTACGTTGACCGTGTCATCAACATGCCGGATCTTTATGTAAGGATGGTTACCTGGCAAAAGAATTTTATGCGACAACGTATCGCAAATTTTCTTCAACGTACCATAAGCCGGTAAAAAATCAATAACATAACCAAGTTTGCCAAGCGGTCCAACAATCTCCGCACGAACCCGAAAATTATGACCATGCAACGCCTCAACCTTTTCAGGATTGCCAAAAGTTATAAAATGCGAAGCCGGAAAACTTAACGCATCGCCATCAAATCGAATCGAATATGCCATTTTTTAATTATCAGTCAAAAAGTTATACCGAAGCCGGTATGGTCGATAGGCTTCGCCCTTGAACAAACGCTCCATGTTGTTGCGCTTGCGTGTTCAGCTCCATGAATTTTAAAGTAGCTTGAGTATATCATTTTAATTTTTTTGCGTTTTCTTCTACTACGTCGATTATGCGGCTTAATAAATCTTGTGATTCTTTTGTTTCAAATTCGCTGGCGTTATATCTATCGTATAGGTATTGTACTTGTTTTCCGCGTAGTAATATTCCGTGTTTTTTAATACTTTTTTCAAAAAGTTGAGCGGCTTTTTGTCTTGTTGTTAGGGGCAATGTTGCGTCGGCGGCGGAGTTGTAGATTGCGGATTGCATATTTGCGGATTTGAGTTCGGCGGCAATTTCAAGCCCGCTAATTATGTTGTTACAATTATTCACTGCCCGCGATACGATTTCCTCTAAATTTTCATATTTATAAATTTTTTGTCCTGTTTGTTCAGATGTTATCGTTTGTTTAATCCAGTTGACAGCTTTTTTCGCTTGCTCAACTCTAATCTCTGCGGGAACATGTATTGCCCCAGTTTTCCGCATTAGATCCGCCTCAATAAACCGCGTTATTTCGTCGTTGGCAGGTTGCGGATAAATTTGTGAAAACGAATTAACAAATGAAGCATTAGGCGTGAGACGATCTATCATTTGCATTGACTGTAATTCCAACGTGTTCGGATTACCTTGAAACGTTTTTGTTTTTTTCTGCGGTTTGCCTTTATAAATTGCAACAGGAATATCGTGTGTGCGATTATCTTTTCTCAATATTTGGGCAAACGCCGAAGCAGCTTGATCCTGATTAGCAAGGTCTATTACAACCAACTCAACATCCGGCGATTCCGCTGCAAGCATAAAACCGCGTCTGCAATTCGCCGCAAGCTCATTCGCATAACCAAGCGGAATAAAATAACCCGCAAGCCGCGACGCTTCAGATAAATTCGGATGTATCACCACAACTATTTTTCGCCCCTCCGCCCGCGCAAACCAAACAAGCGTTTCTGCAACAAGACTTGAACCTTGATACGCAGAATTCGGATTGAGTTGCATGATCGTTTCCAACGCGGCAAAACGTAATCTGCGATCTGGCGCGGCAATTGCGTGAATAAGCGGATGTGTTTGATCGTTTGCGGCATCTATGAACGATTGAAGATTTCCGGCATGCGCCCAAACCTTGACAGCAACTCTTGCAACTTCAAAATGCTCCTCCAATATCGCGTCCGTCATAACACGATTAAGTTGAACTAACGGCAACGAAGAAACCACCCGAAACAAACCGCTAGACTCCAAATCAAGCGGATTGTCCAACCCATTGCCATAAGAAACATACTCAAACAACGCCGCAACATAAACCCTGCGTACAAACTCAAAATCCATGCCGCCTTCGTCCGCAATTTCATACGCTAACAGCGCATACCTGTACGCAAATAAACGATACGCATCCGGCAACGTCAATTGAACATATTCCGCACTCGCCTTAATGTCATTCCAATTCCAAAATCTAATGTTGCCGTTTTCGTCCGCCCGCAAATGACGCTTCCGCAAATAATAATCCCGCGCACGATTACAAAGAGTACGAACCGCACTTGTATATATTTCGTTACGAATATTATTTGACGATTGAACAACTCCGGTTTTTGACAAAATAATGTTAAGTGCCTCGTTTTTGATTTCGTCTGGTATCGTTGTTTTTTGTGAAAACGCAATCGGATATAACAAAAAAACCTCCTCGCGTGAAATACTCATTTGCAATCCGCGAATAGCATTTTTTAACAAAACAAGATTACCGCTGTTAAGCGAAACCGCCAATGACTCCTTGACATCGCCGCCTATTGACAACAACACGGTAATTATTTCATTGACTTGAGTTTCGTCGTTTGTTTCTGCGAGTTTGGATAATAATTGCGCGGCAGAAACGTGTTCGCCTTTCCAGATCGTTTGAAGCGTTTTAAGAGATTCGGGCAAAATCACGGGCGGATTAAATTTGTCCAAACTCGAACGCTCATTGCCCAAATTACGACGATCAAATTTAATCGCGATATTGTCGGTTATCTTTGCGATATTGCCGGTGTCTTGCCAATGTTTTTTGGCTTCGCGTAAAATCGCCGTTACAACCTCTTCGCCTTGCGGTGCAAATTGCCGATTAACGGAAATCCGCATCAAACGCGACACTCCAATTTTGTCCACAATTTCCGCACATTCCAAAGGCGAAGCCTTCACTTCAATAAACCGTTTCAAATAATGCCTTGTAAGTGACGCTCGTCCGGTTGACGATAAAAGATCAACTACATGCATCAAATCCGCCGCCGTCTTTGGCGAATCCATAATGGCAATTTTTTCAGCAGCAGTAAGGTCTTCTTTCAAAAATTTTGCCGCCCCCTTCTTGATAAAATCAGACGAATTCAACCCCGCACCTTCCCAACCGCCGCCACCGCCAACCTTCACCTGCGGTAACTCAACATCTTCCTTAAACAAATCAAGCACCGCCGAACCAAGCCGCTCCTCAATCTCAAAACATTCAGCCGATGTTGGATTGAAATACGAAATAATCTCACGCAATTTGACCGATGTCCCAATTTGATTTTGTTCTCGCATTATCGCGGCGGCTTGCATGAGTTCAAGCGGAGTAATTTTTGTACGAAAAACCTCTGACGGTACACCTTTGACCTCTTCTTGCGATAATTTCAACACCCATTTGAGAGTTGCTTCCGCCTTGTCCAACACCGCCGCCTTCTCCACCGCAGTAATCGCAAAACAATCCGCCGACTCAAATCCAACAGGCTCATCCGCCAATAAACTCACCACAACAACAAAACAACAAAACCAAAATATAACAACTCCACCACAAAAAACTCTCATCTTAATTCAAACCTCTCTTTCACTTTCTACCCCAATCGCTATACCGGAACCGGTATGGGCGATAGGCTTCGTCCTTGAACAACCGCTTCGCGATGCTGCGCTTGCGTGTCCAGTTTCAGGAATTTTAAAACAGCCTTAGTATACTCCACAACTGGAACAACAGAAATATATCGAATCGATTAAAGTGTTGACAGTTTAAAAAGTCTCAACATTACTGCCGAACAATTTGCGTATAGTACCATTAAGATCGGTTTTTTGTAAATACCAATTTTGCGTAATTTGCCCAAAAAAATACACAAATACCAATTTTATTTTTTGCAATTTGGAGAGGCAATAGATACAAAAGACGATCTTGCGAATGTAATTTTGATATTCTGTTATACCGTAGCCGGTATGGGCGGTAGGCTTCGCCCTTGAACAACCGCTTCGCGATGCTACGCTTGCGTGTTCAGCTTCAGGAATTTCAAAACAGCTTGAGTATATAACGTGAGCTCATCAATTAAAGCGTGCTATCAAATAAAATCCTAAAGCTATCCAAATCGGTATAGAGACAATTGATATTATTGTGTTACTCATTATTGTATCCAACGCAGTTTTTTCGCATCCGCCATAATATTTTGCAAGCACGACGGTAATGACAGCAGAATTCATGGCGGCATAAAGAACAAGAACACGCTTTATCTCAATCGTACACGGCAACAAAACCACCAACGAAAGAATCACAATCGGCATCAAAAATAATCGAATCACAACCGACCAAACCGCAATCCGCCAAGTTTTGTGCCAACGTAATTTGATATTCTCAATCACAATCAATCTTGAAATAGTTACCCCAATAACAAACAACGACATCGGAATCGCCGCCGTGCCAATCAAATGAATCGTACCGTATTGACCATCAAAAATAAAATTAAATAAATGTAAAATTGATTTCAATTCTGTCGGTAAAATTGAACTGTGCCAAATCATGTTCAACGGTACTGCGGTAAGAATTGCAATGATCGGCACGCTCAATAATTTACGTAACGATTTCTTGTCCAGATAACCATACAGACAAAAAATTACAAGCGTCCAGATCGAAAATTCCGAACCAATATATTGCAAGAACAAAACGCCCATTGTTCTATCATCATTCGGAAACAACGCCGCCGCCAACGGTACTGGAATAAAGCCATAATTTAAGATACCAACGCTTGCGGCGAATGTACGTTTTGCCCGTGTTGAAGACAAACCAGTTATCGATGAACCCAAAAACACCGCAACCGCCAAACCAATACCTATCCCAATCGCAGTCAACAAAAAACCAAGCAACGGCGGTAACCAGATATTTTGAGGATCAGAAAACGCATCCGTGTGAATTATCCGGTCAAATATCAAACACGGCAACAAAACCTCAACCACTATCCGCATCAGACCACTATCAACCCCGTCCGCAATAAACCTCGACTTGCCCAAAATCACCGCAAGCAAAATTATCACCAACACCGACAATACCATCGTCAACGAAATCAAAAATGTAACACACACAATCGTAAAATATACCCAATCTGTTTTAAAATCTCCAAATCACAACAAAACACACGAAAATTTATCTGACAAATAAGCGGTATGTTTTCGCGTCTTTCTGTTTCAAGTTTCCGCGAATGACAATACTTTTTGGTTTCATGTCGGGCGCGCCGGTGATGTTGAGGCGAGCGGTGCCGTCTTCGAGAATTGTTACAAAATCGGGGAGGTCAATTTCGGAAATTTGTAAAAACAATTTTTCTATCGACATAAC
>JAIRWK010000365.1 GCA_031268995.1 Planctomycetaceae bacterium
AAGGAGTTCCGCCGAGTGTTCACCCGATACGACAAACTTGATGATACCTATAACGCTTTTATCGCAATCGCAAACATCGCCGTCTATCTAAAAATTAGCGTCAACACTACCTAGCAAAATTAAAACAGGAACTTGGAGAATCTCATATTCAATTTGTAAAAATGAGCGAAAAGAGATTTCACTACCAAGCAACATTGATAAAAGTCTTGTTATTGAATTTGAACGATTAGTCAAAGTGCTTGCGAATTCAAAAAAGTTCGGTTCACAGATAAGTCAAAGGGATTGGAAATGTATAGACAACTTGCCAATTCTTTTTCGTGATAAATTAGAAACTGAAAAGTTAATAGAACCTTCTCCTGATAAAAGACGGATTACTATTTACAGGTTGATTGATGAATATAAAAAAACTCGTGTCGGTCTCAAAGAAAATACTTTAATACATGATAAGCGGGTTTATTCATATTTAATTGAATATTTTGGTGGCAATAAATGGATAGACGAAATTACACCATGTGAGGCAACAGGGATACGTGATTATTTAACAAATATCCGTGAGGGGGGAAAAGGTAAATTACTTCCGACTTCAACAAATAAAATAATAGTTGCTATTAAACCAATATTTCGATATGCGTGTGATTGTCGTTTTTTGGAAGTGTCACCATTTGAGAAAGTCAAAGGCGGTTCAACATCTAATCCTGAACGTCAATATTATGTAAGTTATGATGAGATTAAGTCGGCAATAGATGCCTGTGGAAATAATGTTGAGATGGCTGGTATATTGGCATTTGCTCGTTATGCCGGTTTACGAATTCCAAGTGAAATAAATGATTTGAAATTTTCCGATTTTACGTTTTCGGTGTTTGGTGTTAAAGGTTCATTCAAAGTTCCTAAAACGGGAAAAACGGGAGTGCGGAAAGTTCCTTTTTTTGAGGAATTACGACCTCATTTTATGTCAATTTATTCTGCTAAACAACCCAATCAGGAATATGTATTTGAAAGATATCGCAAACATGTTAATCCGGCTCCTGAAATACAAAAGAAAATGCGAAAGAAGGGGTTACCGATATGGGAAAAGTTTTTTGTAAATTTGCGTTCGAGTTGTATAACGGATAAAGAGTATAAGGGTTGGAATGAAGCAACGATGAATGCGGTTTTCGGGAATACGGAAAATGTCAGGATTAAACATTATATTCAACCAATGCAAGATGACGCATTTGAAATGCTAGGTCAACAACAGGGTAATAGGAAGGAATATGAAATTGGTAGGTTTACAGATAATGCCGTAACTAAAGATATCGTAAATAAACTTTCAAAAATATTTTTAACGGCAGACAATCAAGATAGTTATGATGAGGATTCCTTTTCTACGTTTGCCAAAGGTATTATTGAAAAGGCAATCGCAGAAATTCCCACCGCAGATTACGCTTTTCCAGAAAATTTACACCCTAAATTTATTCCTTTGGATATAGTTGAGTTTGATTGCGAAATTTATGATGAGAACAAATTTCTGTGTGCAGATTTACTCTGTACTAATGATTATTGTATAAAAATTATGCGTTGTATAATTTCAATCTTCGACTCGTGTTGTGGAGATTTAATGAAAGATTTTCACAAGAAAATTTTACTGGATAAACTAACAGATAAACTGAAAAAATTCGTTTGGCGTTTTGATAACTATATACGTACAATGAGGTTACAAATGGGGCAGGTAAAACTACAAATGGGAGCCGACGAGAACGGAGACGGCGAACCCGATATCGTTGATCGCAAAGAAATGCCGTTAATTGTAGAAAAATACGCCGACCCTGACACAAGCGGTTTAACGTTCACTGTTGACGGAAAAACAAAAACATTCGACATCAAGGTTGAACGCGGCAAGGTAACAGAAAAAAAATAGAACGCAATTTTCATATTGGCACGCAGATAACGCAGATTCGTTAAAGATAATCGTAGATCAGATTCTATACTCAGGCTATTTTAAAATTCCTGAAGCTGAACACGTAAGCGTAACAACGTGAAGCGGTTGTTCAAGGGCGAAGCCTATCGCCTTACCGGCTGCGGTATATGAAGACGAAATTTTTTGAAGTAGTGGCAATCCCATAGGTATTAAGTTAAGGGGTTAAGTTTTAAATTTTCAAGTAGTTATTTCAACAAAACGTCAGGTGATGGGTGGTTATTTGCAAGTTTATCGAAAAATATTAGAGCAAAATAGGGCGAATCGATAACAAATCACGGACAAAGTTGGGGTAATTTCGTTGGTAAAGTGAATGAAAACGAATTTCGCAAATAAATGATAACTATTGGATTACAAATGACTTAAACCCTTAACTTAATACCTATGGGGGCAACCCTTGCGGTTGCCCTTACGGATTATTGCAATTGTTGTCCTAGATTGTGTGAGCGATCAAGAGGGCGACCGCAAGGGGCGCACATACATTGAAAATTAAAATGAGAAAAAATTTTGGTGTAGTTGTATTATGTTACATCTTCGATTTTTGGGTGGCGTTGGAATATTTTTGTTGATTTGATTATTCTTAGCAATTCGGTTGCATTTTTTGGGCGGTCGATTGGGGATTTTGACATCATTGACCGCAACAAATCACTAAATTCTTTTGTAACATTTTTATTTCGTAACATGACCGCCGGCGGTGTTGCGGAAATATGCTTTCTCAATAAATCATTCATATTGTCTGCCGAAAACGGAAGCCGAGTTGCCAAAAGCTCATAATACGTACAACCAAGACTGTAAATGTCCACTGACGGCTCCGGCAATACCCCCCTGATCTGCTCCGGCGAAATATAACTTCTCGTTCCTTGTGCTTGCGAACGCCTTGCAAAAATACGCCAAAAACTACTAACATAACGCCGCGCTATCGCAAAATCTATCAACTTCAACTCTCCATTGTTCAAATTGAATAAAAAATTGTCCGGCTTGATGTCACGATGAATCCAACCAGATAAATGTAAATAAGAAAGCGACTCCGCCATGTCAGATATTAGTTGCACAATTTGATTACAATATTGACCATACCCGCGACTAATCAATACCTTCAAATTAGGCGACGCAAACCACTCCATCACAATATACGGAACATCACGCTGCCAACCAAACGAAAAAACTTGCACCAACTTCGGATGACATAATTTCACCGCCACCTCATACTCATGCTTCAACATCTTAACCTGCTCACTATCATTCGCAGCATTGGCAGACAACGTTTTTATACAAACAGATCGTTGCTTCAAATCATCATACGCTTGCAATAAACGACTCGATTGACCCGTGTTGATCAAATTCAAAACACGATATTTGCCAAAATACTCCACCGAAATATTAGACATGCTTTTTACCTCTTATACTCAAGCTGTTTTAAAATTCCTGAAACTGGATACGCAAGCGTAACAACGTGAAGTGGTCGTTCAAGGGTGAAGCCTATCGCCTTACCGGCTACGGTATAACGCTTTAATATTAGGAACAAAAGGATATGTATTGATTGTCCGGCTAATGTTTCTGTTTTTCCATTTGTCCCGCCTTTACAATGATCGAATAAAACTGTACAAATAAAACCGCGCGGATTATTTTACATGGATGGCAGTTATTGTAAATGGATGAAAAATTTCACGACCATTTTACGAATGTTTTGGTCAATCATTACAACGGGACAATGAAAAAAGTATATTCGAATCGGAAGAAGTTTACGTTTGAGTTGCGGATGACTGCGATGATAGATGTGATTTTTTTGTTGTTAATCTTTTTTATTTGTACGGCAAATTTTCGTCCGTCTGAAAGTTTAATGACAACAGATTTATCATTATCGGGCAATGTTAATGATGTTTCGGTGTTAAAGATTCTTGATCCGTTGGATATTGATGTGGCGATAATTAGGATTATGTTTGATGTTGTTCCGCAATGGCATCTTGCGGGCAATGAGTGTAAATCGATTCGAGAGCTTCGTGTGTTGTTGAATGAGTTGCGGCAAATTCAGCGGGATTTGCCGGTAGTGATTGACAGTGATTCCAACGTGCCAATGGAATATGTGATAGACACCTATGATTCCTGCCGTGCCGCTGGTTTAACAAAAATCCAATTCGCAGCAAAAAAACAAAACGAAACTTCCAAAAAACACCATCAGTAAATTACAATACACCCCCAAAACCAACACGCAAACAACACAGATTTCTGAAGAGATATACCGAAGCCGGTATAATTATTTAAATCCCTACAATCGATACATACGTACAGGAATTTTTGTCTTATCACATTTTCGACCGGCGAATACAATTTTCGGCAACAATTATCGCCGATAACGGCAGGAGATGTTCTATACCGACGATACATGTTATGCTAGAATTACCCTCAAGCTGTTGTGAAATTCCAGAAGTGTGAAATTCCAAAAATTGAACTCGCAAGCATGACAAAATAACGCGGTTCAAGGGCAAAGCCTACTACTTGTGCCGGTTGTGGTGTAGTGTGTGGATAGTTTATACTCTAAAAACTCATTTTGATCCTGTAACGGTAGCGTTCCTGCTGCCACAATTGGAAGCGAGACACTTCCGCTACAGTTGGTTTTTAGAACCGCCCTAAAGCTACTTTAAAATTCCTGAAGCTGCGGTAAACTTGCAACACAAAGCGTTGTGCAAGCATAGCAACTTGAAGCGGTTGTTCAAGGGCGAAGCCTATCGCCCTATCGGCTACGGTATAACGCCGATGCCGGCTTCAATATAACCTCCTACCAATTGAAAACAAATGAAAGGTCTTTTGCGGTATTCGATTATTGTGAGTATTGTTACTTTGATTTTGCTTGTTGTAGTTATATTGAACTACCAATCAGCGAAAAAAGTTGCCGCCGAGTTGGCTTCCGCGAAATCCAACGCGGAATCGGCAGAGCAAAAAAGTAAAACTCTAACCGATGAAGTAAAAACTCTAAAATCATTGATCGACGTTTCTTACGAACCGATAGATGTTGCGAAAATTAAAGAGGAACACGAAAAAGATATGCGCAATTACACTTTGCCCGCAAGCGCAGACATACCCGATACATACAGAGTTGCGGTTCAAAGCCTCTACGCAAAACTTGTCGCCAAAAATAAAGAACACGACGACGAAAAAAATTCAAGACTACAACTCGAAGCCGATTACAAAAATTTGAACGAATTGTACAAAACAGTTGCCAACAAGTACGACGAAGAACGTAAAAAAGCAATTGATGATTTGGCAAAAGCACGCGAAGAATTTACAAATACCCTCGCAACTACAGGTCAAAAAATGAGCGAAATCGAAACGACAAAAATAGCTATCCAAACTAAAGCAGCTCAAGACGTAAACACGGCTAACGAAACCGCAACACGTGAACGTACCCGCGCGGAAAACGCAGAGGCGAGAGGTGTGGAGTTGGGTTCAAAGTTGCAGCAGCTTTTGCGACCGATATTTGATCGTCCTGATGGGGTTGTTGAGGTTGTTAATTTGAACACGCGGGCGGTTGTTGTTGATATTGGTTATGCGGATGGAGTGGAGACGCGAATGACGTTTAGTGTTTACGATCCAAAGATTGCAGGGATTTCATACGATACAAATTTGTACGGCGAAAATCCGGTACTTTGCCAATCTTGTAAACGTAATGTTAGCTTACACGCAAGCAAAGCTAGTATTGAAATTGTCCGAATACTTGGTCCTCACAGATCGGAAGCGCGTATAATAATTGAGCAATTGGTCAATCCGATTTTAGCCGGTGATGTGATTCATTCGCCAATTTGGGATCGCGGTCAAAAGTTGCGGATTGCGCTTGGGGCTGGTATGTATTTGCCGGAAGTCGGCAACCCTGCGGGCGATTCATCTCTTGGCAGTCTTACGGATGTCAAAAATATGATTATGGAATGCGGCGGTAAAGTTGACAGTTATATTTCGGACGGCAGAAGCGACGGCAACATAAAACGCGGCGAAATTATCGGTTTGGACAATATCACTGCTGACACGTCGTTTATAGTAATAGGACAAGTTGAAGAAGGATCGCAAGAACCCGAAATAATGGCAGCTCAAGATAAAATGCGGCAAAAAGCAAAATCGCTTGCTATCAAAGAGATTTCATTGAAGGAGTTGAAACTCAAAATCGGCTGGCGAAATCCGACACCGTTGAGAGATTACGGAACAGGTGCCGACGATTATGATCTGAGATTACCAACCGAAGGCGGAAAGAATAGATCAACCGGCGTAGTTTCGCCGCTTTACGATAAACAAAACGGTACACATGGTTTCTCAAATTTCGAGAGAGGAAAACCAATATCAACCGGCACCGTTTCAGGAATTTACACAAACAGCCCTTCAATTCCGTCAACCGGAAAAGTTTCAGACCTATTCAGACGGAGAAAACCAAACACAGATGCCAGTTTAAGTAATCCGTAAAAAGAGCTTCAGGGAACTTACAAAAATCAACCTCAATGATGTTTTGTCCACTTAAAATCAGCATGCAGACGACGCAGATTTGGTGGGAGATATTCGCAAGATCGGAAAATAAATCTGATCTGCGATTATATACTGAGGCTACTTTAAAATTCCTGAAGCCAAACACGCAAGCGTAACAACGTGAAGCGGTTGTTCAGGGGCGAAACCTATCGCCTTACTGGCTACGGTATACCGGATTCGGTATAATTGATTGAGACGACACTCAAACAAATAAACCGTTCACGTTTTCAAAAATTTTTTTTATGCGATCTATTCTTGAGACATTTAGTAATTCGTTTCCCCAACGGAATTATTTGATAGAAATTATTTGTCCTGAGTTTACATCGGTTTGCCCTAAAACCGGTCAACCTGATTTCGGAACAATTACGTTTCAATATACACCCAATGAATTATGTATTGAATTAAAGAGTCTGAAATTGTATTTACAGCAATTTCGCAGCAGAGGCATATTTTACGAAAATGTAACCAATCAGATTTTGGACGACATGGTTCATGTTCTTTCGCCGCGTTGGATGAAGATAAGAGCATCATTCACACCACGCGGCGGAATCTCAACGTCCGTCATAATCGAATACCCATTTCCAAACTAAAACGCGACTCCTGTGTGAAGATTACGCGATACCGTAGCCGGTAGGACGATAGGCTGCGCCCTACCGGCTACGGTATCGCACACAGATGACGCAGATTTTATTTTCTGAATCTTGCGAATATCCTCCCAAATCTGCGTTATCTGCGTGCTAAAAAAATTTTTTTCTTGAATTTGAAAAATAGGGATTGCGTTTTTTGAGAAATTGTTTTATACTCTCGCAGCTTGGTGATTGATCGCGTTGAATTTTGATTTTCGGTTTGTGCCGTGTTAAATTTTTTCGCGTTTAAATAGTCGTTTATTGTGTTGTTAATGTTTTCTTTTTACCAAACGAGAAAAGTTACGATACAA
>JAIRWK010000396.1 GCA_031268995.1 Planctomycetaceae bacterium
GAAATACGAAACAAGCGAAAAGTCAAAACATACGAAAAATGTTGAAATAAAAATTTCGTTTGTTGATTACTCTCAAAACAATTCCTCCCTGTTTATACCGTAGCCGATAGGGACAGTAGGCTTCGCCCTTGAACAACCGCTTCACGTTTTTACGCTTACGTGTTCAGCTTCGGGAATTTTAAAGTAGTTTTGGTATATTTGCGAAGAAAATTTTGATTTCTCGTTTAGCGGATTCGGGGCTATCGGAGGCGTGTACTAGGTTTTGGCGTTTACTTATTGCGAGGTCGCCTCTGATTGTTCCGGCTTCGGCTTCGATGCCGTTGGTAACGCCTATCATTTTGCGGACAACGGAGATTGCTTCGTCTCCTTCAAGTATTATTGCAACGATGGAGCCGCTTGTGATATATTTTTCCAATTCAGGGTAAAACGGTTTACCAACATGATCCGCATAATGAACCCGCGCAACATCAACCGTAAGATCAACCATCTGCATTCTAACAATCTTCAGCCCTTTTCTTTCAAACCTGCCCAAAATTTCCCCGCACAACCCACGCTCAACCGTGTCAGGTTTGAGCAAAACCAATGTTTGTTCCATTTGCAAATTTCTCCTCAATATCAAATCAATTCTATTATTTTGAAATCAATAAGGGCAAAACATATTACCCGAACCGATTCCAATAACATCTCACAACGGGGGCGATTTTATGACAATAATTCCGTCCTGTCAAGCACTTCTCATAGAGTATATTTTCGTGCAATTTGAGCGGTTGGGGGGTGTCTTTTGGTATTGGAAAGCTCTGGTACAATTGTGGGCTATGGGAAATAAAATTAAACATCCGCCGATCAAATGGAAATTACCTCTATTACTTTTTGTTCTTACTTGGGTAACAACGACAGGTTTCAGATACGATGGTGAGCAAGATATTGTGCGTCCGTTTGTTCTTTTTATTATTAGTCCGCTCAACCACGAATTAGCGGTTGAAGGTTGGGGTCTGCTTAAGAAGTTATTGATTGATGGTCTGGCGTTTTCGTTGCCGCTTATGACGATACTTACGTGTCATGAGTTTGGGCATTATATTCAGACGCGGCGTTATGGAATTTATAGTAGTTTACCGTATTTTATTCCGTTACCGTTTGTGCCGTTTGGGACAATGGGTGCGGTGATTGGGATGGACTCAAGTATTCCGAGTCGTCGGGCGTTATTTGATATTGGGATATCGGGACCTTTGGCTGGTCTTATTCCGACTTTGGTATTTATTTATTATGGGATAAAGTGGTCTTATGTTGTGCAAGTTGGAATCGGAAGCGAAATCGTTTATGCACAACCGTTATTGTTTCAATATTTCGTTTATTGGATTCATGGAGCTATTCCGATTGATACTACGTTATATTTGCATCCGGTTGCGAAGGCGGGTTGGGTTGGTCTTTTTTTGACTTCGTTGAATCTTTTGCCGCTGGGGCAACTTGACGGCGGACATGTGATTTATGCTATTTTGAAGAGTCGGGCAAAATATTTGTCGTGGTTTGTTTTTTATGTGATATTGCTGGTCGTCATTTATTTACAACTTTGGCAATGGACATTGATTCTGGTGCTTTTTTTGTTTTTTGGTGTTACGCACCCGAAGACTTCAAACGACAAGGATCCGTTGGGGATTGTGCGGTCAATTTTGGGTTGGGCAACTTTGACATTGATATTACTAGGCTTAACGCCTACGCCGCTTAAAGTCAAAGATACAATTCAACAAAAAACAACTCCGGCGATATATTGCGTTGAGGAGACCGTGCAAGAATTTCGCTGTTGAATATTTTTTATGGGTTATCTTTAGGCAAAAGTTATTGGAGAGAATTATGGCTTCAAGTATTGGTGGGGGAGATGTTAGGAAGCGTGGAGTACCGGAGCGTCCGAAGTTGACGTTTCGGCAGGTGTTGAGGTTATCGATTTATATTTTTCTTGGGTTATTTTTGATTTTGTTTTTGGTTTTTTATTTGCTTTATCTTGCGTCGCAACGTGAGCCGGAGTTTTACCGCGAAGCTAAAAACGTTCCAATCGAAGTGCAACAGACTCGCAATACCGCAGTGTTGGACAAGATCAGAGTGTTGAACAACGATTTCCAAAACCGGAGCAAAAAATGGTCGGGAGTATTTACGGCGGACGAGATAAATGCTTATTTAGCGGTTGAGGCGACCAAGCCGGGTGCGAATTTATTGCCGTCGGATTTGGCGGAGCCTCGTATTGCGTTTTCGGCGGGGTCTGTTGAGATTGCGAGCAAGGTTCGCCAACATGGTTTTACAGCGATATTGAATATTTCGTTGGGGGCAACTATGCCGGAGCCGGACAAATTGATTTTCAAAATGAGGCGTTCTCAAGCGGGTGTGTTACCGTTACCGAAGGAGCGGATTGCGGAGATTATTGCGGGAGTGTTACGAAAAAAGTGGGGCAATGTAACTCAAGGAACGGACGGCGGCGATCCAACATTTACAGTTATTTTGAACATAAAGAACAGCGTTGGTCGCAAGGTAAAGGTTGAGAGTTTTGAGATACGTTCAGGTGTAATCCAATTTTCAGGAGTAACTGATTAACAGCGAATCCCTTTCAGAGGCAAAACCTATCATAGACAATTACGGTAGTTCTTTTTATTTGCCGTCATTTGTATATTCTTAACTCATGTTACGCATTGGTGATAACCAGACGTATTTTCCTCGTCCCGTTAGGGACGAAATGTTGGTAGAAAATATGGTATACTTAAGCTAATTTAAAATTCCTGAATCTGAACACGCAAGCGCAACAACGTGAAGCGGTTGTTCAAGGGCGAAGCCTATCGCCATACCGGCTACGGTATAATATCTTATTTTCTGATCTTGCGAATATCCTTCCAAAACCTGCGTTGTCTGCGTGCAAAATTCCCAGCGAATCCGATCAAGCTCTGCTCAAAAATTCGCCTGTCCTTGTGTCAACTCGTACAACTTCACCGCTTTCAAGATATTCGGGAACTTGGATTTCGAGACCTGTTTCAAGTGTAGCGGTTTTTGCGCGTGAGGTGGCGGAGTTGCCGCGAACTGCGGGGTCGCATTGGGTAACTTTTAGGGATACGGCGGTTGGGATTTCTACACCAACACATTCGTCGTTGTAGATCAACGCACGCACGCCCTCAAGCTCTTCGGTAATGTAATTCATTTCGTAGGCTATATCTTCTTTTTTGAGACTGAATTGGTTGAAGTCTTCGTTGTCCATGAACACGCAATCGTTGGCGTCGCTGTAAAGGTATTTTACATCTCTTTTTTTGAAGTCGGCAGAGTTCAACGACTCCGTGCCTTTGAGTGTAATGTCAACCTTCTGTTTTGTAACAATATTCCGCGCACGAAATTTGTACAACGTTGCAGCTCCGCGTGCTGATGGCGATTGAACATTGATCACCTCGATAATACAAGGCATATCATTGTAAACCACAACCTCTCCCCGTTTAATTTCTTTTGCTATCATATTCAAATATCCCGCAAATTAAATTTCGATAAATTATACCGTAGTCGGTAGGGTAATAGGATTCGCCCTTGAACAACCGCTTCACGTTGTTGCGTTTGCCTAACGCTCTGCGTTACAGGTTTACCGCAGCTTCAGGGATTTTAAAGTAGTTTCAGTATAAATTCGATTACTTTATGTTTCCCGTTTGTCTCGCAGTCCCAAAAAATTTAACCACAAACCACACCCCAAACACACCAGCAACATTATACAACTCAACCAAAAAACCAAAAGGGGATATGAATATACCGTAGCCGGTAAGGCGGTAGGCTTTGCCCCTGAACCACCGCTTCATGTTGTTGCGCTTGCGTGTTCAGCTTCGGAAATTTTAAATTAGCTTGAGTATATAACTCATGTTACGCATGATACGAAAATGATGGTGATTATTCCGTCGATTGATAGAAAAAAGGTAAAACATTGTTCGCGTCCCGTTAGGGACGGAATGTTGGTAGAAACACGCGATTTCAAAAAACGCCGTCCCGTTAGGGACAGAATGTGAGGACATTTTAGACGGGGTTTAGTTCCAATCACATTGTGTCCCTACGGGACACGAAATATGTTTTTACCATATTTTCTACCAACATTTCGTCCCTAACGGGACGAGGAAAATACGTCTGGTTATCACCGATGCGTAACGTGAGTTACTTATTTTTTCCGTGACAATTCTTGTATTTTTTTCCGCTTCCACACGGGCAAGGTTCATTTCGTTTTACATGCGGTTCGCGGTTTCGGATGGGTTCCGGTTTTTTGTCTTCTCCGGTAGAATTTAACTCCCTCACCTCTTCACGCCTTTCTGCGGCTTCTCTTGCTCTGTATTCTTCGCCCGCACTGTTGTGATTTTGCGAAATGTGATCATTTGAGCCCGTTGAATCATCGTCAGCACTGTCATGCACAGAAACAGCCCCCGCCCACAACGAATCCACAAAACCCTTGTCCAGTTGCTCAACCTTGAAAACCATATCAGTTACCCGCGAATAAACCGAATTCCACATCTCCATAAATAACTTCATGCCCTCTCGTTTGTACGCAACTTTGGGGTCTTCTTGCGCATAACCACGCAACGCAATACTCGACCGCAAATGATCCATCACAAGTAAATGCTCCTTCCAAATCGAATCCAAAAGACTCAATACCAACGACCTCTCCATCTTTCGCATCTCTGGATTATACCGATCCTCAATCAACGAACAAATCCTGTCCTCCAACTCCTCTATCTCCGCACCCGTAACCACCTCAACCGTCAAACCACCATACAACTCACCAGCAAACTCTTTGTTCGCCCAATTTATAAAATCCGTAAGTTGCTCATCATTTTTAATTCTATCTTTGTGTTGTTCTTCTAACTTGTTCTTTACCGGCACATCTTTTACTGAAGTGTATTTTCCCGAATAACGCGCCGGTTGTTTTGAAATACTTCTAACCGCAAATTTCGACCCCGCAAAATTTCTGCCCTCCGCCGAATTCGCCGCAACCTCCGCCATCACGCGCTTCCGCAACACATCAGGATCAATCTCATTGTGCCGCATCAAATCATCCAACCGACGACGAAGTTCCAAATAAAGCTCCGGCACCCGCTCCGACGCAATACGACTCTTCGCAAACATGATCTCCTCAATCTCATGTCGTTGCCGATTCTTCAACTCTTCAACATCAAACTCAACACTAAAACGCCACCGCGCCCAATCAACCATCGGCTCACGATCATACCGCCTACCACTTTGATCATTTATCGTGTAATGTTGCAATCCGGCAATGACGGGAAATTGAATTTCTTTGTCGCGATATTTTTCGTACGTTAACTGTCGAATACGGTCAACAAAAGATGACTTGTCCTCTTGCGGATCAACAAACTCCGATTCGATTTCAAATTTGTGCTTAACCCACGCAATCGCTACGCTCATTCCGTAACCATTTTCCAACAACGAAGCACCCTCTTTCAAATCAACACTTGCAATAAATTTGTGCGCCTTCTCTATCAAAACTTCCGCCAACTCATCGTACGGAATCCGCTTCAAATCCCTGTCCGTATAACGAGTCTTCCAGCGAGTATTTGCCCAATTTGCTAACGCTTGCCAATTCCGTTCAGACTCTTCGACTTCATCTGATACATTTTCGTCAATTGCTTCAAGAACATCCGATTCGGCTTTGCGTGTTGCCCTATCTGCCGCAAACTCGCAAGCGGCTTCAAACGACATACCGCGAAAATCACGCGCCTCAAATTCAACACCAAACCGATTACCCGCCCACGCAGCAAACGACGCAACCTCATAATCCCTGTCAAGAAATTGACCAAGATGCACCGCAACTTGCGAATCAATCATCTCCAAAATCAACTCCTTCGTATTCGCTCCATCAAGTATTCTTTGGCGATAACCGTAAACACTTTTACGTTGAAAATCCATCACTTCGTCGTACTCAAGCAGACTTTTCCGAATATCGAAATTACGTTCCTCGACTTTTCGTTGCGCGCCTTCAATTCTCCGCGTGAGCATTTTGTTTTCAAGCGGTTCGCCTTCGCCTATTCCAAACGTTGACCAAACGCGCTTTATCCAATCGCCCGCAAAAATACGCATCAAATCATCTTCAAGCGAAATATAAAAACGGCTTGTACCCGGATCGCCTTGCCGTCCCGTTCGCCCGCGTAATTGCAAATCAATCCGCCGCGCATCATGACGCTCCGTACCAATAATATGCAACCCGCCCATTGTTCGCACCTCGTCGCCTTCGGCTCTCATGTTCTCACGCGTCTCAATCTCGTTGACCAACGACACCCAAATATCACGCGGCACCTCAAGACGAGTCGGATAACTCTCTTGCAAAACACTCCAAGCCATCGCGTCAGGATTGCCGCCAAGAATAATATCCGTACCACGCCCCGCCATATTTGTGGCAATTGTTACCGTGTTTTTGCGACCGGCTTGAGCAATAATTTCCGCCTCGCGTTGGTGGAATTTCGCGTTCAATACTTGGTGCTTAATGCCTTTCATGTCAAGCATTCGAGATACAAGCTCACTCTTCTCAATAGATACCGTACCAACAAGAATCGGACGACCTTTATGAAAAATATTTTTTATATCTTTCTTTTCAAACCATTCCGGTTGATCGTGTCCTTTTGGAATTAGCTCAACACGTTCATCATCTTCACGCACAATCGTTCCCACAACTTCACTATATTCGTCGCCGTTCAAATCAAGAATATCCCATTTGTGGATTCGTTCTATTGCGTTGACGATTGCGTTAAATTTTTCGCGTTCTGTTTTATAGATTACATCGGTATAGTTGATACGCCGCAAGGGTTTGTTTGTTGGGATAGCAATTACGTCAAGCCGATAAATTTTCATAAATTCAGATGCTTCCGTCATACCGGTTCCGGTCATACCTGAAATTTTTTCGTAGAGTTTGAAGAAATTTTGCAACGTGATTGTTGCTAATGTTTGGCTCTCTTCTTTTATCCGCACGTGTTCTTTGGCTTCAACCGCTTGATGTAAACCATCGCTCCATTGCCGACCTTCCATTGCCCGCCCCGTGAACTCGTCAACTATAATAATCTCATCGTCCCTGATCATGTAATTCACGTCAAGTTTATAAAGATGATGCGCCTTCAACGCATTGTCGATCAAATGAGGCCACTCCATATTTCCAACAGTATAAAACGATTCAACTCCAACCAACTTTTCCGCGCGTCTCACACCAGCATCAGTTAAATTTGCCGTGTGATCTTTTTCGTTGACTTCAAAATCGGCACCTTTGCTCAACTGCAACGCCACCTTGTCCGCAGCACTATATTTAGAAATATCGCCGTGCGCTCTGCCCGAAATGATCAAAGGAGTCCGCGCTTCGTCGATCAAGATATTGTCAACTTCGTCAATAATTGCGAAACAGAGTTTTCCTTGAACTTGTTGGAAATATTGTTCGTATCTGTTATCGTTTGCGGCGGCGTATTTCATGTTGTCTCTCAAGTAATCAAAGCCAAATTCGCTATTTGTTCCGTAAGTTATATCGCATTGGTAGGCTTGTTGTCGTTCATCCGGTTCCATGTTGCTTTGGATTGTGCCGACTGTTATTCCGAGTGCAATATACAGTGGTCCCATCCATTCCATATCACGCCGTGCAAGATAATCGTTGACCGTAACAATATGAACGCCTTGACCTGCTAGTGCGTTTAGATAAGCGGGCAAGGTTGCGACGAGGGTTTTACCTTCGCCTGTCACCATTTCCGCAATTGCGCCGCTGTGCAATACGATACCGCCCATGAGTTGAACGTCGTAATGGCGTAATCCAAGAACACGCCGACCAGCTTCGCGACACACCGCAAACGCCTCAACAAGAATATCGTCAAGCGTAGCACCTTGCGCAAGGCGTTCGCGAAACTCAACCGTTTTCGCTTCGAGTTCCGAATCGGACAACGCCATCATTTCGGGTTCGAGTTCGTTGATAGCGTTGATTCTGGGTTGCAACTGGCGGATGTATCGCGTATTAGCCGCACCGAACATGGACGTAATCGAACGCTCAATCCATCGAGTTACGGAAGTAAAAAAATCGCCAACTGCATCAAATGCATCTTCAAAAAAAGACATAAAAATTAAAGTTCTAAACTATACCGTAGCTGGTAAGGCGATAGGCTTCGCCCTTGAACAACCGCTTCACGTTGCTGCGCTTGCGTGTTCAGCTTCAGGAATTTAAAGTATACCGTAGCCGGTAAGGCGATAGGCTTCGCCCCCGAACAACCGCTTCACGTTGTTGCGTTTGCCTAACGCTCTGCGTTACAGTTTACAACAGCTTCGGGAATTCCAAAACAGCTTGAGTATAACATGAGTTGTTAGTTATTCAATTAGGCTTGTTCACCTCAAGACTCAGCGGTTATTTGACACACGCGGACAACGCAAATTTGTGAGATTTTCACAGGCTATCCTTTTGCGTAAATCCCCAATGTTTATGTGTTCTGCGTGCTTTTGTACCTTAGAAGCCGAATACGAAATCGCAACAATTCAAATGTGAAGCAGCTATTTTTTGAGCGACAGGCTCCGGCATACAAACTATTTTTTGGTTTCAGCGATGTTTTTCTTTTTTGTGTTTTTTGCACCTTTTGCGGGTACCGTGTCTAAGTCGCGTATCAACCTGAACGGCGTGTTTTTGACCTGCTTCCGAACCGCACCCGAACGCATACATTGAACACAAACTTTCACCGTCCGCGTTTCACCGCTGGGAAGCGTTGCCTTTACATTTTGCAGATTCGGCAAAAATTGACGGCGCGTAATGCCCGTTACCTTCGTACCAACTCCGCCAAGATACTTCGCCTTACCACGTGTCTCAACCCTGTTGCCGACAGTACGCCCCTTGCCACAAATTTCACAAACCCTCGACATAATAATCCACCCTTAATCTAATTTTAATGGTTTTCCAAATCAACCGTTCTACTCAAGCTATTTTAAAATTCCTGAAGCTGAACACGCAAGCGTAGCATCGCGAAGCGGTTGTTCAAGGGCGAAGCCTACCGCCCATACCGGCTTCGGTATCACAAATACACCGTAGCCGACATCTGCATCAGGCTTCGCCCTTGAACAACCGCTTAGGCACTTTGCCCAAACATACCAAACACTCCTCAAAAGCCGCCAACCCAATACAGAAAACGTAATAGGATAACCCAAAACAAATACTTGGCAAGTGGGGGGAACAGAATATACCATAGCCGATATGAACACTAGGTTGTTACGCATTACCCTTTTCGGGTAGAAAAATGCCTAATCGATAATGCAAATATTTTTAAGAGACACAAAGGACATAAGGGACAAATAGGACGGAAATACTGTTGTCAAAGGGGGCAAAAACCTTTGATCTCTAACTTAGCTGTCCCTCACGTCCCTTTTGTCTCTTAAAAAAAATCGGACAAAAAGTGAAGCGGTTGCTCGAGAACAAAATCTACCGCGTATACCAGCTAGGGCATGGATTATGTACATTGAAATAATCACTCTTGACATAGATTGAAAATTTTCTCATAATCCGCAATATACTGAAGCTACTTTAAAATTCCTGAAGCTGGACACGCAATCGCAACAACGTGAAGCGGTTGTTCAAGGGCGAAGCCTACCGGCTACGGTATAAAGCCGTCATTACATTATCCAATAACTCAAGCCGTTTTTAATTCCTGAAGCTGGACACGCAATCGCAACAACGTGAAGCAGTTGTTCAAGAGCGAAGCCTATCGCCTCACCGGCTACGGTATAATTCACGAATGCACTTCAAACCGCAATTTACATTTGAACTTTTTCGCAGCAAGAACATTTCCGCAAAATGTTCGTTGGCGGTTTGCGCGAAGTTTTTATTTTTAGTTGTGGTTTATGTTTGTTTGGTTATTTTGGGTTGGGGCAAATTTTTAAGTTTGTCTGATTCGCAAATTTTATTTGCCGATGAAATTGAAAGCGATGACAGAAATTCTTCAACCTTGCTCGCGAACCCAATGGAAAAATATTTCAACCAATCTCTGACCAATTCTCCAAACTATGCTGTTACCGATAATGTAGATTCGTTGGGTAATTCTAATCCGTTCAATGTCCAAGCTCCGCCGAATTTGCAACAGGATTCAAACGCCGCCGAACAAAATCCAAATTATAATTTCTACGGTAATTATCCAGACAACAACTCCAATAATCCTGAATTTTATTCGTACCAAAATCAATTTCAAACTCCGCCCAATTACGCATTGCCCAATAACTCAAACCAATTTCAAACCAATCAGCCCGCACAATTTTATCCGCAATATTACCCACAATACGCCCCGCAGTACGCTCCTCAATATTATCCACAATATTCGCCGCAATATTATCCTTATTCTAACGGAACATTTTCGCCTTTTGGTTACGGGCAAGTTTACGGCGATAACTATAACCCGTACAATTACAACTATTACGACAACGGAAATTATTACGGTTACTCGCCAAATTCTGCCGGTAATTCGGTTGCGCCGCAACCTGATAATATTCGGCGTTCGGAATTGCTTGAACCTGAAGCGGTGCGTGAAATGGAACGCCTTTCGCGACGTGAGGCAGCAGAAGCGGCAAGATTAGAAGCCGAATGGACTCCCAAACCGCCGCAACCAATTCTCTACCCAATATTGACCAAAATTTGGGCGTGTGTTACAACTCTCAGCCCGTTCAATTCGCCGACGGGACCGGATCGCGGGGTTGGTATGCCGTTACGGAATGGGAGTTGGTTGGATCGTCCTTATTATTTTGGTGCTTTTATTGGCAACATGCGTGGGTCGGAGTTGGTGTCGAATATGATTGACCAGAGTAAAGGCGCGAATGGCGGATTGGTTCTTGGTTACAATATGAACGAGTATTGGGGGCTTGAGGGGCGTTTACATTTTGCCTCAATCGACATCCGCGAAACCCAAAACGGTGCCGCACAATACGCATTGTGGTACGCCGCGCGAAATCCGGGTTTGACTGTGTATGTTCCGGGTCTGACAACAAGAAGTAATCAACTTACAGTTATCGATATTAGTGTACATTATTATCCGTTGGGCAATGCTAGATTTCGTCCGTATTTTAAGTATGGACTTGGTTTTACCCGCGAGTCGTTTTATGATACGTTCGGGCAAAAACGAACTGCGGAAACGTTATCAATGCCGTTTGGCATAGGGTTAAGATATTGGTGGAATAAGCAATTCGCAATTCATGCTGACATAGTTGACAATGTAATTTTTTCGCACGATATTGTAAGAACGCAAGCAAATTGGTCGTTCTGTATCGGGTTGACATATTCATTCGGAAGCAACAATAAACGCCGACCAATAGTACATTGGCCCTACACCCCAAGCAGCGGCTCAAGAAGATAATATGCTCAAGCTACTTCAAAATTCATAGAGCTGAACACGCAAGCGCAACACCGTGAAGCGGTTGTTCAAGGGTGAAGCCTACCGCCCATACCGGTTTCGGTATTGTACAAAATTTAAAATCCTTTGTCCCTTTTGTCCTTCAAATAAACATTATACTCAAGCTGTTTTAAAATTCCTGAAGCTGCGGTAAACCTACAACGCAGAGTGTTAGGCAGGTGTAACAACGTGAAGCGGTTGTTCAGGGGCGAAGCCTACCGCCTTACCAGCTACGGTATAACTTTATATTTTTGTATTTCTTAAAATTATGGCATATCAGATTTGTATAAATCCCGATTGTGGGCAACGTTATGAAGTGGATCAAGTGTTGCATTCTTGTGAGGCGTGTGGTGAGCTTTTGGATGTTGATTATGAGTGGGATTTACTTCCTGTTCCAGAGTCGCTGAATTATTTTGAGCGATTTCGTTTTGGTTCGTTTGGCGGAGTTCGTTGTTTCAGCGGGGTTTGGCGGTATTATGATCTTTTACCTTTTTTACCGCTTGCGAGTTTGGTTTCGATAGGCGAGGGGCGCACAATTCTTCAGGATGCGGTTTTTGTTTCGTCGTATGTTGGGATTGATTCGGGCAGATTTTTTTTGCAATATGAGGGGTTGAATCCGTCGGGCAGTTTTAAGGACAACGGCATGACGGCGGCTTTTACGCATGGTGCTTTTGTTGGTGCCAAACGCGCGGCGTGCGCGTCAACCGGTAATACAAGCGCATCGCTTGCGATTTACGCTGCGGCAACTCGGTTGATGGAAGCGGTAGTTTTTGTCGGTTCGGGCAAAATCGCTTACGGCAAATTGTCACAAGCTCTCGATTATGGCGCGAAAACAATTCAGATTCAAGGTGATTTTGATGATGCGTTGTTGAAAGTGCGGCAAGTTGCGAGGGAGGCGGGGATATATCTTGTAAACAGCGTCAACCCTTTTAGGCTTGAGGGGCAAAAGACGATCATGTTTCGTGTGTTGGATGATTTGGGCTGGCGCGTACCTGATTGGATAGTGGTTCCGGGCGGCAATCTGGGCAATGCGTCTGCGTTTGGCAAGGCGTTTATTGAATTGAGTAAACTGGGACTTATTGATAAGATACCGCGAATTGCAATTATAAATGCGTTGGGGGCGAACACGTTGCACCAACTTTACGGCGATGGCGAGGCGGGCAAATTACGTTGGAATGGCGGTCGGTATGACAAGGAGATGGTGAAAAATTTTTACGAAAAGATGACGCTTGAGTCAAGAAAGGCGAATACGATTGCGAGTGCGATAGAGATAAATCGTCCGGCGAATTTATCGAAGGCGTTGCGGACGTTGGAATTTTGTAATGGTGTTGTTCGGGAGGTTACGGATCAACAAATTTTAGATGCAAAAGCGATAGTTGGTGCGGGTGGTTTGGGTTGTGAGCCTGCGAGTGCGGCGGCGGTTGCGGGTGCGAAGTTATTGGTTGAGGAGGGGACGATTGGCAAGGAACAATTGACGGTTTGTATCTTAACGGGACACCAACTAAAAGACCCAAATGCAACAGTTGCGTATCATGGAACTGATCAAAACTTTTTCAAAAACACACTTGGCAAATTTAACGTAACCTCTGCCCAATTTGCCAACAAACCAATCACAACAACAGACGAACAAAACAAAATCCTATACCCAGATCGCTAACCGCTTCAAATGACCGCCAACAATAGACAAAAAAACACGAGAGCCTCCAGATGTCTATGTCGCCGCAATTAACAAGAGTGCTATTTTTGGTGTCGCCCATGTTAGCGGTATTGTCATGGGTACTTATATTCCCGCAACCGCCGGTGTTACCTCTGGTGTTTCTTTCTTTATTACAAATAATATTTCTCTTGGGATTTGGATTCCGATATGAAACACCACAACCATTTACGCCGTTTTTACCATTAATACCGTTACCATTAACAGACAACTCATCCTTAACCTCAGAAGAAATCAATAGAGTAAATATTTTTAAGAATGAATTGTTGTGTTTAGAGTGGCGTGATCTTTGTTCTTTGTCAATTTATGCATTAAAGCAAGTTTTACCAATATGGGACGCAGAAGTAAAATTCAAATATTTCCAATACGCAGATCACGTCTGTGGAATGCGCCATAAAATCAGCACAAAAACAATCAACAATTACATCGCTTTCCTAGAAAACAATCCTCAATTATGGGGCAGCGAAAATGCCGGCAATAAAGATATTCTTGAACTTTATGTTTCGCTTACGGATTTAGAATTTTCGATTAGTGTTAAAGCATCATATATTTTAACCGCAACATATTCATTGATGTCAAGTGTTACAAATACAGAGCGTCCTGATTATTTTATTGAAGCATTTGAATATTTATTTCCGCTTTTTGGAAATTGGGATTTATTTGAAAAATTTTTAGCGTCAGTAAAATCGGATTTTCAACACAGCGAATTACAAGACGCAGTCATTTAGAGGGGGTGGTTCTTCTAAACTTTAGGGCATTATTGGTAATTTTATTGGGTCTGGTTTGGTATTGTTGTTGGTGCGTTTTTTTGATTCGGTTATGAAGTTATGTCGTAGCTACTATGAAATTCCTCTTGCTTTTGAATTATGAAATTGTTATACTTCGCGAATCATCTTGTTGGAGTCATTTTATGGCAAATTATCATTTATCATCGCAACAAATTTCGTCATTGAAGGCGTTGCACCGAACGCTACGTGATCGTAAAGAAGCCGACCGCGTGAAAGTTGTCGTGTTGCTTGGTAGCGGTTGGTCAGTTTCTCATGTTGCGGAGATTCTCTTGCTTGATGTGAACACGGTTCGCAGTTATTTTGACAAGTATGTTCACGGCGGTGAGGAGGAACTTCTTGAGTTTAATGATGTTGTTCGTCAACCGATGTTGACAGTGAAACAAGAAAAGGTGCTTTTGCGACAGTTGATGCAACGATATATCTTGACCTTCCAGAAATGGGTGCGCAAGGTTTCGCAAAAATTCTGAACATTGAATCTTGCCCACAAATTAAACGTGGTAAAGGAAATGTTATTACCGGAACATTCCATCACGAAGCGGCAAATACGATTGATATTTACGTTGAAGGTTTAGCGAAACCAATCGGTTGTACCAATAATCACCCATTCTGGTCAGTAACACGAAATGAATTTGTTGACGCTGGAAAATTACTACAAGATGAAGAATTACAACTTTACAGTGGTCAAACCACAAAAGGTGTACAGATATTACCTCGTCCGGGACCAGAACGTGTTCATAACTTTGAGGTAATGAATGAACATGTGTATTGAGTTGCGGATCAAGGAATATTGGTACATAATACCTATGTTTATAAAAACGCTAATATCAAACGGCAAAAACAAAATGAACATGTTTTTGGAACTCCAGAGTATAATAATCGATTAAAGAATCCACCAGCCAATAGAACCAAACCCACTTCAGTATTTTTGGATGCGGCGACAGCCGAACATTATGTTGTGGAAACAAGGCGACTTGCTACTGGAAATTTTGAAGGAGGTGCTATGGTATATGAATATGATTTTCATAAAAAAAATAGGTGTTGATACGTATGGAAATCCCGTAACTCGAGTAAGAGTCATTGAAGATTCGCATGGACAAATTCATGGGTACCCATATTACTATAGGTCATGTGCCAGCGAAAACGGCGTGCTTGTATGTCAGCGAAAAGGGCACAGTGGTTGTCAAAAGTGAGTGTCATTTTATATACTATGTTTTTTTCAAAAACATCCGTTTTCTCCTTT
>JAIRWK010000022.1 GCA_031268995.1 Planctomycetaceae bacterium
CGCCACGGTTTAGGCTAGTTCCAAATAGAATTTACTTAACAAAAATTCGTAAATGGCGATTTTTTGTTCCCGAAATTAAGTATTCCCCCCCCCCCCCCCCGTCTTGCCCAAATTAACATTTGTTGTAACGTCAATACTTACATTGACTTTTGCATTGACCAAACTTAACACTAAATCTGTCTTTTTCATTTTCTCCTCCATTTCAATTTTGTTACTGGATTTGATAAACGTTTGTAAAAATTATTGTATCGGAATTTTTCTCGTTTGGTAAAAAGAAAACATTAACAACACAATAAACGACTATTTAAACGCGAAAAAATTTAACACGGCACAAACCGAAAATCAAATTCAACGCGATCAAACTCAAAATCAACCACCAAGCCACAGGAGTATAAAACAATTTGTCAAAAAACGCAACCCCTATTTTTCCAGATTTAGGAAATTTTTTTTTAGCACACAGATAACGCGGATTTTGGGGGAGATATTCGCAAGATCAGAAAATAAAATCTTATCTGCGAATCTCCTCATAAATCTGCGTTATCTGCGTGCTGATTTTAAATGGACAAAGTGTTATTGAAGGGAAGTTCCATTGAGTATATTACGAATTATGGGTATCGAATGCGACTCTTAATTCACGTTTTTCGTATTCCATTAAATTTTCTATTACAAGTTCAAGATTGCCCGCCAATATCGTATCCAATTTGTACAAAGTTAATCCAATACGATGATCTGTGATACGGTTTTCTGGATAATTGTAAGTTCTAATTCTTTCGCTTCTGTCGCCACTGCCGATTTTGCTCAAACGCTCCTCCGAACGTTTTTTCTGCTCCTCCTCACGCCGAGCTTCATAAAGACGCGTTTTTAATACCCGCAACGCCTTCGCCAAATTTTTGTGTTGACTTTTTTCGTCTTGACAACTTACAACTATACCAGTCGCAAGGTGAGTTAATCGCACCGCTGATTCGGTTTTATTGACGTGTTGCCCGCCGGGTCCGCTTGCACAAAATTTGTCCAACCGATAATCCTCCGGCTTCAACTCTATTTCAACATCCTCCGGCTCCGCCATCACCGCAACAGTCGCCGCAGACGTATGTATTCGACCTTTTGTTTCTGTTTTGGGTACTCGTTGAACTCGATGACCGCCGCTCTCAAATTGCAATTTGCGAAAACAACTCTCACCATCAATCCCCAAAATAATCTCCTTGAATCCACCCAACTCCGCCTCGTCATACGAAAGAACTTCCACCTTCCAACGACAACCTTCACAATATCGCCTGTACATGTCATACAAATCACCGGCAAACAACGCAGCTTCCTCACCGCCCGTACCCGCACGTATCTCCAACACCAAACTCGCACGCTCCGCATCCTCACCACCAACCGTCATGTCAAGCAACTCATTCCACAACACCTCACGCTCCGCACGTAAATCCGGTAACTCAAGCTCCGCAAGCTCACGCATCTCAAGATCAGAACCCTCAAGCATCTCCATTGCTTCAATAATCTGATTATTAAGTTGCTTAAAACGACGATACTTGGTCGCCATTTTAGCAATCATGCCATGCTCACGCGCCACCCGCTGCATCTTGGACGAATCACAAAGCACCTCCTCCAATGTCATCAAACGCTCAAGCTCCTCAAAACGTTCAAGCGTACCCTCAAGCAACTTTTTCATACAACAAAAAATAAAAAGAATTTATAAAAATCGGTAATCAATAGGTAAATTTTTTAAACACGAAAGGCACGAAAAATATGAAAAGTACGAAAGGGGAATTTTTTTCAAAATACTATTTGCCAAAAATAAATTATTTCAAATTCGGTCGATTTTCAGTCGATAGAACATCGATGAAAATCGACCGAATTCGGATGAAGTTAATTTTTATACCGTAGCCGGTAAGGCGATAGGCTTCGCCCCTGAACAACCGCTTCACGTTGTTGCGCTTGCGTGTTCAGCTTCAGGAATTTTAAAGTAGCTTCAGTATACAAATTACCTAAAATTTCTCATTAAAAATTTTCGTGTTTTTCGTACTTTTTGTGCCTTTCGTGTTTTAAAAAACTTCCTGCATGTTTTGTAATTATTTGCGGTCTGGTGAATTAATTTTTATTGCGAGTTCGTCTAGTTGTTTTTGTGCTACGTTGCTTGGTGCACCTGTCATTAAATCGGTTGCTTTTGCTGTTTTGGGGAACGCGATACAATCTCTGATGTTGTCCAACCCCGCAAATAACATCACTAGCCTGTCCAACCCCAACGCAATACCACCATGAGGCGGCGCACCAAATTGTAACGCTTCAAGCAAAAAACCAAATTGCGATTTCGCCGTTTCAATTGAAAGCCCCAAAAGCTCAAATACACGCGATTGAGTTTGCGAATCATGTATCCGAATCGTTCCACCGCCAACCTCAAAACCATTCAACACCAAATCATAAGCCTCCGCCCGTATTTTGTCCGGCTCCGTCTCAAGATAACCTAAATCACTTTGGAGCGGCGCAGTAAACGGATGATGCATCGCAACCCAACGCCCAGACTCCTCATCCCAATCAAACATTGGAAAACGAACTATCCAGCAAAAATTCATCTCGCCCACATCAATCAACCCCAACTCCGCCGCTAAACGACGCCGCAATCCATTCAACACCTTGCAAGTCGTCCCAAAATTATCAGCAGAAAAAAGTAGAAAATCCCCAGACTCCGCATCAAGGCGCTCCGCAATCATCCGCAATTGTTCCTCCTTGAAATTTTTTGCAATAGGCGAAACCAATTTGCCCTCCGCATCAACCTTAAACCACGCCAATCCTTTCGCCCCAAATTGCTCAATAACCCAACTGTTCAAACCGTCAATATCTTTGCGCGAATATTTCTCCGCTGCGCCTTTTGCGTTTATTGCCCGTACTCGTCCCTTGCCGTCTGACATCGTTGCCGCGTTGTGAAAAACACGAAACTCAACCGTTTTCGCAATATCAGTTAAATCAACCAATTCCATCCCAAACCGTAAATCAGGCGCGTCATGCCCAAACCGCTCCATCGCCTCGTCATAACTCATCTGCGGAATCGGCAACAATAACTCACGCCCCAAAACATCACGCATCAAACGAACCATAAGATTATTTATCGTTTCAATAATGTCATCCATCTCAATAAACGACATCTCAAGGTCTATTTGCGTAAATTCAGGTTGCCGGTCTGCTCGCAAATCCTCGTCACGGAAACAACGGGCAATCTGAAAATAACGATCATATCCGGCAATCATCAGAATTTGTTTGTAGAGTTGCGGCGACTGCGGCAACGCATAAAATTCACCTTGCGAAATACGACTTGGAACCAAATAATCACGCGCACCCTCCGGCGTACTCTTGCCCAACACCGGAGTCTCAACCTCAACAAAATTAAGCTCGTCAAAATAATCACGCATTACCTTCGTTACCCGATGCCGTAAACTCATCGTCCTCTGCATAACCGGTCGCCGTAAATCAATATAACGATACTTCAACCGCACCTCCTCCGCAGGAAGTTCAGGCGATGTCGGTTGAAACGGCACAACTTGAGTCCGATTAAGAACCGTAATCCGCTCACCATTAACCTCTATCTCGCCCGTCAATATCTTCTTGTTCACAATCCCATCAGGTCGCAATTGCACAACGCCCGAAACTTGCACAACATCCTCTGGATGCAAAGAACGCACAAGATCAAGTTGCTCGTTAGTGATTCCCTGTGAAAATACAATTTGCGTCAAACCATACCGATCACGCAAATTGATAAACAAAATACCACTGTGATCACGAACCGCATCAACCCAGCCCGCTAACACAACTCCCTCACCAACATTCTCCCTCCGCAACTCGCCACACGTTTTAGTACGTAACATTTTTTAATTCCTTTAAATAATATCTTTTATACTGAAGCTACTTTAAAATTCCTGAAGCTGAACCCGCAAGCGCAACAACGTGAAGCGGTTGTTCAGGAGCGAAGCCTATCGCCCTACCGGCTACGGTATAAATTTACGTGTATCTTATTGGGTCTTTTATGCCGGCGTTTGCGAATGCTTGTAATCGCAATAAACACGATTCACAACAACCACAAGCCGCACCATCCAACGCCGGATCATAACACGTATGCGTAATTGAGTAATCTACCCCAAGCGATAATCCTAGCCTTATTGTCGCAGTTTTATCGAGTTGAACAAGTGGCGCGGCAATTGAGATTTTGTTACCTTCTATTCCGGTCTTGGTTGAAATTTGTGCCATGTTTTCGAATGCGGTCAAAAATTCAGGACGGCAATCAGGATAGCCGCTGTAATCAATTGCAGAAACGCCAATATAAATTTTGTTTGCGTGAATTGTTTCAGCGTATGCAAATGCTATTGACAGAAAAATAATATTTCGCGCCGGAACATACGATGTGGGAATAGTTTCGCCAATCTTGTCAATAGAAATATCTTTCACAACCTCCCAATCATCCGTCAATGAACTACCGCCAAAAAGACGAAGATTCAACGGAAAAATTACGTGTTGTTTGGTATTGAGGGCAAGAGCGACACGTTTTGCCGATTCGAGTTCAATTTTATGACGTTGGTTGTAATCTATTGTCAGCGCAAAAATCTCATACCCGTCCGACTTCGCAACCGCCGCCGCCGTCGTAGAATCAAGCCCGCCGGAAAGAAGAACAACTGCTCGTTTCATATTTTTAAATTTTTGTAACCAGTCAAAAGATTATACCGAAACCGGCATCTGTACACCTTTCGTGCTAAATATTTTTAAAAATTAGCATGAAAGGCATAAAAACGCAAATATACTGAAGCTACTTTAAACTGAACTTTTGCAAAATGGCATTTCACAGTATAAATCAAAGGAGTTGAAGCATCAAAAAACGCCAAATTTTATTGTATTATCGTATCATATATTATTTTTCAAAAATTGATGTGCTG
>JAIRWK010000080.1 GCA_031268995.1 Planctomycetaceae bacterium
AAAGGAGAAAACGGATGTTTTTGAAAAAAACATAGTATATAAAATGACACTCACTTTTGACAACCACTGTGCCCTTTTCGCTGACATACAAGCGCGCCGTTTTCGCTGGCACATGACCATTAACTTGATGGAAAGCGTCGTTTGACTATTTCTTTTGTTTCGTTCAACCATTCCTCTCTTTGTTCTTGTGTGCTCATGATGACAGATTCAAAATTCCGCCTCTCAAATAACTTCACTCCAAGCAACCCAAAAACAATTGTTTTCCAAAAAAACTCAACCGGATCGCCATAAACATTTAATTCAATTTCTTTCGGAGTATTTGACGTGGAAATGATTTGTACGATTTTGTTACTGATTTTTGAGGTAACGCCGTTTGGTGTGAAGTTGTAGATTGAATCTTGTCTGAGTACGCGGTCTATCCATCCGCGCAAAATCGCCGGTGCTCCGCCCCACCAATTAGGATGAACAAAAAATAATCCATCAACCGACCGAACAAGGCCAATATACTCTTGCAAAAATAATGGTAATTCCGATTCCGGTAATAAATTCTCATGGGACGGCAAAACAGGATCAAATTTCTCCTGATACAAATCCCGAAAAAAAACTTTATGACCCAAACTCAAAAGCTCGCCCTTGGCAACCTCAACTATCGCATGATTAAAACTATCACGATTCGGGTTTGCTAAAATAATTAACACTCGCATAAAATATAAAAATACCGGCTACGGTATAAAACTGTAATTTTTTGGGAACTTCCCAAAACCGGTCTTTTGCAAGCGGCTCCAACAAAGCTCCGAAAGGTCGTAATCATTATATTCAAGCTACTTTAAAATTCCTAAAGCTGAACACGCAAGCGCAACAACGTGAAGCGGTTGTTCAGGGGCGAAGCCCATAGGTATTAAGTTAAGTTTTTAATTTTCAAATAGTTGTTTCAACAAAACGTCTGGTGATGTGTGGCTATTTACAAGTTTATCGGAAAATATTAGAGCAAAATAGGGCAAATAGGACGAATCGATAACAAATCACGGACAAAGTTGGGGCAAATTCGTTGGTAGCATGAATGAAAACGAATTTCGCAAACAAACGATAACCATTGGATTACAAATGACTTAACCCCTTAACTTAATACCTATGGGGGCGAAGCCTACCGCCCATACCGGTTTCGGTATAGCGTATGGCAACGATCAGGAAATTTTCAGCACCATCTTAACGAAAACATAACCTTATTACCTCATTAAACAGGTTTGGTGCGGACTTGAAATAATCAACAAATATTCCAATGAGGTAATGAGGTTTACGTGTGGGGGATTCATTTGCTACTGAGGTTGTTTTGTTAAAAAATTTAGGTGAAAATGAGGTTTGGGGAAGTTCCCTTTTCTATTTTTTTTACCAACGACAAAAAATTTCAACGACGCACTAGAGCCAATGTTCCCCACAAACTTGGGTCTTGATCGAATGGGAAAGGCGGTTCGACTATAAAGTATCCGTTGCCAAGTTCGCGATCAACCACGACGAAATGAAAACCCATTGCCGAATATTCTGTCGGATCGAAACCCGTCAAAACATCTTGCGGCATGAAAATTTTTAATTCGTAACCGTCTTTTGAAATTTTATTTGTTAGTTTTATTTTTTTTACGTCAATTGGGTTTGGATGTGCTTTTGCCCGATGGATGGGCAACCAGAATGCGCAAGGTTCAGGTTGGTTATTATCATTTATTGTGGGTAAAAAAACAAGCCGATGACAAAAACGTGTTGCGCGGTGAACATCTTTAACGTCGCGTGTATCAAGACAAATTTGTACACCGTCGCTTTCGTTGGGCGATGTTGATTTACACCAAAGGGATTGTTTTTTCCCGTTCACCTTAACTACGATTGCAATCCCGCGCTCATTCCAACCAACACGAAAATCAGGCAAAACCCCGGACCGTACACCAAAATCGGTATTGACAATAGGCTTTGCCGTTGAATAACCGCTTCGCGATGTTGTGTTTATGTGTCCGGTTTCGGGAATTTTTAAACAGCTTGAGTATAAACTGTCCACTGATAATTCAAGTAACGATAAATCAGGCAACTTGTACGACTCGTCAAGCTCACCGCCAAAATCAACATAACTACACGGAATCCTAAATTTGAATAAAAATCTTTTTTGCGTGAACATAATATATACCAAAGCTACTTTGAAATTTCCGAAATTGATAGGACACCGCTAAGGCGAAGAAGGATATATTAAAAAACCTTCGTGCGACTTTGTCGCCTTTGCGGTAAAAAAATTTCCGTACAAAAAACTGTTAATTGGGAAATTCCCGAGTGCGTAGCATGAGGCTACTTATGCGAGGTTAGTGTACATTTCTTGTTGTTGTAATTGGGTTACTTTTGTTTTTAGTATTGATAGGGCAATTGCTTGAAAGGCTGCTACCCAAATCCACGTGAAACGGTAGCCATTATGACCGCTAAGCCCCAAAAATAATAATAATACAACCGAACCAATCGTCGCAACCGAAACCGCTTTGCAATATTCACTTTCCTTGCCGTGTCCTTTGCTTTTCATGTACTTGCAACAATTCAAAACTTCTAAATGATTCGCTACATAGCAAAATAGCAACATCAAAAAACCAACAACTCCAATCGTCCCCAACTCACCCGGAATTTGCCCGTACAAAAAATGAGATAAAAAACCATGACCAGACGCAATTCCATGACAATCAGGTCCTACTCCCCAAATCGGTGAACTTTGCCAATTCGCCAACCCGTCCCAAAAACCTTCAAGACGCCCCGCCGCCGAAGCATTCGCACTCTCATTCACTTCAGGATCCCAAATTGTACGATAACGATCTTTGAGATTTTCCGGTAACACTATCCAAAGCGTTGGAAAAAACACCGCCGCCAACGGTAACAACTTTAACCTGTGCTTTGAAAACAAAACCATACCAACTAAACAAATCCCCAACGCCATAAAAGATGAACGAGAACCCGTAAGTTGAACACAGCGCAAACTCAAAAGAAAATAAACTACAACAAATAATGCATGCCATTTATTCTTGACCAGCCGACAAAGAGGTACCAACATCAATAACATCACAACCGTAGATGCACCAAAAGAATTAGGTGAACCCATCGTACTGTCAACACCAATCATACGCACCGTACCCATCGCATACGAATACCTGCCATTCAAAAACTCACGATAAGAATGCAACATGTAAATAAAAAAACATATAACAAAACACGTAACCACTATCTTCAAATCACGCTCACTCTTTACACTTGTCATCACCAAACCATAAAATACAAGATACTTCATCCAAGATTGAAACGAAATATTGTCAATCACATTCGTGTACGGACTCATCATTGTCGAAAAAAGCATAGAAATTGCGAAAATACCCACCGCCACATTCACCTTGTTGTCCAGCAATTGCTTTTTTGCCACAGCGAACCACACAACCAAAATACATATCATGTACACCCGCTCAATATGCAACGTCCCCATCCAATACCAAATCTCAAATGGACGATGCAAAAAAAGCCACATGTAACCAATTATAAACCAAATCATAATATAAACAGTCGTATGTTGTCCTGATTTTATTCGAATTCGGTCGATTTATATCAATTGAAAATCGACCGAATTCGAAATAATTTGTTTTTGGCAAATGATATTTTCAGAAATTTCCATCAGTAATTTTATTTCTTCGCAAATTTGTTGATGAGATATTTTTTTTGAATTCGGATTCGGAAACCTCATCGCAAAGACTACGAAGCATATCTGGAATATTTAGCGAACTTAAAGATTCCACGACGGATTCATGTTCTCTTGCAAAAACCAAAAAACGGCAATCATGATACGCCATCACACGAAGCACATCGTGCAAATGATGAATGTTTTTGTAATATTGCCCAACATCGGCAAAACGCCGCAACGTGTCTGCCCCAACAATAAAAGTTGCTCCTCGAAATAATTCTGACTTGTCTTCAAATAACGGTGTTTGTGTCAACCATACAATTTGCCCTGAACGGACTCGCGCAATTTCATTCAAACGAAACCACAACGCAATATAATCAATCATCGGTTTATCAGCATTGGAAATCGAAATCTCCATCGCAACCCTACACCCCAAACGCCGCTCCGCAACCTCAATCATACCAATATGACCCGAATGAACCGGATTAAACGAACCCGGAAAAATCGCTTGCATAAACTCCGCGTATTGATTGAATGTGTCTGAATTCACATCGCCAAGTGCAGACACCGCAACCGGTACGGACGGCAGGTTTCGCTCTTGAACAACCGTTTCACGTTGTCGTGATCGCGCGTTCTGTTTCGAGGAATTTAAATTATCTTCAGTAGAATTACGGCAAAAATATCTGATCTTGCCGTCGTGCCACATCACTGCTTTTGACTTGCCGAAAAATAAATCCACAAGCGGCGGCGTACAAACCACCGACACACTCTCAACAAATTCGCCCGCCTTCAACTCCAATGGCAAACTCACGCCAAATTCGCTATCCTCACTTGAACTATATTCAAATGCATTGAACAATTCGTTGCTCGACATATTATTGTAATCGAAATCCGTATCCGAGTTGTCCGTCAAATCATTGCGGGCAATATCAATTGCATTCAATATCAAATCCGCAACCAAACGATCCTCCTCATCCCGCGTCCGTTCGCCCTTGCGCAACTTCAATGAAAACGCAAACGTACTTTTAAGCGTCTGAACCGCAACATGAACTCGATGTTCGCCGGACTTTTCACGGTTGGTAACAAGCGAAGCTGTGCAACCAACACTGATCAGATTGGAAAAATCTTTTAGTGTTGTTTGGTCTTGTTGGTTTGATTTTTGCGGGTGAAAATCGGCATTGTCAAGTTGATCGGCAACATCATACGGGCATAACGTAGTCGATATACCGAAGCCGGTATGGGCGGCAGGCTTCGCCCCTGAACAACCGTTCCACGTTGTTGCACTTGCGTATTCAGCTTCGGGAAATTTTAAACAGCTTGAGTATATATTTTTTCTTGTGCGGATTATTTTGATGATTCGGTTGAAGGCGGCGGTTGCCAAGTAACATGCGGTTTGGCGACAACAATATTGATCCGGCGTGAAGCCAATATAATCACGCAATGACTCCGGCGAATAAGTTATAGTCGCCTCAAGCAACGTACCAGAGGTGCCGGGAACAGACAATAAATCACCAATCACTTGACCGCCGCCGGTCAATGCGATCACGACGAGAGTTTTTGAGTTATTGATTGATTGAATCAATGAGACTCGAGTGTTGTGGTTGGTTGAAATTTGTGTTGGTGTTGGTTGTGTTGTTACCATTTACGTTTTTGGTGGAATTTTAAAATAGTCTGAGTACATTAAAGGAAAAGACCTACCGCAAATATCGGATTCGGAATATTCCCATAGCGGTTATACCGATGCCGGTGTGAGCGATAGGCTTCGCCCTACTGGCTACGGTATAAACGCAACGGGTTGACAAAAAGGCAGAAAAACCATCAGCGTATTATCACCATTCCCGCAAAAAAAACAAGCCATAACACGCCATCAACACAACTTCAAAAGAAAAATCTACCCGAAAAAATCGTTGCAATAAATACAATCGTAACAATTCAAAGAAATTCTATACCGTAGCCGGTAAGGCGATAGGCTTCGCCCCTGATCAACCGCTTCACGTTGTTGCGCTTGCGTGTTCAGCTTCAGGAATTTTAAAGTAGCTTTAGTATAAAAATCTTAATCAATTTGTGAAAGCTATGAACGATGTTGATGTAATGCACCTTTATGCTTTTCGTGATAATAATTTTTATTTTATCGCTACAGATTTACAACTTTGGTTGAAGTTATACATTCTTATTCTGTTTCAGCTGGAGACTTGCGAGATACGCTAAAGAGAATTTTCAACAACCTCATTTCCACCTAATTTTTTTAACAAGAACATCCTTAATACCGAAGCCTACCATCCTACTGGCTACGGTATAACTCCCAAAATTGCTTCAATAATACCTCGTCCACTTTAAAAATCAGCACGCAGATAACGCAGATCATTTAAGTATAATCGCAGATCAGATTCTGTTTTCTGATCTTGCGAAATCTATTCCCAATCTGCGTTATCTGTGTGCTGATTTTTTAAAGTGGATCTACCGTGAAATCAAAATGTCCGCCGCGAA
>JAIRWK010000082.1 GCA_031268995.1 Planctomycetaceae bacterium
TGTGATCGAGCGTTTGTGGAAATTTTTTAAGAAGAAAATATTGTACAATAAATACTACGAAAAGTTTGACGATTTTCTTTCGGCATGCAAGGGCTTTTTTAGGTGCAAAAAAAAGTTCCGCGATGAACTACGTACCCTACTAACCGAAAACTTTCAAACCTTCAATAAAAAAAATGAAATCTAAAACAGCTTGGGTATATCCACCAACTTGAATGTCAATGTTATTGATATTTCATTGGCGGGAATAGAATAGCTGAATACCGAATTGGAATTTTTACAAGAAGACGTATTATTGCTAATTTTTGTGTTGCCGTTATAAATTTCGAAATCATCTTTTGTCGCCTCGCCGCTAAATGTTAAATCAAAATTGATCGCATAATTTTTATCAGCAGTGTTGGAAACATTGTTTGTTCTTGTTATGGTTACATCAAATGAATCTTGTGTTGATTCTGAATAGATAGGTATAGAACCATCGGAATTTGTCTGACCTGTCAAATTGACCGTCCAATTGTCGGCTTGCTCGCATGACTCACAATCACAGCCCTTACCCAAAGCTGCGGCGAACATTTCAAGCTCCTCAATCGTACCGGAGTTAGCCGATAAAATTCCTGATTCATAGTAGTTGCTATCCCAATTGTTTTGATTATTTTGCCAATGAGTATCAGTATCGTCAAAGTTATTACCCGACCAATTTGCAGACAACAACTCATGTCCTTCAAGAACCTCAAAACCGAGTCTTCTTCTTGAAGTATGTTTGTTAGTTTTTTTGTCTGATTCGCATTTTTCCGCGAACAAACCAATAAGTTTTTTGAAAAGTTTTTGAACAGTCATCTTCTCCATTTTATATCGTAGCCTGTATGGGCAATAGACTCCGCATCTTGGACAACTGCTCTATGTTATCACGGTTGTGTGTTTAGTTTCGTGAATTTTAAAACAGCTTGAGTATAAGCACCACAAAGGCGAAGAAGGCGAAAAAAGATATTTAAAAACCCTTGTACGACCTTGTCGCCTTTGTGGTAAAAAACTTCCGCACAAAACTCGTTTAATTTGGAAGTTCCCGAATGCTTAACATGAGTTAACAACTTGAACATAACCAAAATCCAAAAGCGGAAAATTTACTTGCGATACTTGCAACATCCATGCAAAGCATTGTATGTTTCATCATCCGCTTTGTCTTTTTCTGTGTCGTGACCGACTTTGGCAACTGCTTTTGAAACGGCATCAAGCGATGTTTGAGGGGAATTGAAAGCCACTTTTAATATTTGTGTTTTTCCATCCCATGTTGCTGCAACAACGCCGTTAAGCGATTTCGCTGCCGTTTCAATACGCTTTTTGCACATCCCACACGAACCGCCAACATTCAATGACGCATGATCACTTGCAGACGCTTCGGACGCATCCGGCGTACTAAGCGAATTGGCTTTTTCGGTTTTTGCAACGTTATTTTTGGTATTTTCCGGCTTACCGCCTCCGCAACAACTACCCGCACTCTCTTTCACTGTTTCGGCTTTACCACCGCAACAACTACCGCCCGCTTTACCGCTGTTGACAGCTGCATCGGCTGCCGTAAACGTATTTGTCGGTTTCGTTCTCATGTGCAACAAGTACTGTTCAAATTCGTCTTTGGAAATTGAACCGTCCTTGTTTTTGTCCGCAAGTTGGAAGAGCGCATTCAACTCAACCGACGGAATGGAAGAAGTACCGTTGGAACTATATGCGTAAACGCCGACTGCGGCGGCAACGAAAATAAGTGCCGAAGTACTCACAAAAAACTTTACTCTGTTCTTCATTTTGTTCCTTTATGTTTAAAAAGGTTAGTTTGATCTGCCGATTGACCGGCAGATATAAACCAGACAATACACAAGTCTGGTTCGTTGTTAAAAAATACAATATCCATTTATCCAATTGTAAATACATCGTAGCCGATAAAGCGATAGGCTTCACCCTTGAACAATCGCTTCACGTTGTTACGTTTGCGTGTCCAGCTTAGGGGATTTTAAACAGCTTGAGTGTACAACAATTGAAAAAGTGATATTGACACTACACCGAAGCCAATATGGGCGGTAGGCTTCGCCCTCGAACAACCGCTTCACATTGTTGCGCTTGCGTGTTCAGCTTCTGGAATTTCAAAACAGCTTGAGTGCAATATTCTTTGCGGCAACGATATCGCAAAAGAATATGACAAATTACTTAACTGCTTTCGGCATTCTTCCGGTATTGTTCGGTTCATCAACAGTTATTGTTTCCGTTCCGGCATCCAAATTAAACGTGAAGATATTTTTCTCCGGTTTAATTTCTATGGTTTCCAGTGAACGTCCAATACTATATTTGAGTGGAATCTCGGATGTAACTACCGATTTATTTTCCGCCGATGCTTCACTGGATTTTTTATCAAATGAAATAATAAAATTTCCAACCGGCACACCCGGAAATGCGAATGACGTTCTTAAATTCGCTATACCGTTGTTGTCGGTATAACCCGACGCTTGCCACTTGATATTTTTATCAGTAGGGCGAAGCGAAACATTAACACCTTCAATTGCCTTACCGCCAAACGTTACCGTAACTTTTGCGGAATACAGCTCAGGCAAGTCGGCAGGTTTGGGCGGTAAACGCGAACAACCGATAAAAAACTCGACCCAAAACAATAAAGTCAGCAACTGAATTACCAAACCATATTTTTTCATAAGTTATTCTTTCTTTTTGATTGATATTGAAGCCGGTATGGGCAGTAGGCTTCACCCTTGAACATCCGCTTCACGTTGTTACGTTTGCGTGTCCAGCTTCAGAAATTTTAAAGTAACTTTGGTGTATAGACTCTGTCATAAAATTTATGACAGAATCTATACCGAAGCCGGTATTTACGGTAGGCTTCGCCCTTGAACAACCACTTTATGTTGTTACGATTGCGTGTTCAACTTCTGGAATATTATACCGTAACCGGTATGGCGATAGGCTTCGCCATTGAGCAATCGCTTCACGTTGTTGCGCTTGCGTGTTCCGCTTCGGGAATTTTAAAACAGCTTGTGTATACAGCCAGCTTGAGAGTACGTATGAAACACACCATTAAAGGGCTGGCGGTTCAGATGAAGCCGGCAAGGTTGCTCCGAGATCATCTTTTGCTCCCAAATGTTGCCATTCACTTTTATCAATCGTATTGGCAATGAACCTAACGCTACCGTCGGTTAATGCTGCATTGACACCTCCCGTATGGAAAGAGCGGGCTGCATAAAATCCGTAACTATTTCCGCCCCAATCGGGAAACAGTGGGTTCGGTGTTGCGAATGTCGTAAATCCCGTAGCAACAGGTTTGCCAATAATCCATGAATACCCGCGCCAACCGTTCCACTCTGAAGTATGGCTCAATATGAACGATGCCGGATCAAATCCATCATTGGAGTAAAGCGGCGAGCCGCCCGCAGAATAACCCTGAGCTGCGTCCGAACACCCACAAGTACCGGGAAGGTTATAGGGGTAGTAATTGGTTGTTACAGAGGCAGTGTCAGCGTATGCCGTTCGCGTCCATGGTTGCAATGTACTCGGTGCTGTACTTTGGTTCGTGCCATCACCAAGAATCGCTTCACTGAACAAAAGCGTATTACTCGCTCCATCTAAAATCGACTCAAAACCGACCGTTTTAAATTGATACCCTCGTCGCGCTCCGCTGATAACGCCGTCCGTGTTGAACGCTGTATCATAAGAGTACCCCGTACCCGAACCATTGCAAGCGACATAATTAGTACCTGCAACGGTTGTCGGAGTATCTGGATCCGGTTCATCGACTGAAATCTCACCTGAAGTGCCTACCCAATATCTTGTACCCACAGTGGTAAAGACACTACTTTTTCCCGTTGCGGTATCGGACGGGCAACGGAAAAGAGAGATAGGCAACTTAGCGATATTCTGCACAGGCAAGTTAATTCTCGCTCGCGTGGAACTCGACCAATCGGTCGGAACGCTGTCGTAGGAATCCAGTGTTTCTTTAATTTCACTGTGTGCTGCGGTTTGTTCCAAATACGGCAACAGTTGAGCCAACACGGAAAATCCAGCTACACTGCTGTATCCCGTGTTAAATTCTGGAAATTGCTGTTTGACATCGTAGAAATTATGATGCGCCAATGCAATCTGTTTAAGATTATTCTTGCATTGTAACCGCCGCGCTGTTTCACGCGCAGATTGAACGGCAGGCAGAAGCAGTGCGATCAAAATACCAACAATCGCAATCACCACCAAAAGTTCAACCAAAGTAAACCCAAATTTGTAATTATTGGTAACATTTGACCGCTTGTTATCGTTGTAACTACAACTACCTAGCCCCCCCCCCCCTGCCTAAATTAACATTTTGGCAGTTTAGGAGACTCTCAACGAGATTCCATTCGTTTGTAACACAGTAATCACTACTGTCAACCGACTCGCTTTGCGTCAAAAGTAGTTTTGACACGATTTTTGTAAACTTCGACATTCTTATTTCTCCTTCTTTAAAATTAAGGATTCTCCAAAAAAACGCCTCGCAGTTCCACCGCTTACGCCGTAGCGTTGTTAAAAACCAAACAAGCAAACTGAAATTCTGGGACAAACAAACCAAACATTTATATTCCACCGCAAACCATCACGCCCGAATTTCTCAACCACCGCTCAACTTCGGTACACTCCCGTCCCAGTAACTTCAATTCATTGGTTTTTGTAATGTATAGAAGAGCGTCGCAAGTCGTGTGCCATTTCTTTTGCCGGTAACATCAATTTTGTAATTTTTCGCTACTTGATCTCGCAAAAAATTTACCTTGCAAACAAAAATATCACAACAGCAATAATAAAACTTTACACTCTTCAAATAACTAAAAAATAAGCACGAAAACAGAATCAATATTAAAAAAATATGAAGAATTACAATTCCGTAATTGCCGATAAAAAATTTTTGCAGAAATTTTTTATATAATTTTTTGAAATTAAAATTAGACAGCCAATCTGTGAAATATAACGGTATCAACCTGTGAAATATGACGGCATGCTGTGAAATATGATGGCGTACTTTCAAATATCACGGGCTTCATGTAAAATTTTGCCGTTTATACTGTAGCTGGTATGGGCGGTAGGCTTAGCCCTTGAACAACCGCTTCACGATGCTACGTTTGCCTAGTGCTCTGCGTTGCAGGTTTATCGCAGCTTCGGGAATTTTAAAACAGCTTGAGTATATTATGACTTCAAGAAATCAAAATGTTAAATATTGGCAGTTACAATCCGGTCGAATTGATTTTGACGATTGCCCTGTGTTTATGGGAATAGTCAATGCCACTCCAGATAGTTTTTCAGACGGCGGAAAATATTTTGCGGCTTCCGATGCAATTCGTCGAGGTTTAGAATTGGCGGAGTTGGGGGCGAAGATAATTGATGTTGGCGGAGAAAGTACGCGACCGGATTCCGAACCAGTTGCGGTTGATGAAGAATTGCGGCGAGTTGTCAGCGTAATCAAGGGAATACGAAAACTAAACCTAAAAATCCCTATCTCAATCGACACAAATAAATCCGTCGTTGCAAAAGAAGCCGTCAATGCCGGCGCAAATATCATCAACGACGTGTTCGCCGCAGAAGATGACGGCATGATCCAATTACTACTCGACACCCAAACCGCAATCTGCATAATGCACCATCAAGGCTCGCCCAAAACTATGCAAAATAACCCAACCTACAAAAATGTTTTGGCAGATGTTCATCACTATTTGACACAACAACGAACAAAATTGATCAATGCCGGAGTTAACCCAAAACGTATCGCAATCGATCCGGGTTTAGGATTTGGCAAAACCGCAGAACATAATTGGGAACTCGTTGAAAACATAGAATACTTTCAAGATATTGATTCACCGTTACTAGTTGGTCATTCACGCAAACGTTTCCTCAAAACAAAATTCGCTGATCCAGAAGAAGGAACCAAAACAGTTACCCTCCAACTAATCCAAAAAGGCGTAAACATAATCCGCATACACGAAATCCACAACGAATACACCCCACACATAAAAAAATAAGTAACTATTCAGTAGTATAAAACCGTTATTTGTACAGGAGTTACAATTTGTCAAAATTAAGTGATTTATGTCAATAAATATAGGTACAAAAACCTAAGCTGCTAATATTTAAGCAAT
>JAIRWK010000086.1 GCA_031268995.1 Planctomycetaceae bacterium
ATTGCTTAAATATTAGCAGCTTAGGTTTTTGTACCTATATTTATTGACATAAATCACTTAATTTTGACAAATTGTAACTCCTGTACAAATAACGGTTTTATACTACTGAATAGTTACTAGATTTGAAAATAAACGAAGTGAAGCATCTTGACATCGGGCAGATGAATATGTACATGGGTTATTTTGCCAAAGAAGAAAATTACGAAGGCGACAATCCGCCTATTGGCATTATTTTATCAAAAGACAAGAAAACTATAAAAAATTGGTTTGATTGTATTAGTCAGAGCACAATCACAGTTCCTATATCAGATGTTATACTTAATCCTGTAAATGTAAATAATAAGATAAAAAGGTGTGGTAAAACAGGAGAGATAGCATTAATTTCTTCCCACTTGGGGTTGATTAATGTTGACTTAGAGCTTGCCACATTATTAGGTGGGGCAAATATGGAACAGACAAAAAAGAAGTATATCATGGTTCATGGAAGTTTACGTAAAGAGCTGAAAAGAATATCTGAAACAGAATATGATATTATTCTAATTGATTGTCCGCCTAATTTTAACATAGTAACTAAAAATGCACTTATAGCCTCAGATATCATTCTGGTGCCAGCTAAACCAGATTACTTATCGACTTTAGGAATCGATTATTTACAAGGAAGTGTAAAGACTCTTGTAAAAGATTATAATGACTTTTGTCAGGGAATTGACAGTGAAGAAATAATTAATCCGCAAATCATTGGTGTTGTGTTTACAATGATACAACTGTATGGGAGTAACCCCATAGAAACGCAACAACAGTATATATACCAAACAAAACGTCTTGGTATACCCATATTTGACAACTATATTATAGCCAATAATACGATTTTTGCAGATGCACCTCAAAATGGTATTCCAGTGATCCTAAATTCGTATTCCAATTCGTCGCACCAGGCAAATATTTCCCACATAAGGGATTTTACCCAAGAATTTATTGATAAGGTAGGGATTTAAGATGAAGATTATTTACGTAAAAGAAAAAATAAAAGAAAAACTCCTTAAAGAAATTGAAAGCATCTCAGAAGAGAATCTTCAAAAAATAGATAGCAATACACATGAGGTAAAAATTAAAATTGAAAAAATTAGGAAAAAAGAAAATAAAAAAATAGAATTAACAGAAGATGAAATGAAAACATTTGAAAGACAACTAATCGACCTATCTACGCGAGAAAGAGGTGTAGAATTCTTGTCTTCCGTTTTAAAAGATAAACTATCCGCAGAATATTTTGCAAAATTCATGCGTGTATCTTTTTTAAAGCAAGATAACAAAAAATATATAATAAATAAAATTGTTGAAGCTACTATAGGCGCAAAATTGAGATCCAACGCGATAAAAGGGCGATAATTTAAAGCAAATCAGGCAACTATTCAGTAGCCTAAAAATATTTATACGACAGTAGTTATGTTAATTCATTTATTTGCCACAAATCAACGATTAGATTTATAACTATTTGTATGCTAATTATTTGTGTTTTTGTGTTAATATTAGTTGACGCAAATCATGGATTTTTGGCAAACTATAACTCCTGTACAAATAACGATTTTATGCTACTGAATAGTTGCCAAATCAGAAATGTCCCCCATACCGATTTCGGTGTAACCATTCAAAGCTATGGATTCATTATTGATTAGTTTATCGCGGCGTGCGTGGGTTGGGTCGTTATTGTTTCATTTATTTTTATTTGGAATTTTAATTTTTTTAATGCGATTGCAACCGATTCATAAGACATTGCCGCATGAGCGTAATGCTTCGGGCGGTATATTAATTAAGCAAGCGGACGGCGAAATTGTTCAATATATTGATGCTGGAAATGAGGTGATTTCGGCGGCGGATGAGATTAAGTCGGAAGATGCGATAATTGATGATAAGTCTTTGGAATTTACGCCGTTGCAATCTCCACCGCGAATCGGTTTGGGCAATAAGAGTACAAATTCTAAAGTTAATTTGTTTACAAATAACTTGCCAAATAGTTTGACAACATCTTCTAATACCGGAATTCACGCAGGCGAAAATTCCGGCGGTAACACGATCCAGCTTCGGGTTTTCGATGTGGCGGCGAAAGGCAATAATTTTGTTTTTGTATTCGACAAATCTGATAGCATGAATGAACGCGGCGGGATTCCGTTTAAAGAGGCGAAATCTGAATTATTGCGAAATATTCGGGAGTTGGGCAACAATGAAAAGAGCAGATTCAATATTATTTTTTACAACGATGAATTGCATCAATGGAGTAATAGAGGAATGCTTGAAGCGGTTGAATCGAATTGTAGGAGTGCGGCTCAGTTTGTACAATTTGAGAATGCACGCGGCGGGACAAAACATTTTGAGCCGTTAGTTGCTGCGTTAAAGCAAAAACCGGATGTAATCTTTTTTCTAACTGACGGAGATGACAACGACGCAATGACTCAAATACAACTCAATGAAATTAAACGAATAAATCAAATGAATAAAGTTCGAATCAATGTCATTCAATTCGGTGTTGGCAAATACCGCACCTCCGAATTTTTAAAACAACTCGCCGATGATAACAACGGTCAATATTCGTACATTAATGTTACAGAATTCTAGTATATCGTAGCCGGTAGGGCAATAGGCTTCGCCCTTGAACAACCGCTTTACGTTGTTGTACTTGCGAGTTCAGTTTCATGAATTTTAAAGTAGCTTAAGTATAAAATGAACTACCCCTTAACTTTAGGGCATTAATGGTAATGCTATTTCTGGGCGATGTCTTAGCATAATCTTTTTTCTGATTTTAATAGTAGCCAGAGAAAAAATGGTCCTCCAATTAGGTTTGTTGTTACGCCGACGGGGAATTGTACTGGGTATAAAATTGAGCGGCTTATTGTGTCGCAAATTGCAAGAAAAATTGCACCGCCGAGAAATGTTATCGGCACAAGCCGACGATGATTTATACCTACAATTAACCTCGCAATATGAGGCACCATCAAACCAACAAAACCAATTGGTCCCGTTACCGAAACAATAACACCTATCACCACTGAAACCGACACAAATAAAATTAACCGCAACTTGCTAACATCCAAACCAAGAGACTTGGCATGTTCCCAACCCGTAACCAAAATATTTAACTCCCTCGCAAAAAATAAAAGCATAAAAAATAACAAAAGCACAAAAGGAAACATTCGCCAGAAATCAACCATAACCGCATTTTGAAGTTCGCCCATTGTCCAATGTAATATCTGCAATGCGTCGTGCGGCGCAGAAATATATTGTAAGAGTACAATTAAACTTGCAAAAAAGAAGTTGACAGCTACACCCGCAAGAAGCATTTGTTCAGACGATGTATCTTTGCCGCCCGCTAACAAAAAAACCACAAACGTTGCGAACATTGCCCCAAGAAACGCACCAACCGTAACCGGCGAAAAATTCAAAAAAACAAAAACACTCACCCCGCCCGAAATACCACTAAACCAAACCGCTAACCGAAAACCAACCGCCGCACCAAGCGACGCACCACTCGCAATACCAAGCGTGTAAGGTGTTGCGAGCGGATTGCGAAAAAGTGATTGGAACACGAGACCGCCCATAGCTAAACCGCCGCCCGCAATCATCGATACTAAAACACGATTAAAACGAAGAATATAAATGGGCGATACATTGGAAAAAGAAGGAAAATAAAACGTCCGCCCCAACACCGGCAAAATAAAAATTCCCATAAATACAAACAAAATCAGAATCACTAACAATAAACGATAACAGAAATCAGAAAGTGGAAACATATCATAACCCAAGTATGTATAAACTATTTAGTCAATTTTTAAACTGTTCACATTTGAATTCGTGCCGCTCACTTGGTAATTAACATTGACATATTCTTGCCAAAAATGACCAATTATCCCTGCAACAATAAGCACCAACCCGACAAATAAAACCGGTATTCCGGGTTGAAGATTACTCGTGTTGTTGCTGAACAAATAAAACGCCCCGAATAATATTCCCACAACACCGACAACCGATAAACCAATATTTAATTTTTGCAATAAGGTTATCCCAAACGGTTCATTTACAAAATTATTTTTGGGTGTTTGCGGCTGATTAGTTTGGTGTGCGGATTGATTCGGCACAGCGTTTGGGACGGAATTTATGTTACAATAAATATCGTTATTGATTTTTTCTCGCGTATTGTGTGAGTGATGTTCGTTGACCGGTTGGGATAAGATGAGTTGCGGTTTTGGGGTACTTGTTTGCCAGCTAGATTGTTCGTAATCATGTTGTTCGGTCGATTTATTTGTAGCAAATTTGGGCAATGGTTGGCTGATATTTGGCACCTGTAATTTACTGATACAATCTCTAGCCGACTCAATATTTGCCATAATCCGCTCAGCAGAACCCTCAAGATTGATCGGCAAACCTTGAGCGAGACCGGAATTAGAATAATTTCTGTTGACGCGCAAAAGTTCCGTGCTATCGGTTTTGACGGGATTTTTTTCGCTAGGCTTTTCGGGTTCGTTTGGGTAGCCGTTTTGCGTGTCAATTTTTAGATGAGTTTTTGACGCAGATTGAGTTGGTTTTGGGACAATAGTAACGGAGAGTTGTGATTGTTTATCGGCTTTCGCGTTCATTGCCGCCTTTCGTTGAATAATCAACAACCTCTCAATCAACTCCTGACGCAATCGCTTCAACTCAAAAGCAGGATCGAAATCACTTTGCCCAACTCGCGGTTCTATTCTGTAAGACATGTTGCGATGGCTTGGAGAACCCGAATTAGCAGTGGATTCAATTTCTGATCTGTTATTAAATGGAGTTGAGCTTTTCATTCTCTATGAATTCCAAAAGTTCGGATATACAACTTCAAAATCACAATACATACCGCAGCCAGTATGACGGGCAATAGGCTTTGTCCTCGAACAACCGCTTAACGTTGTTACGCTCGCGCGTTCGGTTTCGGGAATTTCAAAACAGCTTGAGGGAGTTTCCAAAAAACACAAATTATTCTTTAACGAGAAACGTCTGTTTCTGCGCCTTTATACGGTAGCCGGTAAGGCGATGGGCTTCACCCCTGAACAACCGCTTCGCGATGCTACGCTTGCGTGTTCAGCTTCAGGAATTTTAAAACAGCTTGGGTATAGTAGTACAAATTGTATCTATAAATTTTCGTAACTATTCAGTAGCCTAAAAAGATTTATAATAAAGGAGTTAAATCCTATTACCGATTTGTTGTAAATTTAACGATCAAATCCATAATTGCTTAAATATTAGCAACTTAGGTTTTTGTACCTATATTTATTGACATAAATCACTTAATTTTGACAAATTGTAACTCCTGTACAAATAACGGTTTTATACTACTGAATAGTTACAAATTTTCTTTATGCCTTTATTTTTTGCCCTAAAAAAATAAAGGCATAAAGGTACAAATAATAAACATCAGTTACTATTAAAGACGCATCATAAAAACATCACTCACAATTTCATAAATTGACTAAGATTTTTAGAAATTCCTTTGAATCTATCGGTGGTGCGTTCCGCACTCGAACAATTACTACAAAACAATGAAAAACTATCACTCGTAACAGTTTCAGTATAAAAATCTGAATTCACCCCAAGCCGAATTCCTAGCTAATTGAAAAAAAGAACGGCGCAACACCACCCTCGCACTATCGGCAATCGCACCGGCAAAACTTTACATTTGAAAAAAAGAGTTTTTTTTATTAATCACTAAAGACACAAAAAACGCGAAAAATTTTGATATACCGATGCCGGTACATGTAATAATTCGGCATAGAATATTTTTACATTGCGCTTCGGAGGTTTCGTGCGGCGGGTTTTGTGTTTGCCATTTCTTGGATTAGGCGATACCAATTTGTTGTACTGCCTGCGGTTATTTTGCCAAGCGGTTTGCTTGTGTCGCAACCTGTTAATGCCGGAATGTTTGACGGAATATTATCAATTGACATCACCGTTAAAAGTGCAGTACAAATTGCATCAAACGTTTCAGGTAAAATACCCAAATCTGTAACTTGAATCAATCTGTTTTGTTTTAGATGATTTGATATTGAATTCATAAGCATACCGTGCATTCTACACGCGCCGGTAACTAATATTTCAACATTAATTCCTTGCAAAAATTCTACTTCGCCCAACACTTGCCGTACACTTGCCGCTGCGCTCTCGGCGATGAAACAACTTGCTGTACACAAAATATCTTGATACGAACACTCCGAACCATTCAGTTTAAACGCCGTCTCCAAATAGGATTCAGCCGATAACCCCAACGGATTCCAGCCTCCGCCGATTGCTCTAACACTGCGAAAATCATTTAACAACGACGCAATTTGGCAACCTTGCACCGTCAACCTGCCGCCAATATCTATCGACGATTTGCCCTGTGTCAATTTGTACGTCAACGCATCCAATAACGACCCGCACGGCACAAGATCAAACACAGCTATTTTTTGATACGAAAATACATTCTCCGAACGCGGAAATAAAGTCAACCGCGCAGTACGACCAAGATCAAGAAGTACCCGCGCCGCCAATGGCGATTTGAGAAAAACCCAAGAAGGTAACGTCAAAACAGGTCCTCCGCCGCCGCCTGCCGATATATCTTGCGCAGGAAACGAATCAACAATATTCATTCCCGTTTGCTCGGCAAGAAACGACGCATCGCACAAACTCCTATAAAATAGCCCATCAGACGTGTTAAACCTGACTCCCGAATCATGAACTCCCACCGCCAACACATCATTTTTCGACAAACGCGACTCGCTCAAAAGCTCATCAATCGCTTCCTCCTCAACACTTGCAAGCTCGCGCAAAACGTGTTGGTAAAGGAAACAAAATTCGGCGAAATTTGTATTTGTACCGATTCCGTTATTATTTGTCGGGTTGGTGTATTTTTCGTTGTGGAGGTTGGTAAAATGTTCTTGGAGTGAGTGGTAGCTTGCTGTAATTTCCGGCGGTATGTCGTAGGAAATTGTTTTGCGAATTTCAAGAGGCGCACCGCTGCCGCGACCGTGAATACCAATCATCGCAGTCTCGATCCTATGACAATCCGACGAAACGCTAATACCGCCAAACCAACGGATAACAGGTTCAATATTCTTATTGGATGTACCCGAAAATGAAAAAAGTTGCATTGTAACCAAAAAAATTAAATTTTACTAAATTAAAGTTAATTTATACTGAAAATTGTTTTAAAATTCCCGAAACCCAAACGATAGTAATTTTGTAAAAAATTTACCGCGCCGTTTAGTGTACTTTTTGATTCTGTTCAAAATCATTTAAGTACAATGCGGAATATTAACAATTTTTTTCAATCGTGTAAATCCTAATTTTTTCGCTAAATTATCAAATCGTTTTTCAAGTGGTTTAGCAATAAAAGACGTGGGGACGTTCGCGAAATGGATTTTGTCAATAGAAATTTTTGTATTATTTTGACACACCCAAGCCATCAAATCCCGATTATGGGCAAAATTAAACAACGCATTTGCGTGATAATTTGCGAAAAATAGATTTAACTATTGGTGAGTAATATTGATAAAATTAGATTTTTAATCGTATTATTTTGGCACAGTATATGCGTAATACTGTTGCGTTATCAATATACATTGGTAAGGTGTAATTGTGGCATGTAACAAGAGGTTTATGTTTGGGGCAAATTTTAAGATTTTGAACAATAAATATTTGCGGTAATATTTTTCAAGATTGTCAAGAAAAAAAGAAATTGTGAACTGCTAAATTTTGTTGATTTAGGTAGATATACCAAAGCTGTTTTAAAATTCCTGAAGCTGGACATGCAAGAGTAGCATCGCGAAGCGGTTGTTCAAGGGGCGAAGCCTATCGCCTTACTGGTTGCGGTATAAGCTAATTAAATCCTTGAAGCGGAACATCTGAGCATATACAATGACGATTGTTTGAGTGGAATCCGGCTTCGGCAGAAAATTCAACCCAAGAGTGATTTATCATGAGTACCAGTAATCGTAAAAAATTAGTTACAAAAACCGACCCCGTTGGCATTTATATCGCTCAAGCGGTGAACGAAGGAATGCTCAAGCCGGAGGAGGAATTCGAGGCAACACAAAAAATTGAAGTTGCCCGTAACAAGTATCACAAGACTTTGGTTTGTTGTGATCGTGTTATCTTGAGGGCGACTCGTCTCTTAACGCGAGTGATTGATGGTGAAATTAGACTGGATCGCACTCTAACGGTTGCGGTTTCTAATGTTGGGCAAAAAGTATTTTTGAAGCAATTTTTGACCTTGCACAACGAAACACTCAAAAAAATACTTGAACGCAATCGTGCTGATTTCCGAAAATCTTTAGCAAAAGACACTTCGCGTGAGGAAAAGTTTGAGCTTATTTCGCGAATAAGGAAACGCCGCATTCGTGCGCACAGGTTAATGCGGGAGTTAAGATTTCGTAATGAGCTTATTATTCCGACGTTCGACCAAGTTTCTAATTTAGATTCGGAGGTTTCGATGTTGCGTGATCGGATTCGCGAGTTGAAATCTGCTACGTTGGCGAATCCACTCAATGTTGATTTGGAATCGTTGCATCAATCGCGTTTGGTTCGTAGGAAGTTGAAGCGATTGTTGCGGGTGGTTTCAGACACGCCGAAGGGTTTGCGGAATTATGTTGCGAGGGTGCGGAAATTTTTGGATGGGTACGAAGACACGAAGCGTAATTTTGCGGCGTTAAATTTACGGCTTGTAATATCGATTGCGAAAACGTATCGGTGTCGCGGACTTGCTTTTCTTGATTTAATTCAAGAAGGCAACGCGGGATTGATAAAAGCGGTTGACAAATTTGAACGCAAACGCCGTTGCCGGTTTTCAACTTATGCTACGTTTTGGATTAGGCAATCGATTATACGAGCTATTGCAAACACCGGACGAACTATTCGTATTCCGGTACGTGTGTTAGGGGCAATTTCGCGAGTGGGACGTGTTACGAATAACCTAGTTGATCAAATGGGAGTAATGCCTTCGGTTTACGAGCTTGCGACGGCTTGCGACATGTCGGGAACGGATATTACAACGTTGTTGAGTGCAAAACGCAAACCGATTTCATTGAATTCACCAGTTGGCAGTACGGACAGGAAATCGAAATCATTGTCTGATGTAATTGAGGACACGAGACAGCTAACGCCGGTAGAACGTCTTTCGCGTGAATCATTGAAGTTAAAAATTGACGAGGTGTTGCAAGAATTGACGAGCCGTGAACGAGAAGTGATACGGTTACGTTATGGTTTAGCTGATGGTTCGGTGTACACTTTGGAAGAGGTTGGCAAAATATTTTCGGTTACACGAGAAAGAGTGAGGCAAATTGAAGCGTCAGCTTTCAGGAAATTGCAACATCCGATAAGATCGCGGATGTTATCTTTCTACTTAAATTGACAATTAAGTAAAAAAGTTGCAAGCAAAATAACGCGGGTAGTTTTTGATTCCCCAAATCGAAAACACCCGCGTTTCTTTTTTAGAAATCAGCACGCAGATAACGCAGATTCTTTTCTTGCGAATATCTTTCCCCAATCTGCGTTATCTGCGTGCTGATTTCTAATGTGTTTTTTATGGCATGAATAGCACGTTTTTGGGTGTTTCGTTTATGGTTGTTTTTTGGTGTTGTGGTGTTTGTTTTTTTATTTCGTCGTCTGGGATTATTGGTACAAAAAATTTTGAGAGCGGGTTTAGCGGTACGATTGGTGTTGCGTCTGATGCGAAAATAGATAGGAGGTTGTGATATGAGACAAGTTTAGCGTTGCCGTTTGGGAATGATACTTGCATTGGGCTTGTTTGCACTCCGTCGCTTTCCTTGAGCATAAACATATTGCCTGTAAGTTCAGACGGTCGCTTGAGGAAAAAAATCACGCCGTCATGTTGCAACTCATAATCAAAAGTACAACGCGTAAACGGATACTCCGCACGCGGTGAATCAAGAAGCGTTGACGGATTTATCGTCAACGAAAATAACTTAATCAAACGATGAAATAACTCCCGCTCCACAACACCATCAACAACATCAATCCAACCATTCGCTTGCAATTTGCCGCCGCCTAAAAATGCCTCATTGACCCGCAAACCTTGAATCTTTCCGCTTAATTTGTACGGTATATTGCCGTCCGCAATTTTTGATATATTGATGTCATTGAAAAAAACATTCCGCAAACTATACGTCCAAACAGCCTCGTTACCTTTGCCGTCAATCTGACTAGCACTCACCATAATTTCACCGCACACACGCGACGGATATTGACCTAGAAATTGAAAGGGCGGACAAAAAATCGTAATCAATTCACACGGTAACGGCATGTTGCCGGTCTTCAATGTTACGGATAAATTTCGTGAATTGTGTTGACGGACAACCAAAACCTGCTCACGTTCCGTTTCCGAAACTATCGGTATAAAAAAACTCCACTCCGAACGAATCGTCGATTCTGTTTGATAAAGATTTCCCACAACAAACCGCAACTTAAACCGCCGCAAACTCGTTGCCACAACATCAATCTCGTCAAACTTAACAGAAATAGGTTTCGACGAAAGTTCTTCCATTTGAGATATTAACTCCAAAAAACATTCGCGTAACTCCGCCTCGCAATTCGTATCGTCATCGCCGCCAAGATCAAATAACGACTTGGCAAAAGAAATATACCAAAAACCATCACCACGATCAGCTACGCCCAAAAAACGCTTCACCGAACCAAAAAAATTACCGGAATTATTGAGAGTTTTATCCGAAATTTTATTATGGTTGGTTTGCGAATCTATTGCGTTTGGGAATAATTTATTACGTTCTTCTTTGGTCAAACTGCCCGACATGTAAATCAAATCAACTTCCGACGCGGCAAAAAGCGGCTTATCGGAATTTGAACGAAACAGACGCACATTCTTAAACCTAATCTGATTCGATTTGCGATACTCAACAGAACCTATCTTCCAACGTAACCCTGTACTTAACATAGCTGTACGCTCATACTCGTCAACATTAAAAGGTAATTTGCGCAAAAAAATTCCAACCAATATCAACAATGTCAATAAAGGTCCTATTACAAAAAAAATCAAAAACAAAATGGATTTACGTGTATTTTCGTGCAATTTAAAACTTTCGTAACTTATAAAATATGAATAATTCTTTTCGTGCTATACCGACACCAGTATGGGCGGTAAGCTTCGCCCTTGAACAACCGCTTTACGTTGTTGCGTTTGCGTAATCAGCTTCCGGAATTTTAAAACAGCTTGGATATATACGACACGATTTTAAAAGATTTATTTTGAAAAATTTATTGGGGAAAATTTTTTAAACGCATTCATCAACACTGTTGCCAACACATTTTCGACAACAACACTCGCCGCCGGAACCGCGCAAACGTCACTGCGTTCATAAACCGCTTGTTTGGATTCTTTTGTGTTCCAGTCAATCGAATCAAGTGGTTTACGCATTGTCGGGATTGGTTTCATTGCGCATCTTACGACGATTGTTGCGCCGTTTGATATGCCGCCTTCTATTCCGCCGGCGTTGTTCGTTCTGCGTATAAAACCGCGATTTGCAGAATTTTCTTGTGAAGGATCGTATTCAATCGGATCGTGTACTTTTGAACCTAACATTTTTGTAACATTAAATCCAAGCCCTATCTCAACACCTTTGATCGCTTGAATCGACATTATACTTTTTGCAATATCGCCATCCAATTTTTGATCCCATTGCGTATGAGTTCCCAACCCAATCGGAACACCAAACGCACGTACCTCAATCAAACCTCCAATCGAGTCGCCTGCCGCCGAAACATCATCAATCAACTGCTTCAACTTCAGTTCCCACTCAACCGATTCCGCATCCGACCGAACAATATAAAACTCACTGCAATTTCGCCGCCGCAAAAGTTCGTTCGCATCAAGCGAATCAATTTCATAATTGAGATTTTGAATTTGTTCATCGGTCAAATTTGATTCCGAGTTGCCGATACTTCGCACAAATCCGACTATTGTAATTCCTTTGCTCTCAAGATATTGTTTCGCCAACGCGCCAGCAGCGACACGTGCGACAGTTTCGCGTGCGCTTGCCCGTTCCATTATCGGGCGAATCGGCAAACCGAATTTTACCGCACCGGCTAAATCAACATGTCCGGGTCGCGGGTTCGTAATATCCGGCGCGGTATCAATACGATTGTCCGCATTTTTAACCCACAACGCGATGGGCGCGCCGGTAGTTTTGCCGCGCCAAACGCCCGATAATATTTCCACTTTGTCAACCTCAATCGCTTGCCGACCGCCGCGACCATAACCGCCTTGACGACGACGCAACTCCGCATCTATCACCGGAATATCTATCACAAATCCCGCAGGAAAATTTTCAACTAACGCCAAAAAACCTTTCCCATGAGATTCACCTGCCGTTTTATAATCCATTTTTATCTATGATAAAATAATTTAAAATATTTACGAATATTTTTATTTTTTAATGTATTGATCAAGACTTCTAAAATTTTCCAACTATGCAAAAGCGAAATTCGCATAACCTTAGTATACTCAAGCTACTTTAAAATTCATGGAGCGGAACACGCAAGCGCAACAACGTGAGCGATTGTTCTGGGGCGAAGCTTACTGCCTTACCGGCTACGGTACATAAATTATTGCATGACTTGCGGATGATAAATTCTGTTAAATATAATTGGATCGGTGCTGTCAATATCGTTGTTTTCCAAGTAAACTGATTCGATATTATTTGTTGTTTGTGTTGGCGGCGTGGTTGGTTGATAAGCGGGTTGATTTTTTGTAGCGTTATTGTGCAATGTTTTTCTGGCGTTCATTTGATTTTGTAAATTTACAACTTCTCTGAAACCTGCGGGCAAATTCGTTGTCGTATTTTCGGCGGGGAGTTCAAATCTTGCAGGTGCTGTATTCGGATTTAATTCGGCGGTAATATAAGTGTTTGCAACATCAGGATTTGACGGTAAGGCTGATCGAGCGTTGGAGAATAAATGCGCCAAATTTCCCGTCTTGATCAACGGCATATTTTTAGCGGCAAGTTGAACCCAAGCAATCACCTTATTGTACTCATCCGATTCAACATTAAACGGCGGACTGTACCGCGAATGAGGAACAACGATGTAATTCAACAGACTACTACGCATCGGATACTCCAAATCAATATACAAAAGACACGCGTTCAAATTTTCCTGCGAAAAACTCACTGACGAATCGGGCGTTGTCGGCATGAGTATAAATTTTTTTGCAGCGGCATTACCTACATTATTTTTTGATATGGCATGACAATCGGCTATTGCGCAATTTTTCATAAGAATAGGTTGAACATGCCGTTTAAAATTATCTATCAAAATTTTTGCTGTTTTGATTTGGTCATTATTTGAGTTGATATTCAAGTTGGTAGTCGGGTTGTGATTAATTTCTTGGGCGGCGGGTTTAGTTGGATTATTTATTTCGGTCAATGAGTTAATGCGTTGTTTGATTATGTTAGCGATGAAATTATCTTCGGTGATTTTGAGAACATTTTCATATTCGGCAATCGCTTCGGGCAAAAAATTATTTGTTGCGCACCATCCGGCAAACTGCATTGAATCGGCGGTATTTGACGAGTCAAGTTGCGATTTTTTATAGTTATAAATTTCCAAACGCGACCGACCAATAAACGTAACATTTTGCTGATTTATTCTAATACTGCCATAACTTGTCTTTACATCGTGAACTTTGCCGTCAAATTTTGCGTTCTTGCCCTCAATAATATAATCAGTCTTGAGCAAATAATATTGTGTGTCGGAAGCAGTAGCGGGAACGGAATGTGGATTAGTATTTGTGTTGGTATGAATTGGCGCGATTGAATTTTCAATATTTTGTCCGCGCAAATGGAATGTAGCCACAGCCGCAACCAAAATAAAAATCAAAACAACAATAATATTTTTTTGACGTATCATAGCAAAATATACCGTAGCCGGTAGGGCGATAGGCTTCGCCCTTGAACAACCGCTTTACGTTGTTGCGCTTGCGTGTTCAGCTCCATGAATTTTAAAGTAGCTTGAGTATAACACACAGTAAATAATAAATTTTGTGCGGAAATTTTTCACCGCAAAGGCGACAAAGTCGCACAAAGTTTTTTAAATATCCTTTTTCGCCTTCGTGGTGTTTTACTATTCGTGGAATGCGTAATGGGAGTTAATATTTTTCATACCACACCGACCAATGCGAATAATGCAAAAAAATCTCTTTCTTGTCAATGGGAATTTTTGAGAATCTCGAAATGGATTTATATTGGCTGTGGTAAAAATTTTGTGTGAGCGGTTATAGTTTCGGTGTTTTGGTCTCGCCCCTTGTGGTTTTGGTTGTATCAGGTAGAATCTCGGACTTGTGTTTTGATGCCGTAGCTGGTGTGAGTGATAGGCTTTGCCCTTGAACAGCCGCTTCACGTTGTTGCGTTTGTGTGTTCAGCTCCATAAATTTTAAAGTAGCTTGAGTATATAAATTATGTATTTTTCTTTAATTGATCGAATAGAGAGTATAGAGGTTGGCAAGCAGATAATTGCGACTAAATCTCTTTCATTGGCGGAGGAATATTTGCGGGATCATTTTCCCAAATTTCCGGTAATGCCCGGTGTGCTTATGCTTGAGGCGTTGACGCAAACATCCGCTTGGCTTATTAGGGTAACTGATCAATTTGCTCATAGTCTCGTGGTTTTCAAGGAAGCCCGCGCTGTCAAATACGCAAGATTCGTTCAACCAGGACAAATCTTACGTCTTGCCGCAACAATAACCAAAATTGAAAATGACCTTGTTACGTTGAAAACCGAAGGAACGCTCGAAGGTCAAACAAACCTCAAAGCACAACTAATTCTGCGAAAATATAATCTCGCCGACGAAAGTCCCGAACAAAATGAAGTTGATAAAAAAATTATCGAAAACATGAAACAACAATTCAATTTATTGTACAGAAATCATTGATTCCAAATATGAATATACCGAAGCCGGTATAAAAATTACCTCAACTTTTTCTTCCTACTTTTGGGAAATTTCGTCATCAGGTAAAATGCCGCTTGTTGTTAATTGGGTAAGTAATGGATGTTTTTTGTTTTTTCGGGGGAAAATATAACTTGCCCAGAAGTGAACAAATCGTAATTCGTAACAATTGAAATGATACTTGAAACCCCACAACAGATTGATTCCTGCCAACAACATGAATGCGGTTGTAATTGTAATCGATCAATCAACAGAACAAGTAACTATTCAGTTGATTTTAAATAACCACATAGAACACAAAGAACACAGAGATTTTTAAATACGAAAATATACGAAAAAATTGGAAAAAAAGAATTCGTTTCTTTCGTAGTCAAATTTATCCCTGTGAACTCTGTGGTTGATAAAAATTCCATCGACTGAATAGTTACCGGAACAAAACGAACAAACACGACCGCAAACTTGGTATCGACTCAATGCCAGAAATTATTCGTGGGAACTTAGGAGCCCGCAAAATGTTTACAATTTTATTCCCCTCATCCCCTCCCCTACTTGTGAGAAATTTCATTATCAAGTAAAACGCCGTTTGTTGTTGGTTGGGCGAATAGTGAATGTTTTTTGTTTTTTCAGAGAAAAATATAACTTGCCCAGAAGTGAACAAACCGTAATCCGTAACGATTGAAATGATACTTGATCCCCCCATATTGGCTTCGGTATATTGTTTTACGAGAGTTTTGTTACGTTGGAAATCTTTAAAAATTAGAGGAGTTTAGTAATGAAAAAAAACAGTATCTACAATTGCAGTAAAAATATTTGTATATGTGCATTGTTTTTAATTGTAACTTTTCAAATGAGTAATAAATCATTTGCGATAATTATTACTGGTGAGTTGTCGGATTGTGAAAATGCGATAAGTGTTCCGACAACAGCTGAATGTACGGCTGCATGTAATTCAATTGGATACAGCGGGATAGCCCATTGGGCATCAAGTAATCCTTCAATTCAACGGTGTAAGTGGGAAATCAGAGCACGTGTCATCATTACGGACAATCCTGTTTGGGAATTAATCAGAACAGCACAAGTAGAAGAGGATAAGTGCGCGTCAACCGTGTCAAGTCATCCCAATATCAGCTTTACACTTTCGGAAACTCAAAAGCTTGAGGTAACTGCATCAGTTAGCGTTTCCTTAAGAGCTGAAATAAATGCAGAAGCAAGTGGTTTAGGAGGTATAAGTGTTTCAAATGAAACAAGCTTTATGTCGGGTGTTTCCAATTCTTGGTCAAGTACAAAGCAACATCAAGGTGGGAATACATTAGATGTCGGCGGTTGTTCT
>JAIRWK010000089.1 GCA_031268995.1 Planctomycetaceae bacterium
AAGTAGAATCTGATCTGCGATTGTCTTTGACGAATCTGCGTTATACCGAAGCTGGTATAGGCGATAAGCTTCGCCCTTGAACAACCGCTTCATGTTGTTGCGTTTGCGTGTTCAGCTTCAGGAATTTTAAAGTAGCTTGAGTATATAACATTACCTACGGTATAAAATTTAACAATGCAAAATAAAGTTGATATTTGTCCATTGAATCGTCGGGCGTTTATTGGTCGGGGAACGCTTATTTTGGCTGGAGCGGCTACTGCTTCGTTGGATTTTCACAATTGTTTCGCCGACACAATAAAAAATACTAATACGGAAAACGTACTTCGTATTGCTCTTGTTACTGATGTTCATTATGCGGACAAAAAAACAGTTGGTAGCCGGTTTTATAAGGAATCTATTGCCAAAATACAAACAGCGGCAAAAGAATTTAAAAAACAACCGATAGATTTCATTGTTGAACTTGGCGATTTAATTGACACCGCTCGTAACATGGAAACGGATAAAAAACATCTTCGTCTTATTGATGCGGAACTCAAAAAAATTTCCGCAAACCGTTATTATGTTCTCGGCAATCATTGTGTTGAAACGTTGACCAAAGAGGAATTTCTTGATGTTATTGGGCAACAGAAATCTTATTTTTCTTTCGATCAAAGGGGGTATCATTTTGTCGTGTTGGATGCGAATTTTCGGCAAGATGGGGTTGCTTATGGTCGGAATAATGCTGATTGGAAAGATACGAAAATTCCAGACGCAGAAATCAAATGGATCAAATCCGATTTGTCATCAACAAAGTTGCCGACGATTATTTTTTTACACCAGCGGTTGGATATTGGTAATCAAGAAGCGTGTGCTGTTAAAAATTCCGACAAAATCCGCCAAATTTTCGAAGAATCGGGCAAGGTTCAACTTGTTCTGCAAGGACATCATCATTCGGGCGGCTATTCGGAAATCAACGGAATTTTTTATGTAACGCTTTTGGCTCTTATTGAGGGAACCGGTGAAAAAAATAATTCATTTTCAACACTTGAAATCTGCCCCAATGGCAACTTTCGCCTAACAGGATTTCTGAGACAAAAAAGCCGCGAAATCAAAACCGTTGCCCACCAGCCGCATATTGTACTCAAGCTGTTTTGAAATTCCCGAAGCGGAACACGCAAACGCAACAACTTGAAGCGGTTGTTCGGGGGCAAAGCCTATCGCCTTACCGGCTACGGTATAAAAAATATTCAATCGTACAATCGACTGAGTAATACACGGTTTATTTTTCTCTTTGTTTTCCCTCCCCCCCATTTCGTTGTATTTGGAGTTACGGTAGAATGACTTCGGTTTTGGTTGATTGTCATCTGTTTGTTTTAGGTGGCAATTGATCAGAAGTGGTTGTAAGGCGGTCTTGGTGGAATTTAATTCGGTTATGTCGCCGAAATTAGAAGAGTGAGTGGTTCAGTTTGACAACTGTACTAAAGCTGATTCAAAAATTCTCGTAGCCGAATATGGCAACATAACAACACGGAAACGGTTGTTCAATTGCGTGTGCCGGCTACGGCATCAAATTGTCATCGGTGGATGGTTTAACCGTCAACACAAAAATTAAACAACAATTAGCAAACTATAATTACAAAAAATGAAACGTACACTTATCGTAACGACAATTTTTTTGGCAATGACGGCAACGACTTTCGCCGCCGATATAACATTGCCGCCTCCGCAAAAATCAGGCGGAAAACCAATATTCGATGCCATCAACGAAAGACACTCATCAAGGTCTTTTGACGAATCAGCGTTGGATAATCAGACCTTGTCGGATTTACTTTGGGCGGGATTCGGTTACAACCGAGAGAATAAACGTACCGCGCCTTCGCCCAAAGATTTACAAGAAACAGATATCTACGTCATAATTAAAGAAGGCGTATATCTATATGATGCCAAGAGTAATAAATTGCTGGAGAAAAACACGGGCGACTTCAGAGGCGATGCCACTATGAGTCAAGAGTTCGTGAAAACCGCGCCGGTCAATTTCATTTTTGTTATCGACAAATCCAAAGACAGCGGAAATGGCGCGTTTTATTCGGTCGGCGCAATATCGGAAAATATCTATCTTGTCGCCGCTTCAAAAGGACTCGGTACGGTTGTCCGAACAAGCGTCAATAAAGCTGCGTTGAAAAAATCCCTGAAGTTGAACGCAAACCAAGAAGCCGTAGCAGGGCAAACCATCGGAAAGAAAAAATAATTTACCGAAATCAATATTTCACCACACACAAAAATTCGGTTTTTGCCTTTTTAGGCAGGATTGGCAAGATAACTAGGATCGACTGGATAGAACAATAATAAAATCCAGACAATCTTGCTATTCTGTTGTCCTGTCTAAAAAGACGAGTTTTATACCGTAGCCGGTAAGGCGATAGGCTTCGCCCTTGAACAACCGCTTCACGTTGTTACGCTTGCGTGTCCAGCTTCAGGAATTTTAAAGTAGATTGAGTATATACTGTAGCCGGTATGGGCGGTAGGCTTCGCCCTTGAACAACCGCTTCACGTTGTTGCGCTTGCGCGTTCAAATTCAGGGATTTTAAAGTAGCTTGAGTGTATACCGTAGCCGACGGCTTTGTACTTGATCAACCGCTTCGCGATGTTGCGCTTGCGTGTTCAGCTTCGGGAATTTCTAAAAATAATATTTGCCAAAAACAAATTATTTCAAATGCAGTCGATGGAAATCGACCGAATTTCGAATAAAATTAATTTTTGGAAATTCACTTCATTAGACCTTTTTTCTAACTTAAAAATACGGGACATACACAATTTAGGCAATCACAAAAAATATGGCGTTTTTGCTATATTTTTGATGATTGTGTAGGGTTAGAGATACTCAAGCTGTTTTAAAATTCCTGAAGCTGAACACGCAAGCGCAACAACGTGAAGCGGTTGTTCAAGGGCGAAGCCTACCGCCCATACCAGCTTCGGTATACGCTTACATATACAGCTTTACAATAGCTTGAATATGTCAATAAAATTGAGAAATAAAGGTGAATGCAATGCAATTGGGATTTAATCGATTACGTTTTTTGATAGCGTTTATATTTTTGTTTGCGGCAGGTTTGAAATATTATCAACTCATCACTGAACCGATTCCACTGGCGGTACAAAATAGTTTTTTTACACCTTTCTTGGTGTTGACGAGTGAGCGGTATTTTATTTGGTTTGTGATTGAGTTTGAGTTGTGTTTGGGATTGATTTTGTTATTTGGGGTTTTACAAGATCAAATTCGTTTTTTGTCGTTGTTCTGTTTTTTATTCTTTTCGGCAATTTCGTTTTTAAGATGGATTAGCGGTGAAAGTTCATGCGGTTGTTTTGGTACAATTTCTGTTAATCCTCTCTACACTATGTTTTTTGATATTACGGTTGTTGCTCTTATCGTTTTGTTTCGCGGACAAATGAGTATTCGTGAATTATTAAAACAGAAGTTCAAATTTGTTTTTTCTATTTCAGATAAAAAGAAATTAATTTTTTCAATTTTGGTTTGGTTGATTTTGAGTTTACCGATTTCGTGGATATTTTTTTCGATAGAGGTACATTACGATTTGCTAGGGGAGCGGGCGGTATTGGCGGACGGGCGTGAAAAAATTACCCTTATCCCTCAAAATTGGCAGAACAAAAAATTCCCGCTGATCCCGCACTTACAACAGCCAATCAACAAAAACATTGATTTGAAAAATATTCGTACAATAATTCTGATTCATTCCGATTGCCCGCGATGTAAAGAATTGAGTAATGAATTTGAAAATCAAGAAGGCAACAACATAATATTAGTAGAGGTTCCATCCAAAATTAAAACTGTTACGTTTGAAACCAAGTTACCGGTTTTAAAATTGGACGATAAAAAAGACTGGTTTGCAGTTACGCCATGCGTGATAAATTTACAAGATGGAATTTGTGTTACTGTAAATGAATATTGACGAAGACAATGATGCAAATGGATATATACTCAAGCCATTTTGAAATTTATGAAGCTGGACACGCAATCGCAGCATCGTGAAGCGGTTGTTCATGGGCGAAGCCTACCGCCCATACCGGCTTCGATATATCTACAACAACGACGGTGACTGTCTATTTAAATTCTGATATTAAAAATAATAAATGATAATTTTTTACGTAAATTTATTGATATTCCTCCGCCCCGAAGGGTAGGGTGTTCAAAATTTGATTTTTCCACGTAACTATTCAGTAGTATAAAACCGTTATTTGTACAGGAGTTACAATTTGTCAAAATTAAGTGATTTATGTCAATAAATATAGGTACAAAAACCTAAGCTGCTAATATTTAAGCAAT
>JAIRWK010000090.1 GCA_031268995.1 Planctomycetaceae bacterium
ATTGCTTAAATATTAGCAGCTTAGGTTTTTGTACCTATATTTATTGACATAAATCACTTAATTTTGACAAATTGTAACTCCTGTACAAATAACGGTTTTATACTACTGAATAGTTACGAATAATTTTCACAAAACGTGTAAATTTTGTTATTGTAGATTTTGAGAAAGACACGCCAGATGACGCAGATTTAAATTGATATTCGCCGCTTCTATTTTCTGCGAACATCCTTTTGATCTGCGTTGTCTGCGTGCTTACTAATGAGTCAGTATTGGCGGTAGGCTTCGGTATCTTTTCACAACTATAAATGTTTATGATCGAGATTGATACATTTCATAAATTGTTTGGTGATTATTCGCGGAAGTTGCCGTTGATATTTGGGCGGCATTTTTTGACTCAGAGGTTGTTGGAGCAAGTTCGGCAAGGGGTGGTGTTGAATGAATTACCTTTTACGGTTACAATTGTCGGTCAAATGCGTAATGCGTATCGTCCAATCCGTTAAAGATATTTTTGACTTCATGAATAATGACACAAAATTTATTGATAGACTAGACACCCTCGATAACGATGCCGATTTGAAAGAATGGAAACTAAAATTGACATACCCGTTCGGACAAGACGGAACAGAACCCGAATCGCGAATCTCATTGCTCGCTACAAAATTGGAAATCACTCGACCAAAATGAAAAAATTGAAACACTCGAAAAAATACCCGACCAACTTTACTCACTAAAAAGACAAACAAATAAAGCAACACAAGAAATCATAAGCCACGCAATAAATACACTAGAACAAATCATAAACCAATACGAAAAATGATTATTATGAAAAAATTTTACCATACTCTCTCAAATTGTTTGGCAATTTCGGAAACCGGAGGCGTGATTGCAGAGCGGAGAAATGATTGCTCGAATGGGAAGAATGATACGCGAATAAATGGCGGTATGTTGTTTCGCCGAGTTTTTGTAATTTGGACAATAATTATTGTAACGATAATTGTTGCCGGTTGTGAGTCGAATATTGATAGTTTGCCCGAAAATAGTACGCCGCCAAAAAATCCAGAAAGAATAATCTCAACAACTCCGTCAATAACAGAATTGCTTTTCGAAATAGGTCTCGGAAATAAAATCGTCGGCGACTGCCAATTCACAACCTACCCGCCCGAAACCGCAAAAATCGAAAAAATCGGAGGACTCTACGATAGAAATAACGAAAAAATTATCTCACTCAATCCAGATGTTGTCATTTTTTCAGTTGAAGATGTTCAATTCGAAAAAAAATTGTCGCAATTGGGCATCGGACATTTGGCAGTAGATCACCGCTCAATTTCAGGTTTATTGGATTCGTATGAATTAGTGGGCAAACTGTTCGGCGGTAATTGTTTGGAACAAGCAATCGCAAAACGACACGAGTTCGAGGAATTTTTACACGATTGCAAATCGCAAACGGAAGGATTAAAACGGTTGCGGGTTTTGGCGGTTATTGATCGGCAACACGGCACCGGACGAATCAGTAACGTTTTCATCGCAGGTTCGGAATTGTTCTTTAGCGAAGTTTTAAATTTGGCAGGCGGCGAAAATGTTGCGGCAAATGTCGGCTTGCCCTACCCAGGCATCACAACAGAAGCAATCATCGACTTCAACCCCGACATAATAATCGATATACAAGCCACTCCAGAAAATGATAAATCCACAGAAAACCTCTCACGAGCCGATTGGGATACAATCAAAGATGTTGTTCCCGCAATCAAAAAAGGTAACGTATTCATCATAGTCGATAACTACGCATCTATACCAGGTCCGCGAATCCCGTTGCTAATTAAAAAATTACGCGAAATATTAGATTCTTGTAGGGATTAGATGGATTGGGCAAATTTAAAAGATCAGCACACAAATAACGCAGATTCTGTAATGACAATCGCAGATCAGATTCTATTTTCTGATCTTGCGAATATCTTTTCCAAATCTGCGTCGTCTGCGTGCTGACTTCTAAGCGTGCTGATTTTTAAATTAAGGAGACTAGCTTGCTGCGACGCGGCGTGGTCTTTGACCTTCTAGGCATTCGCCCAAATGAGTTAAGGCTTCGGCTTCAATTTGGCGGACTCTTTCCCTTGTGAGTCCGAGTTGTCTGCCGATTTCCTTTAACGTTTGCGCCTGATGATCACCAAGACCAAACCGCATCTTCAAAATTAACGCATCACGCGAATCCATCAACTCAAGTTGCTCCAACACAAACGACAAATTGTCATTCTCAAGCAACTCCTCATCAGGTCCCCGTGAACGATCATCGGTTATAATTTCACTCAATGCCCAACCCGAATCAGGTTGATCGTTTTGTGGCATCAGGTTATTTATCATTATTGCCTTGCGGATAATAGCCAACTTTTTTCGCGGCAAACCTAACATTCTTGCGATCTCTTCAGCAGTCGGTGTCCTTCCCAACTCCTCAGACAAACGACTTCCGGCACGCCGCCACTTCGATAAAATCTCAACCATGTACGCCGGAATACGTATCGTTTTGGAAGAATTTATCAATGAACGTTTGATCGATTGTTTGATCCAGTAACTCGCATACGTTGAAAAACGAGTACCCATCGCCGGATTAAAACCCTCAACCGCCCGAAGCAATCCCAAATTGCCCTCTTCGATCAAGTCCTGCAAACTTAATCCCTTGCCCGTATAAGCTCTGGCGATATTGACGACCAGCCGCAAGTTGGCACGCACCATTCTGTCACGCGCCGCCATGTCTCCCTCCGCTATCGCCGCCGCCAATTCCAATTCCTCATCCGCAGTAAGAAGCAAAGTCGCATTGATCTCCGACAAATATGTCTCAAGTGGGGAGTGCACATCAAATGTAGTAACTGTTTCACCTTTATTTCTCGCGTCGTCTCGCATAATAGGGTTGACCCTCTCAAAAAACAAACAATTCATTCACTGACAAAAAAAGCACAACGCACCACAATATACCGTAGGCGGTAGAGCGATAGACTTCGCCCTTGAAAAACCGATTCACATTTGGCGACCATTTTGTGTTATCATGATCACCCAATGTTCCGCTTTCAAGTTTGATGCCGGTTTCCGCATTTTAAATTCGCTTCGGCACACTTACCAATAGTAGCGGTATCGTCCGCAAAAAATCGCTTCTCAAAAAAAGCTGATAACCGTCGCATTATTCACCATTTCACCAATAACACGGCTGTAACTCCCAATCCAAATTTTCGTTTGATTCCGATTGAAACGAAAATTTACACGAATCCGGTTGCACTGTTACCAGCCCGATATTACGGTACAATTGTTACAAGTGTAATTTCAAAAATTAGCACGCAGACGACGCAGATTTGAATGAGATATTCGCAAGATCAGAAAATAGAATCTGTGTTATACCGTAGCCAGTAGGGCGGTAGGCTTCGCCCTCGAACAACCGCTTCACGTTGTTGCGCTTGCGTGTTCAGCTTCGAGAATTTTAAAACAGCTTGAGTATATCTGCGTGCTGATTTTTAGCGGGCAAAGTATTTTTGGGCGATGCCTTATTTCAATTTTATTATTTATGATGTCAGAATTTTGTGTTGGTGATGTTTATTTTAGGACAGTTGGGGCGGAGGAGTCGGGTTGGCGGCTTGATTTATTTTTGGCGTATCATTTTCCAGAGTTTAGCCGAACAATTATCCGAAACTCCATAACAAATGGCGGCGTTTGCATTGATCCCGACAGCAATAAAACCACCGCTGGTAAACCCGCATTTCGCCTAAAAGAAAATCAAATTGTCCGCTTCACAATACCCGAATCACCACGCGAAATGCCACAAGCAGAACCAATCCCAATCGAGATTTTATACGAAGACGATGATATTGTGGTTGTGAACAAGCCGACGGATATGGTTGTGCATCCTTCGCGTGGACATTGGTCTGGTACGCTTGTCGCCGCACTTGCGTATCACTTCGGCGGTAAACTCAGCACAACAAGAGGTCCCGCTAGACCCGGAATTGTGCATCGGCTTGACCGCGATACCAGCGGCGTAATTCTTATTGCAAAAAATGATGTCATTCACGCAAAATTAGCAGCTCTATTCGAAGACCGTAAAATCCACAAAGAATATTTCGCAATAGTATTGGGCAAACCGCACCTTGATCGAGACGTGGTCGATGCGCCGATTGGGTTGCATCCCAAGATTAGGGAAAGAATGCGTGTTGCACCGCCAACAGATACCGATGCCAAAGAAGCAATAACATTTTACGAAGTGATTAAACGTTACGAAAAATTTACGACAATTCGTTGCTTGCCCAAAACAGGACGTACTCATCAAATTCGTGTACATTTGGCTCATACCGGTTATCCGGTTCTTTGCGACAAAATGTACAGCGGACGTAAATCAATCTCACAAGAAGAACTCACCGGCAAAAAAATAATCGCCTTGACCGAAGAAAACACAACCGGTACTATTATCCTAAACCGCCAAGCATTGCACGCACACAAATTAATTTTCGACCATCCACTAACCGGCAAAAAAATGGAAATCGCCGCACCAATCCCGCCAGATATCCAAGCCGTAATTGATTGTCTCGAATCACGCGAAGGACAAAAATAATATACCGAAGCCGATTTTGTTCTTGAGCAAATGTTTTGCGATGTTGTGATCTCGTTGTTCGATTTCAGGCGTTCAATAATGGCTGACGTGCGATTGTTTTTTGCTGCTATTCACAGTTTGCAATTTTCGGTTACAATTAGTAACCGTGCCGTAGTTGGTGCAATGCTGTTGTCTGGTGCAATATCAGTCGGCACAAAAATCCAACTTGAACGAGTAGTATTAAGAATTTATTTTGATTGACTGGCGTTGTTTTTTTGAGATGCAGACTTGTTTCTGATACTGATGTACTTAAGCTGTTTTAAAATTCCAGAAGCTGAACACGCAAGCGCAACAACGTGAAGCGGTTGTTCAAGGACGAAGCCTATCGCCCTACCGGCTGCGGTATATTTAAATTAAAATTTTAATTAGGAGTTATATTGTGATTGTTGCCGCGTCAACAGCTTGTATTCCTGACAGTGCGCCGCATGAGGTTTTTGAGCGTCTTGCGGATTTGGAGTTTATGAATGCTGAGATATCTGTTTGCAACGAAGGGGCGATTACTCCTAGTGATATTGCGGGCAGGTTTGATGTTTATGTTCAAATATGTAGATCATTGCGTCGCCTATCGCCGGTTAGTATTTTTTATGAGATAGACCCGACAGCACCTGATTATTTAGACAATTTTAAGATGTTGTGTGAATTTGCTAAGGCAATAAAGGTAGTGGTAATGACGGTACGTTCTTCTGTTGTGGGTACGCCTTACAACGAAGAAGTGGAGCGGTTGCGGGAGTTAGTGCGGTTTGCGGTGAGCAATGGCGTGTTGGTTGGTTTGTTAACTGAAGCCGGACATCTCACCGAAACCCCAAGCACCGTCGGAAGTCTCTGCAAAAGCGTCAAAGGATTAGGTGTTACGCTTGATCCAAGTCATTATATTTTCAATCATACGAAACCGATTGACTACGATATGATTTTAGGGCAAGTTTGCCACGTTAGGCTGAGAGATACAACACCGACTCAATTTCAAGTTCGTATCGGACAAGGCGTGTTGGAATTCGGTCGCCTAGTAATTCAACTGAATAAAGTCAATTACAGACGTGCGCTTTGTATCGATTTGGCGGAACTACCGGATATTGATCCAATGGCAGAGTTGCGCAAAATGCGGTTATTGGTCGAAAGCCTGTTGTAAAGTTATACCGAAGGGCGGTTTTAAGAACCAACTGTAGCGGGAGCGTCCCGCTTCCGATTGCGACAGCGAGGATGTTGCCGTTACAGGACTAAAATGAGGTTTGGGGAAGTTTCAGTAGGATTTTTTGGAAATTCCCTTTGGTTAGGTTTGGAATATTTCTGTCAAATATTTTTGTGGAGTTGATCGTCGATTCCTGATTTGATGGAGAACGGTACTGCTCGTGTTATGAATTTTGGCAACTCAAAAGATTGAAAGTTTGCTTTCCAACAAGTAGGCAAATAATGGTTGTCGAAATTTAAGATGTGAGTGGTTAAGAAATGCTTTTGATATCTGGCGAATGATGTAGCCGAAATATTGAGAGTTTTGAAAATTAAGAAGGAAAGAAAAATGAAAAAGAATATGTCAAAGAATATGTCCTTTAGGTTTTTTTTGTTTGCGGTTGCGGTTTGTCTGATGACTTGTATATTTTTTGTCCAGTACCAAAACAGCAAGAACTCGGACGCAATCGCTGCCGTTCAACTTGACGAAGCGGATACGGTGAAAAAAATAGAATCGTTTCTGATTTCGCAACAACAAAAAATGATGCTCGTATTTACCAGAATGAACGAGACGTTGCAAAAAACAGAAGATAGCGAGCGAGTTAAAAAATCGAATGAGTTGTGGACTGAGCAGAAAAAGATTCTCACGGAGATTTTTAACGAAAATATCAAAGCCGGTGAAAAAATTCTGACTATTGCTAAAGAGCCAAATGAACGCTCGATTGGTTATAATTGTTTGGTTGAAAGTTATTCGCAACTGAATGAAATTGAGTTTTCTGATCTTTGCAAGAAAAAAAATGAGGAAGCCGGACTGAAGACAGACGATCCTGAGTACAGGACGAAGGCGACGGTAATACTCAAAAAATTATTAGCCGAACGTTGGATATCGGAACCGCAAAAAAAACTTGATGCCATTATTGAGCAGATGGACAAGGAAGGAAAATACGAGAAGACTGTAAGAGATTACAGAGGTGCGCAATTGTCGCGTGAGTTTGTGTTGTTGTCGCTTAATTTTTCGGTTGAGAAATTTGACAAGTTGAAAGGCGATGTTAAGAAGTGGTCAAAAGGAGTTGTTGACGAGAGTGCGGCGGGATTATTTCAAGAATTGCTCACGTTAGCTTCTTCGGCGGAAGCAATAGCTACGGATGCGCAGATAGTTGAGAAAACCGTCAAAGAAATCACCGATTATGTTGGTTCGGACGAGTACACGCCTGATGCTGAGTTGCGGAATCGGTTGTTGGAAGTTTTGAGGGGAGTAACGTCGCGGTTGTCTGGAGTTGATCTCAATTTGTACGGGCAAACGCTCAACAACGAGGCTTTTGATTGGAAATCTTTACGAGGCAAAATCGTGCTGGTTAAATTCACAGCAACTTGGTGCGGTCCATGCAAAATGGAAATTCCGGCAATGCTCAAAGCATACGAAAAATATCACAGTAAAGGTTTTGAGATTGTGTCGGTTTATGTTTGGGAAGACGACAATGAAAAAGCCGTTGGAAACGTCAAAAAGACTGTTCAAGAAGAAAAAATCCCTTGGATTATTCTTAGCGAAGAGTTGACCAAGAAAAAAGGCGAAGTGCCTCAATCGAAAAAATACGGCATCTCCGGCGTACCAACAATGCTACTAGTAGGCAAAGATGGAAAAATTATAGAAACGAATGCACGAGGTGAAACCCTCGATAAAAAATTAGCCGAATTACTCGGTAAATGACCATTATATACTCAAGCTACTTTAAATTTCATGGAACTGAACACGCAAGCGCAACAACGTGAAGCGGTTGTTCAAGGGCGAAGCCTGTCGTCCTACCGGCTACGGTATAGTTTTTGTGATTTCAATTGTGAAATTTGTGTTTTTTGCATTTGAAATTTATCAATAGAGAATGTCTAAAAATTAATTTTATTCGAATTTGGTCGATTTCTGTCGACTGAAAATCGACCGGATTCGAAATAATTTAGAAATAATTAGAAAGAAAAAATGACAATAACAATTACAGATACCGCAGCCAGTGCGGTGAAAAATTTTATGGCGGCAAGCGACGAAATCGACAAGGATTCTTTTTTGCGGATAAGTATTCTTGGCGGCGGTTGCAGCGGCGTGCAATACTCGCTTCAATTCGATTCAAAATACGATGCCGAAATTGACATCAAATACGATTGTAATGGGATAACGTTGGCAACAGATCGCAAATTTGATCCGCATTTTGACGGCACCGAAATCGATTATTTTGATTCGGCGCACGGAAGCGGTTACACAATCAACAATCCGAATTTCCGCGCAGTGCAAGGTTGTCCGGGCTGTGGTTGTCATTAAGGTTAAGCACGCAGATGACGCAGATTTGGACTGATATAGCTGTTTAATTCCCGAAGCTGGACACGCAAGCGTAACAACGTGAAGCGGTTGTTCAGGGGCGAAGCCTATTGCCTTACCGGCTACGGTATAATCGCGGATTATTTGTTTGTGAATGATTAAGCGGGAAACGGTCGTTGAGATTTTCGTGCGTATATTGTGTAACGAAGCCTATCGGTTTTTGGTATGAAAGCAAAAAAAACAATACGGAGATTTTTTTAGGATATGAGGACTATTGTATGCTCAAGCTGTTTTGAAATTCCCGAAGCTGGACACGCAAGCGTAGCATCGCGAAGCGGTTGTTCAGGGGCGAAGCCTATTGCCTATACCGGCATCGGTATAACGTTAATTATTGTATTTTTTGTTCCTTTATTTTTTTCCGGTTGTGATTGTCGGCATGGCGGTGATGGTGTGTTTGTTTCGCCGACGGTTGGGGTATCCGGTGATCCGGCGCGGCAAGCGGAAGATTTTTTGCGGGAGATTGAGGTTCTCAATTCGCTTGAGGGTTCGCCGTGTTTGCCGGATACACAAGGCGCGGAAAAAATAATTCAAACAGGCGACAGGTTGAACAACTGGATTAAACGTAAACGATTAGATGAAACGTGGGAATCTGAACCCGAATTTATCGAAGTTGAAAAATTGATTCGGCGAGGCGTAACCAATCTGGAATCGCTTGTCAAATTACTCTATATCTTGCAAGGAAAAAATCCAACCGACGAACAAGATGACAAAAATAATCAAACCAACATTTCAAGTACGCTTGTTGCGGAGTGCAAGGAGACGGTTCGATGTTTGGCGGAGGTTGAATCTGTTTTGGCGGAGTTGGGCAAGCGGGTTGGGACATCGGATTTGAGTGAGTTGTTGACGATGATTTCGGGAATGCGTGAGAGGTTCAGTGCAATTGAATCGATTGCAAATATCAACGCGAATGCAATACGTGCGTTTGCAAAACGTTTTGAACAAGAGACCGATCAGATTGCTGGTGTTGCCGCTTATTTCAATAATTTCGCGACCGGTATAAAGACGGATGAATTATTTATTCAGACATCTGATGTTTATTATTTGATTCAGTCAATCTGGTTGCGTGATATTTCAAATTGGGCGCGCGGCAACAAACAGGATGTTCTTGAGCGTGTCAAAAATCTTTTTGATTGGACAATCTGCAATATATCAGTACGAAATCAAACTACCGCCGCCAATGGTTTGTTGCCGTTACAATTACCTTGGCAATCGGCTTTGATTGGCAATGCTTCTGACTTAGATCGTGCATGGTTTTTTATCGAGTTGTTACGTCAACAACGGATAGATGCGGCAATTCTTGCGGTTGAGGATGCGTTGAAGTCGGGCGAGTTATTTGTTTGGGGTGTTGGTGTTTTGGTTGATGATGAGGTTTATGTTTTTGTGCCGGAGTGTGGTACGCCGTTGCCGGCAAAAGACGGTTTGGAATTTGCGGAGGATGGGACTTTAATTTGCAAGAGTATCGCAACATTTTCGCAAGTGTTGGAAGATGATTCGTTGTTGCGGAAACTTGATATTTCTGAAACAAAAAAATTTCCGGTTACGTCGGAGATGCTTAAAAAATCTACGGTTTGTTTTGTCGCGTCGCCTGAAACAGTTTCGATGCGGATGAAAGTACTTGAGGCGGATTTGACCGGCGAATCGAACATGATTTTGTACACAAATATCAAAGAACAACGAAAATCATTCGCCAACGCAAAATCTATGTCCAATATTAAAACGATAATTTGGAATCATCCTTTTCACGCGAAGTTTGATCAATTGTTCAAGTATCAATTGATCGGTTCTTATTTGGATATTTTCAGGACAACAAATCCTCTATCAAAGAAGCATAATTTCCCGCTTTGGTCGGGGCGAGTCCAATATTTCAAAGGTTCGATTACAGGGCAAGGCGGCGCGATGACTTACTATCAAGACGCAAGAATTTCTGACCGCGAAGTGATGGAGTTGCGGGCGGATCCCGCATTTCGCAAGGAAAAGAATTTGCACCAAATTCTGCAATTGACAACTAATCAAGCCGTTTTTTGGATTGGAGTTGCATCTTTTGAGCGTGATTCATTGGAAAACGCGAAAGATTCAATGAAAGGTTTATTATTGGGAACGGTCAATATTTGGGCAATTTCGGAATCGTATATTCTTGGACGTATTGCCGAACGCGAGAAGAACTATGCGGAAGCGTTGAGCTATTACGAAAAAATCGCCAAAGGAACAACTCCACAACCCGCATTCGAATTACGCGCAAAATGGATTCGCGAAAAAACAAAATAGCGTGATCGATAGTGAGATCGCTTTGGTCGATTCGGTTGACTGAAGTCGATTTTGGTTGACCAAAGTCGATTAAAGTCGTTTCTCCTTGCCAGCAAAATAAAAAAACAACAGCCAATCCTAACAATAAACCAATCGCAACATTTTTGGCGTTACGATTGATTTTTGCGGTTTTGGCTATTGTCTTTTATGACATTTGGGTTTGACCAATTGCCAATTTACCAACAGCAAGCCGGATAAGCGGGATACGCCGGATAGTAGTATCTTGGCGTATAGACCGGATACGCGCGGTAAACTGGAGCCGGCGCACAAACCGGATAAACGACTACCGGTTTGTAGTAGGCACCAAGTCCGAACCATGTTCGGCGATAAATTACCGTCGGGGCGACTTCGCAACAACCTTGATACACAGCTGCGTTGCAATGTGGACAGGCTGGTTTTGCGGCTGTTACTTCAGGCTTTGCTGCATTTGCCGGTGTCGCTGTGTCCTCTGCTGAGGCAAACGACGCAATAGCAAACGTAAACAACGCAACAAAAGTCAAACTAATAATCTTCTTTGTCATTAGTGTTCTCCTTTTTTCGGGGTTACAAATTTCTTCCAATACTAAACCTCCAATTGAAACACACTTTCAAACGAAGGCTTTGAACTGCGGCGAAAACCTACGTTGCCTCGCCTCTTTGCACAGTTCACGCAGACAATTTTATCGGCGCAATCGTTATAGTCAACTACCGTCTTTCAAGTTTACGCCAATTTTTCAAAAATTTTTTCCCAAACGGCTAATTTTCGTACAAAAATAAGAACGTGTAATAAATTTTAATTTAGCGCAAATATCTAATATTTTAGAAATTATTACGACAATTTGTAAAATCATCCAAACCCAATTTTGCATAAAAATTTTTTGTAACCGCTTGCAAAAAATTTATACCGTAGCTGTCATACCGAAGCCGGTACGGGCGGTAGGCTTCGCCCATGAACAACCGCTTCGCGATGCTGCGATTGTGTATTAAGCTTTGTGAATTTTAGAACAGCTTGAGTATACAATAAGGCGGTGTTTGTTGAAAATTTAGACGTGGGCAACAAAAATGCCCCCTGCTTGTTTGTGCGAAGCGTCCCGATATAATCGTCAACTCGACGACGCGCGGAGTTGCGCAAGAACAAAAAACATTGCCATCAACGACGACGTTGTCGAAAAAAACGTGATTTTTTGAAAACTGTACAAAACTAAAATTTAAAAAACGGAGACTCCAAAAATGGTAATGAAAAAATTTCTCAACAATTCCAACGACATCACAACAGAACTTTTACAAGGATACACGTTAGCGTATTCTGACAGGGTCAAACTTATTTCGGATCGGATAGTTGTTCGGTCGAATCCTAAATCGAAGGACAAGGTTGCGTTGATTACGCTTGGCGGTGCTGGTCATGAGCCTGCGCTTAGTGGTTTTGTTGGCGAAGGTTTGCTTGATGCGTCTGTTGTGGGTGATATTTTTGCTGCGCCGGGTGCGCCGCGAGTGATTGAGGCGTTGCGGTTGTTTAAGGATTATGCGGGTATTGTTCTTGTGATTCTTAATCATGCAGGCGATGTTCTCAATGGCGATATGGCTTTGGAAGCGGCGGTCAAAGAGGGAATAAATGTCAAAAAGATTCTTACGGCTGAGGATATTGCTGCGGGTTTGGGTGCGTTGCTTGATGATCGGCGTGGTCTTGGTGGTTGTGTGCCGTTGTTCAAGGTAGCGGGTGCTGCTGCTGAAGAGGGCAAAAGTCTTGAGCAAGTTTTGGCGGTTGCGGAGAAATTTAATAGTTCAATGGCGACGTTGGCGGTAACAATGAAAACCGCAACTCATCCACAATCGGGTCAATATATTTCCGAACTTGCCGATGACGAAATGATGATTGGCATGGGGCAACATGGCGAAGGCGGTTCTCGTGGTCCGCAGAAAATATTGACCGCAGATCAAACCGCAGAAGAGATGATAAACCGGTTAATTCCTGCCGTAAAGTTGCAAAAAAATGACAAGGCTGTACTGATAATAAACGGCTCAGGTGCAACGACGTTGATGGAAATGTATATTGTATTTAGGAAAGCGCATCAGGTTTTGACCAATGCGGAAATTGATGTGGTTTTGGGTCGATGTGAAGAAATTTTAACTGTTCAAGAAGCAGCAGGTTTCCAAATGTTCCTAGCAAAACTAGATAACGAAACCCAAAAATACATAAATGCACCAAGCAACGCCCCATACTGGGTTACAAGATAAATTCATCTTGTAAAGAATTTAAGCACGCAGATAATGCAGATTGTTAAGGATAGTCGCGGATCAAAGGTTTTTATTTTTCGATCTTGCGACTATCTTTAGCAATCTGCGTTGTCTGTGTGCTGAATAAGGTCAATTGATTTTACAATACCGGATTTGTCATAGTTCTCAAGCAAACTCGCAAACAACTCAATGTCAAGCAAAAAATGACGCGCTAATAAATCGTGCGGATGATTAAGCTCAAATTGAATCAATATGTCAGAGTAGTTGGTTGTTTATTTTTCTTTTTTCATGTCGAATTATTTTGTTTTGTAGGCGGGTTATTTTTGGTGTAGAGAGTTGTAGAGTTTGAGTAATTTATCGGCGGCGGATTTTACGTCGAATCTTTTTTTGGCTTCGGGGATATAATTTTTTGCGGCATCTTTTGTGGGATTTTCGATAAATTTTATAATTCCATCCGCCAACGATTCAGCATTCCCATTGCCTGCAATAATTGACGGCGTACCCCGCAACTCCTCGCGTAACCCAATACAATCACTGCCAATAATCGGTGTCCCCAATACCAACGACTCCATTGTTACTATCGGGCAAGCCTCCCAACGCGATGGCATCAACATTAAATCAACTTGCAACAAAAGAGGCACAATATCTGACACCGAATCCACAAAATGCACCATCGCACCAACTCGCGAATCTTTTGCGGTCGTATTTATCGTTTCGTTTAAGTAGCCGTTGGTGTCGATTGTCGCAATTAGGCGGAAGCGGTTTTCGTAGCCTTTGCGGATAAGGATCGATAACGCGTCAAGCAAAATGTCAAAACCTTTTTGCGGCATAAATCGACCGAAGAAACCGCCGATAATCGTGTCAGAGTCAATTTTGAATTTTGTTCGCAAAGATGATTGTTCTGAGTCGGATTCAATTTTAGATTCGAAAATGTTGCGTGAATTTTCGAGACGGTCAATATCAATGCCGTTGGGGATTGTTTCAATTTTTACTTTTCCATTTTTCCATGCCGGAAAATTTTGAAGATGATTTTGTTCGCAATCGTGTGATACGGGAATGATAATTGAAGCATTTTTTGTCATTTGCGAGATGATAAATTTTTTCAATTTCTTGAAACGTCCGGGAATATCATTTTGCGGGACAATTACATCATGCAACGTAATCATGTGCGGAAGCCGTGTAAACAAATTCGCAATTGCGGTTTCGGTTCCGGCTTTCAATCCTTGCGAATGAATAAAACTAAAACGTTTTTTTCGCAATACGCGGCGGATTGTGTTGATAGTGCCGATGGCGCCGCTATTTTTTTTAACGTCAATAAATTCCGTGCCGCTCCACAAACCAACATCGTTTTTGAAAGAATCAAACGCAGCTCCGGATTCGGAAAGAAATGTGAATTGATAACCAGCTTCATTTATGCTGCGAAAATTGTAGAGCATGTACGTTCTAATACCGCCAAGCGGATGAGAAACCGGAACAAGTACACGATTATTTGTCATGTTATATTCACAGTACAAAATGTGAATTGAAGTTGTTTTAAAACGTAAAAGCCTGCTTTATATCGTAGCCGGTAAGGCAATAGGCTTCGCCCCTGAACAACCGCTTCACGTTGTCGCGCTTGCGTGCCAGCTTTAAAACAGCTTGAGTATACCAAAAGCAAGCAGGCAACAATCACTGAAATTTTGGTTGCGGGCAGCTCAAAACATTTCAAGCGAATCGGCTTGTATTCGGCGGGCTTTGTGTTGGTCGTGCGGGTGGAATTTATACGCAACTTGTTCCGAAACGGCTTTTATGAATTTCGGTCGGAAAGCTGCTTCCGTTCCTGCGCCGCCGCCTTGAATTGGTACGTCGGGCGGGTCAACAACAGTTAAATTTTGCGAATACAAAACCTCGCCCGTTTTGCAATCTTTGGCAATAATTTTCATCAAACAACGCCCTTGAATTTGAAAATGAGATTTCTGGTCGCGCGTTTGAAAATCAAGAATCTCAATACCAATCACAATATCAGCGTTGATCGTCGAGTCCTTGCTGATAACCAATATGTCATCGATCTCGTTGCCGCAATTGTCTAACCATGTATCTACTTTGACCGGATCGACCATTCTGATCATTTTGTTTGCGCAGTTGTCTTCTATCAATTTGCTTACTTGTCTTCCGATCAATCGCGGGGCGTTTTGCACTTCGTATTGGCTTGCCGCAACCGAATAGCAAACTACCACAACCCGCGTTTCTTTTTTTGCTTTGGTAAGAATTTCGCATTCCGGCGGCACGTCCGTTCCCTTGATCAGAACCAACGCTGTAAAAAGTACATTTTGACAACCGGACAACATAACAAACAATAACACCGCCGAAAATAAACCCAAAAATTTACGCCGCATCAATATTCTCCCTCTACAAAAAAACAAAACCGAAATCCGCAAAACACAATAACACACCAACACCGCAAATTTCGCCCGTAATAGAATAACGCGAAATTTGACAGAGTTGAAATTTTTTTGGGGGGCAATAATTATTACCTAACGATTCCGTAGCAATTTGCGATTTGTTGCAAAATGGGCGGGTGAAATTTGGGCAATCGTTGCTCCCCTACAATCCGTAGAATCGGTAAACTTTGCCCAAAGTTTTAATAAATCACCCGTCAATACCATAATAATCAGAGATTCCTTGACAGCCGGAATCAATATAGGAAGACAAGAGAATTTGGGCGGCGATCATGTCCCGTCGTTCTTTGCGTTTTTTGTCGGTGAGTTTTGCTTGACGCAGGATTCGTTCGGCTTCAACAGACGTGTACCGCTCGTCGTAATAGTCAATTTGCAATCCCGTCAACTCGCCAAGCCACTCGCCAAACTCCAAAACTTCAGCCGCCTTTTCGCTAACATCGCCGCTCAAATGCAACGGTAATCCGATAACGATTCGCTCTATATTTTCATTTTTGGCGAATGATTTGAAAAATTCAGCGTCTTTGCTTTCTGATTTGCGGACGTAGGTTTGCAACGGGAGAGCAAAAACATTGTCAACATCGCTCACCGCAATACCAATCCGAACTGTTCCGTAATCTATACCGGCAATTTTCATAAGATTAAAATTCCGTCAAAAAAGCCAACACTAAAAGCCGTCAATTGTTATAAAACTGTTGTGATTAGTGTTCCGATTTGGTAAACGGCGAGCGCGATTATTATGGCAACTGTTGTTGCGTAGATCGCGGAGGCTAACATATATTTGATGTGTCCGGTTTCGCGCCAGATGATTGCGCAAGTTGCCACGCACGGCGCGTAAACCATGACGAAAAGGATAAAAACAAACGCCTTCAACGTAGTCCAACTCTTCTCCGATCTCAAATGAACCGCAAGACGTTTGCTGCGTTCGTCAAGTTCTATCGAAGACAACGACAAATCCTTCTCCGAATCCAAATTCGACGCAAGATACCGGCAATTATTATAATCAATGTCTTCCAAATAAAGTTCGTTTTCGGATATATAATTGACATTTTCTGGGGTATTTATTGGGTCGGCGTGTGAAATTTCGTTTTCTTCTGTGATATTTTCGTCGCCGGATTCTATTCCGTACATTGTTGCCAGCGAGCTTACGATAACTTCTTTTGCAATAAACCCGCCCAACAACGCAACATTGTCCCGCCAATCGAAACCCATATATTTTGAAACCGGTTCAAACGTTCGACCAATTTTTGCCGCGTAAGAGTTAGCGAGTTGTTCGGAGGCGGTTGCGGATTTATCATCTAATCTTGGGTAATACATCAGAACCCAAAGGAAAACATTGACGGCAAGAATTATCGTGCCGGCTTTTTTCACGAACCACCAACTCTGCAAACTTGCCGATAACAACATGTCATAAAAATTCGGCGGTTGGTAAGTGGGCAACTCGATAATTAACGGTGAAGATTTGCCGCGAACAATTGTTTTGCCCAAAATAAGCGAAGAAATCAACGCCAGCGTCCACGAAATAAAAATAATCGCCGCCATCACCAACTCCTTGTTCGCAACAAAAAACGCAGAAATCAACAACGCATAAACAGGAATTTTTGCCCCGCAATTCATCAGTGGAATTATCATTATTGTTAGTATTCGTTCTCGTTGTTCTCGCATTGTTCTTGTTGCCATGACTGCTGGAATTGCGCAGCCGCCGATTATGCCGCCGCCAAGAATTAAGGGCAAAATACTTTGACCATGTATTCCAAAAAAACGCATAATTCTGTCCATGACAACTATCACTCTTGCGACGTAGCCGCTTTGTTCCAATAACGCCATGAACAAAAAAATAAAGAAAATTGTCGGCATGAACACAAGTACTCCGCCTACGCCCGACACAATTCCATCATAAATCAATGAGCGAAGATCGCCTTCGGGCAAACCAAAACAAAAATCCAAAAACATTGGAATCCAATTATCGAAAATGCTTTGGACTGCGCTGACGGGCGTTGTGAATTGGAAACCGAATTCTTCCGAAATCCAAGGAAACCACTCCCAATCATCCGAAACACTAAACGCCAATTTGAAAATTCCAAACATAACCAAACCGACACACAATAATCCGCCCAAAGGATGGCACAAAATTTTGTCCAACATATCCGAATTACGTTTTGGTTTCATGATTCGGCGGATGGTTTTTTGTTCGAGTTTTTCGGCGTAATTATTTCTTTGTGCTGCGATGGTTTTTCGCGGCGAATCGCCTTCTGATTTTTCGTAATCTTTTGCTTTTTGCGTGCAATTTTCAAGCAATTTTTCCCAATCGGCATCGTGTGTGTGGTGTTGGATAATGCGTCTTGCCTCGCGGTCGTTTTCCAGCAACTTAACTGCAAGCCAACGGCTTGGGAAATCTTGCACAAGCGGCGGTTTTTCGGAGAGAGCCGCGTCGAATTCTGAGATGAGCGGTTCGAGTTTACCGTAATTTATTTTCCAAACGAGCGGTGATTCGTGTGCGTGTTTTTGGGATATTTCGTTGATGGTAGATCGCAATTTTTCCAATCCGAAATTTTTGTCGGTTTGTTCATTTTTTGAGTGTCGATTATTTCGGGCAATTGCGGGGATAACGGGAACGCCGAGTTCTTGTTCTAATTTTTGTACATCTATTTCAAGTCCGCGCCGTTCGGCAATATCCATCATGTTCAAACATACGACCAATGGTATTTGCAGTTCGAGGAGTTGGAAGACGAAATATAGATGCCGCCGAAGATTTGCCGCGTCAACAACAATCACCACAACTTCAGGTCGTTCGAGCAATAAAAAATCGCGCGTTACACGTTCTTCTTGTGAGTAGGAAGTCAAACTGTAGGTGCCGGGCAGATCGACAACTTCGATTCGCCGTTTATCGTCGTGGTAATGACCGGATTTTTTGGTAACTGTAACGCCCGGATAGTTAGCGATTGTCTGGTGCAAACCGGTAAGGTAATTGAACACGGTTGATTTGCCGGAGTTCGGCTGACCGACGAGGGCAACAAGAATTTCGTTATGTTCGTTCATTTTAAATTTGGTTCAGAGAGTTATGATTGGTGGGGGCAAAAGTGTTGTGGTTCAGTAGAGTTTTCAAAAAACGGTCATTCGCGGACAACTTTGAAAGTTCCGAAATGCTATACTCACCGCATAATAAAATTCAGTTTTTATTTTTTTGACAAGATTTAACAGGATAGCAATATATACAGGATTTTATTGTATCCTGACAATCCTGTTATCCTGTTATCCAGTCTTAAAAAGATGAATTTCATCGTAGCTACAGTATATAGGTAAGGCAAAAATTAAATTGGATTATTTTTCGACGAGTATGGTTTGGGCGATTTCTGAGCCGAGAGCGATTCTGGTTTCTCCGATTGCCAGCAACAACGGTTTATGACTTTTGAGTCCGCCTTGCAAGAGTTTGAATTGTGTACCGATAAACATTCCCATCCCCATCAATCGCCCTTGCAATTCAGTATCGGATGTCATATCAACAATCGTTCCACTTTCGCCTTGTGGAAAGGCGTTGAGTCTGATTACTTTTTCTGTGCGGAAGGTTATTTCAGGCGTGTGGTTAATTATATTTGGGTTTTCGGTCATGGTATGCTCAAGATACTTTAAAAATTCCCGAAGCGGAACACGCAATCGCAACAACATGAAGCGGTTGCTCAAGGGCGAAGCCTATCGCCCTACCGGATACGGTATAAAGTGTGTAGGAAAATACTCAATTATTGCCAACTATAGTCTATAAATTCGGTCAAGCATCTGACGCTCAAAGTTTGCTTAACCATAATGTACCACGCTTCCAAAACAGGGTCAAGACCCAAAACCAAATTTCCCAAAAAATCAAAATACCGTTTCCCTCTTGTCCCTTATGCTCCTTCCGTCCTTGAAGTCCTTCGTATCATTTGAGTCAAAAACAGCAAAATCCCCCAAAAAAGGGATTTTTTTTACTACAAATGCGACGAAGACGAAAAAGGCAGGAAAATTATCCTTCCCCGCCTTCTTCACCTTCACGGTAAAAGTGCTGCCCTTTATCGGTTTGGGGGGATTTTATAACCACAGAGAACACAGAGTACACAGAGGGAGAGATTTTTTTGATATTGAGGGCAAAAAGAATACGGAAAAAGATTCTTTTAGAATATTTGTAACAATTCAGTCGAATGATTTAATTTATTTTTTAAACCGCGAAATACGCTAAAAGAGCACGAAAGGTCGCGAATAATTTAGTTTCGCGTCTTTTCGCGTAAATTTCGTG
>JAIRWK010000297.1 GCA_031268995.1 Planctomycetaceae bacterium
GAGAGGTGGACTGGTTTTCCTGTACAGGAAAGTGGCTTTAGTAAGGTTGATTGTATTAGATTTTAGTTTGGTAAAGTCTTTTATTTGGTGAAGTAGAAGCAATGTTACCAGAGGGCAACTCGACAAGGAATAACCGAACCAATGGAGTCTTTACCTCACCACTGCAATTTCTGACCAAGACAATTCTGACCAAGACAAAAAATACGCAACTCATTGTACCAAATCCAACGCAGTCAACACCTCCCCATTCACAATTTCCTCTATCTCCTCCAGCCTGTCCAAGGTTTTTGTTTAGGTTTATTCAGAGAGGTTGTTTGGGATTTTATTTGGTCTGGTTTGGTATTGTTGGTGGTGCGTTTTTTTGATTCGGTTATGAAGTTATGCCAATTATTGGTTTGGTGTTTGTCCCATTGGTTTAAGTGTTGGGAGATGGCGGGCAACAAATTATCGTTTGTGTTTATATTTGAATTTTTGGTCAATTGGAGTATTTGCAATTGTATTTTGCGGCGGTGGGCGGAGGTGCCGATGTTGGTGTTTTGTTTTTCGAGTGATTTCCAGAGTTTGACGGCTTCGCGGCAAGTTGGGTTGGGGATGACTGATGGAAATTGCGGCGGGCAATAGGGAACATTTTGTGTCAGCGAAAGTCCAACCGTATCATTATAACTTTCTTGTCCGTCAACTCTGTCAACACACACTGACGACATTATTGTACAAAAAGTAAAGTTATTCGCGATGCGGACAAAATATTTGTTGTTACCGTTTAATTCGAGACTTTTGTGTACGCCGCCCCAGAAGTTGACGACTCTGGTTCTCGCAAGCGGCGGGGATTTTGTTTGGGTTTCGGCTATTTTATCGAGGCGTTCCATGTCGGAGAAATTTGTCCAAGTTGCGGATGCAGGATATATTTCAACAAGAAAATCACGGAGTCGGTCCCGACCGCCGTGACCATCTTTGTTGAAAAAATACATTGACAATTTATAAACGCCTTGTTTTTCAATATCAATCAAGTACCAAAGATCGGGACCATTATGTGTGAGCGGGTAGGTTTCTGCGTGATCATCCCATTCGGATTGGCGGCGGTAACCGTTAATAGGCGAGTACATTACACGACGATCTTCTGACTTGAACCAGTGAACCCAACGCCGCAGCGTATCACCTTTACGTTTATTGGGACCGATAAACGGTCGCACGTTAATATCGGATTCGTTCATGAAAAATAATTGATCAAACGGCGAAGAGGCACCGCACATAATAGCGTATTGCCGACCGTAATTTCCAACCCAATTACCTTGTGTTTTCCAATCTTCGCCGTAATTTGCCACGTAAATTTTGGGCAATGGTGTTTTGAAGTTATTGAGTTTGGCGTGTGATGATTTTAATTCGTCGATTGTTGGTGGTTGGGCGGGATTGGGCAAGTTGAGAAAATCTTTTTTCAAAACGGAATTTTCTTTTGTTGGTGTAATATAGTTGGCGGGTTTTCGACCGGGCATATTGAAGGGTTGTGTTGATTTGGCGATTCCGCCGCCGTAGGTGCCGACCAGAAAATGTGAATCTTTTAGCGGCAGAATTTTTGTTACGAAATTATCGGGCAAGCCGGAACCTTTCTGGGTAAGGGTGTGTTTAGCGGTAATTGCATCGAGAACCCAAATGCCGCTTTGCCAATTGCCGACCCAAATTTGACCAACCAAATCTTCCACAACAGTGGTCAAACGATCATTGGGCATCAATTGGTTCAATATTGCTGCTGTAGGCTGTTTAAAATTTTGGGGAGTGCCGCCGTAAAGACCGTGAATTTTATTGACAAAATCTTTACCGCGTATGTATTCAATTTTGGACAAATCATTGGTCGCTTTGACAAGTCCGGCGGAAGTTGCGATCCAGATTGACTTACTTGTTGTATTTTTTGTTACAATAATATCGTTAATTTGGTTTGACGGCAAACCTTGCCCGCGTGATAAAAGTGGGACGGGGCTATAGTTATCGGTGCCGAAGCGTTCAGGGGCAAGTATATTGCGGGAGTGTTTATAGTCGCCGTTTTCAACGCGGTTGAATATTGCCAAGCCGTAACATTGAGTGCCAACGATCAACGTTCCATCTTCTTTGAAGGCAATAGCGGATGCTTGATCTTCAAGCAAACCGTCTTCGCGGGTAATGTGTTCCCAAGTGTTGGTTGAAATTTTGTAGCGAGTGAGTCCTGCTGAAGTTGTCAACCAGACATCGCCGTCAATTGGGCAAATTTTTATATCGAAAATACGTTCGCCAATCGGACCTTCGCCAACATCATAATTTCGCCAATTTTTACCATTAAAAACTGAAACTCCAGTATTAAGATGCCCAACCCACAATCGACCAAGTTTATCAATTGCGAGGGCGTAACTGTTATTATCACCGAGACCGTTTTTTGTCGTGAATTGTGAGATTTTCCCGTTAGCGTCATAGTGAAAGACTCCATTATCTTCACTCCCAATCCAAGCTCCGCCTTCACCATCCGAAATTAGCGCAACAATAAATTTCGCCCCAATACCGCCAACATGCTGCATCTTAATCTCAGATGACTTAACCGCCAACTTATCCTGAGCAATCACAAAATGCGAAAAACTCAAAAACGTTAAAAGATTTAGCGTAACAATAATTATAACTGTAACAATTCTTTTGAAAGTATTCATATTAAGTACGGTAAATGAAGTCAGTGTGGTGGAAAATTTATTTGCAAAGGTTGTTTTGCTTTGAACACAAATAGGAAATGAGATATTCATATTTTATTACATTGAGGGTAAAAAATTAGTGAACGTTTACGTCATTTTTAATTCCACCATTGCACAACAACTTTTGGACGCAGTTTGATAAACTCCTTTAGACCACTCTTTGTAACACCTGTATTTCGTAGGTATATTCGCTTTATCGAATCGGATTTCTGCAAAGATAACAAACCTTTGTCTGTAACCATTTCACAATTATAGATGGTGAGGAATTGTAGCTTCTTAAAACTCACCATGTCAGCCAATATTGTATCGCATATTGATACCCCGTCAATTGACAAAACTCTTATTGAATGATTATCAACTAAAGCTGATGAGATATTATTATTGTTTCGCGTACAATTTTCACTGCATGACAGAGACTGTTTGGCAAGTGGTGACAACTCAACAGAATTTTGCCCATCTTTCGGAATTGTACCTACTATTAGGTGAGTAATAGACTTTGATGTACTTAATTTTCCAATGGCATCGGCGGATACTTTTGTTTCATTCAAGTTTAATTTTTGTAATTTCGGTAACTCCGCTAACAAATGTACATCAGCATCACCTTCAATTTTTGTGTTCTGTAAATCAATCTCAACTAACTCAGTCATCGTGTTGACAGATACAAAAATTCTATTTGTAACGGGCATATTTTTCAGTTTTAAATGCGTAATAGGAATTGAATCAAGCATTAAGATCATATCATCGCTCACAATACCTGTTTTGCCAAAATCAAGACATGTCCCGTCCAACGCTGCCTCAAATGGGTACACTGGAATAGTATTATGTTCAGGATTCAGTAGAACATTAGGATATTCACTACGAATAATATTTAATCCATTTTCCGTTACATGTGTATTCCTCAAGTTTATTACCCGCAATGACGCTTTGCAATTTTTGAGTAGTGACACGATCCGTGGAATAACTTTGTCGGTGATGTTTGCGTTTGCGAAACTAATAACCTGCATTTTTTTTAATGTCCCATCGTACCTAAATTCCCGAGAACTTCCAAAAAACGAGTCGGTTACACTGTTGTTATTGAGAACAAAAACGATTGCATCACTGACAGCACCAAAATCAAATGGACTCATTCCATCAATCTCATACAATGAAAATTTACTGCTACTGTTGCTACCGGATTGGTATTTTATCATGTTGACAATATCATCGGCACCGTTTACGATGACACAGTCTTTCTCTTCGTTAATCATAATGTTCGACGAATGAATATCTCTGAGATGCTGACGTATTGTCATGTTTTGTTCATGTGTACCAGAAGCGAGAAGTTCCCATTTTAAACTACTACGATCATAAGATTGTTTTGCCAAACAGAACGGTACCAGTGCAAGCGGTCCATCTATCACTCTCATCATCATAGATACCAGCAACAATAGTATGATATTGAGTAAGCCAATTGTACCTGAAAAAACAAATAGAACTTTCAATAAATTTTGTTTTAATACTGGCATAATGGGTACATCATTTCTTTTTTGTTATTTTGACAACGAATTTGTAACTATTAACTTTCGTTTTAAATTCGTTATCGTTACAATTAATACAAAGTATTTTTATACAGAGAAACAACCAAAAACGAAGAATCTTTGAAACTATTCATTCTATATCTCCGTTTATATTACATTTACTGTACGTAATTTATTGGATTGATGTTGCGATTTTCGTTGGCAAATTTTTCTGGTATTGACCATTTGTAGGACAATTTTTTCGCTTTAAATAGATCACAAAGTAATTCATATTCATCTCTTCTTATATCCGACGATCTGGCATGGACTATAAAATATAATTCTATCACTCTGGCAATATCTTCATTACTTGTGGATTTATCAATTTCTATCAACGCCTTCCATATATTTAACCGTCGCCTGAAAATTACGTCATTAAAACAATCTTCACAATTCAAAAAACGTTCTTCAAGAACAATATTCCAATGCATCGTTACCAATATCGGAACGGCATCAATCATTGTTCGTTGATTCCAAATCAAATTCTCCTGTACATTATATAAATCATTGCCCGAAGCTATCCGCCATACTAAAATCTTCGGCGGTAACCAAAAAACAACAATGTAAACTAACACACAAACTAATATCGTTGCTATAAAAATGGATAAATGGCATTTATATTTTTTCATAATGATTTATTGATTAAGACAATTTACAATCTCCATCTACATAAATGAATAAACTTATAACTGAACTTTTGCAAAATGGCATCTTACACTGCAAATAAAGGGGCTTGAGACGTTGAAAACCTCGGATTTTTATCATATTATCGTTTCAAATATCATTTTAAAAACAACAGAGGTGCTAGAAAAACAAGGGTTTCGCAATATTGTTACGATAATATTTTTGTTTCAAATTATGTTAAAGTCGACAAAAAAATCACCATAATTCCTTTAAGTATAATTTGTTGTAAAATTTGCAAAAGTTCAGTTATAATCCGTAATTACAACACTGTTGCACCTGATAAAAATGAACAAAACATATTTACTACAGTAGCGAAATTACAGTAATGACAGTACCTACCAATGTGAGAATATCACCTGGGTCAATAGAGGAATTCATTGGATCAGCAGTTCCTGTAAATTTTACTTCAAGGTTTCCAAATGTTTGCGATGACTCGTAAACATAACCGTATACGCGATAACCTGATACAATACCTTTGGTAGGTGAAATGTACATATACGACTTCCTACATTCATACTGATAATCAACTTGATTAACTATTCTATATAACGAGAACTCACCACAGTACAAATAACCGGTGTCCCACAACAAACCGTCGTATGTTCCGTTTATACATGTATTGGTACTTGTTATTAAACGCCTCGTGTCAGACCTTGTAACTTTTATAGATGAGCTCTTGGTTCCACATGAACAATTATGTTTCCCTACCGTCGATCCACTAACTGTACCCGGATATCTTTGTTCTTCAGACAGATATCCCCAATCTACACTTGGTATAGTATGACCTTGCGCCAACAGTCCCCTGTAGTCATAATACTGAACTGGCATGTTTTTTACATAACAATACAAATTTTCATCTTTAGCTCTAAACCCAATCGGATCCTCACTCACCCATCGCCCAACATTTGAGTCATACCATCTGTTAATGTTCCATTGTAGATCGCTTGAGTTATCCGTTAATTTTCCGGTGTAGGCGAAAAATATTGAGTCGTTATTTTTTGTTTCAGAAATTAGTTTACCGAAAGAGTTGTACTCAAGATGGGTAGCAACATTGCTGTCTGATTTTACAATGTCTCGTATGGTGTTTAGGTGATCGCCTAGTTGCCAATTGTCGTTATCGCAGATTAATTCGTCTTGTTTGGTTCCCCAGAGGTAGCGGTGGGTTGGGGCTTGTTGTTTGTTGTCGTATTGTAGGATTATTTGCCAATCGTCGTGGATGAAGTATTGTTGATTGGTTATATTTTCTGTGCGTTTTACTAGGCGGTTTTGATAGTCGTAAATGTATTCTATCGCTTCGGTTGGTGTTTCAACTCTTGTTAGGCGGTTACGATTGTCCCAAAAGTATTTTGTGGTTTCGTTGTTGGTTTTGTTGGTTTTTGATATTCGGTTTCCTTCGGGATCATATTCGTAACGATAATTCTCGTCGGATATCAGGCAATTGTATTCGCCAGTTTGGTATGTTTGTTTTTTTCCTTGAATTTCGGCTTTTTTGCGGTTGCCGTTTAGGTCGAAATCGTATTTTTCATTCGGCATGAAGTTGTACGAAGCGTTGATCAATTGGGAGGTTTTGTCGTAAAGATATTTTGATTCACTTTTCTTT
>JAIRWK010000303.1 GCA_031268995.1 Planctomycetaceae bacterium
TTTTTTACAATTCAGTTATTTGTGTTGTTGTTTGGTATTTCATCTGCAATTGCGGGTGAAGCGGATCTCGTTTTGGATACCAAAGCGTTAAGGGATGCCAATACGTTTGCTGAAGTCAAGGCTCTTGTTGATAGCAAGTTGCTTCAAATTGCCCACTCAATGGGGCTAAACGCCAAAGGGAAAATTCTGGTCGCCGAAAGTGATGCAACCGCTCGTATTCAAGGCGGTGAACGAATAATAGAGGTTAGTAAGGATGATAAAGAGCGGGAAGTTGGCGTTAAGTATAAAGTTGCGGGGCTGAAGTCTCTTGTTCGGATTGAAGGGACGCTTGCCGGAAGTGGTTATTCAGAGGGCGCAAAATCAAAAGGCGCATCTCAAAAGTATGAAGATTTTCTCAAGCAGTTGGAAAGAGAGGGAAAGTTTTTGTCTTATGTCAATGACGATAAGTATCATAAATTTTTTAGCCGTCGAAGTGCGGAGGTGAAAAAGGATTTCACGTTGGAGAATTTTACGCGATTTGTTAATGAGTTGAAGCAATGGTCGAACACGAAGCCGATTGGGATTGATCCGTTTATACCGTTGAATGCGGCTGCAAGGACGGCGGGTTTGGTTGGGGCTAAAAAACTTGATCCTGATCTTGAGAAAAAAACGATTCGTGATTTGATGGCGTTTGTGCAATCTGATAAGAGTACGATTCCTTCCAACAGCAAAAGCAGAATACTAGCGGAATTTGGAAGACTTCTTACACGTGCTGCCGGTACGAATCTGCAATTGTATGGAAAAACTTTAGATGGGAAGGATTTTGATTGGAAAGCGTTACGCGGCAAGTATGTGATTGTTCATTTTACAACATCGAAAAATGATTCGGAGACCAGCAAATTGAAGGCGATGTATGAAAAATATCATGACAAGGGGTTGGAGATAGTTTCCATTTTCGGTGATGATGTTTCAGCTTGTCGAAAGATGGTGAAGGAAAAGGGCATCAATTGGATTACTCTTTCCGAAGAATTGACAAAGAAAGCCAATTTGTCGCCGCTGGGAAAAGTGTATTCAATCAATGTCATTCCCACAATATTTATTGTAGACAAGGGGGGCAAAGTTCTCAGTTCTAGGGATTTGCGTGGAATGGAGCTAAAAAAAGAAATGGCGAAATTATTTGATGACAACCAATCGGATAAAACCGAAAAATCCTCTATGGCAGAAAAGAATACCGCAAAAGAATTAACAAAACGCAGACTTGAAAAAAGAAACAAAAAAGATGACGAAGATGATGACGAAGATGATGACGACGCTAAAAAACCTAACCCAAAAAACAACAAAGCCAACAAAAAAGCTGACAAGGAAAATAAGAAAAAAAACGGAAAAATAAAGGATAAATGAACTGATATATACTGATTCCTGAAGCTGGACACGCAAGCATAGCATCGCGAAGCGGTTGTTCAGGGGCGAAGGCTTCACTATCTTTTCGTCCATGTCGTCCCTGTAAAAATATCGGAATTGACGGTCGGATATTTATTATGATCTCACGTAGAAAAGGAAAGCAAAAATATGGTAAAAATTTATTGGTTGCTCCTGTGCTAAAATGGGTTGGCGGTAAACGTCAATTGTTGGATTTGCTTGTTTCGTTGTTGCCGGAAAAATTTTCGAGTTACTGTGAACCGTTTGTTGGCGGTGGTGCGTTGCTTTTCAGAATACAGCCAAAAATGGCTTTTGTTAGCGATATAAATGATGAACTAATTGGTGTTTATAGGGTTATTAAGGAAGATGTTGAAGCTCTTATTTCCGCTTTGCAGGAATATAAAAATGAATCTGAATATTTTTACAACGTCAGAGATTGGGATAGGGATAGGGAAAAATATGTATCGCTTCCCGCCGTGCAAAAAGCCGCGCGGATTTTATATCTTAACAAGACTTGCTACAACGGATTATTTAGGGTAAACAGTGCAGGTGAATTTAATTCTCCATTTGGAAATTATCGCAACCCTAGTATCGTAAATGTGTCAATACTTCGTGCAGTTAGTAGCTATTTTAACACCGCAAAAATACATCTATCGTCAAACGATTATGCAGATACCTTAAAATTAATTCCCAAAGATACATTTACATATCTTGACCCGCCATACGATCCGGTATCCGATACTTCCAGTTTTACCGGATACTCCAAAGACGGTTTTAAAAAAGACGACCAAATACGGCTTCGTGAATGTTGCGATGATTTAGATGAAAGAGGATTGAAATTTATGCTGTCGAATTCGGCAACAGATTTTATCAAAGAACAATACGCCGCGTACAATATAACCGTCATCCGCGCAAAAAGAGCAATTAATTCCGATTCAACAAAACGCGGAGAAGTTGACGAAATCATCGTGAGAAATTATGCCGAAGCCGGTGTTGGCTGTAGGTTACGGTAGATTGGCGATTTTGTTCTTTATGTTTATTTACGTAATTGTTTTTTATACCGTAGCCGGTAGAGCGATAAGCTTCGCCCTTGAACAACCGCTTCACGTTGTTGCGCTTGCGTGTTTAGTTTCTGGAATTTTAAAGTAGCTTCAGTATAATGTTGAAATTTACGCCTGAACCGAAGGTTAGATGTGTGATTTCGCTTCTTTATGAGGGTGGGGCTAGGGAGTGTATTTTTGTTGGCGGTTTTGTGCGGGATATTCTTTTGGGGTTGTCGCCGAAGGATGTTGATATTGAGGTTTATGGTTTGACTTACAAGAGGATACATCAGATTCTGAAACGTCATTTTAGCGTTAATTATGTTGGGCAAAGTTTTGGGACGATAAAGGTTGACAACGAAATCGATATTAGCGTTCCGCGAAGGGAATCGAAATCTGGTGTTGGTCATAAAGGGTTTAATATTTCTTGCGACCCGAATCTTGATTTGTATTCGGCGTTTTCGCGTCGTGATTTTACAATCAACGCAATCGGGATTCGAATGGATAATTCAATTTATGATCCGTTTGGCGGTATTGGTGATATTGAGAACAAGGTATTGCGTGCGCCGACGGAGGCGTTTTGTGATGATCCGCTTAGGGTTTTGCGGGGAATGCAATTTGCGGCGCGGTTTGGTTTCACTATGGAGTCGAATACGGTTGAATTTTGCAAGCATGTTTTTGATGAATTTGTTACGCTTTCGGTTGAGCGAGTTTGGGGCGAGTGGTCGAAGTGGGGGCTGAAGGGCATAGAGCCGTCGCGAGGTTTGTTTTTATTGCGAGAAACAGGATGGATACGACATTTTCCCGAAATTGCAAACCTAATATCGGAAGCGAATCCTGTTGTTCATATTGACGGCGGAATTGATGACAATTTGTTTACGAATACGGCGCGGATTTGTGATTTTGCGGTCAAGGTTGCAGATGAATTGGGTTTTGATGTAGAGGAGCGTTTGGTGCTGGTTTTTGCTGCGTTGTGTTATAATTTCGGCAAGCCTGATTTGGATGCGGCGGACAACAGGGCAAGCAAAGATTTATTGAAGCAAAAATTATTCGGTACGATTTCAAATTTAAGATTTGACTCAATGTTTTCGGGAGTTTGTTTTGTTGATGGGTTGAGGTTAGCGCGTCGTTTTTTGGAGCGTCTCAAGCCGCCGTTGCGGGTGGTTGATCGAGTTTTGGCGGTGGTTGGCGAGGGGTTGACTGATGGGGTTGTGTTGGGCGAGTGTGTGGTTAGTGACGAGGGTTTGCGTCGATTGGCGGTGCGGCTTGAGCCGTCGAGTATTAGGATTTGGGCGGCGTTGTGTAGGGCAATAATTTTGGCGGGCGGCAAGACGAATTTGACTTCGCAAGTTAGCAAATGTGAATTACGAGCGGAAGAGTTGGGGATATTTCGCGGTAAACCGAAACCAATTTTGCAAGGTCGTGATTTGATAGCGCGCGGAGTAAAAGCCGGTAAGAAAATGGGAATTATTCTCAACAACGCATACGAAGCACAACTTGACGGAACTTTTAACAATATCGATGAAGCGATAAATTGGTATAACCTCAACCATGACAAATAAACAAACAGCATTATACCGTAGCCGGTAAGGCGATAGGCTTCGCCCCTGAACAACCGCTTCACGTTGTTGCGATTGCCTAACGCTCTGCGTTGCAGGTTTACCGCAGCTTCAGGAATTTCAAAGTAGCTTGAGTATAGTTAGCGGCGAGGCGGTGCGTGGTAATAGGGAACTTCCCAAAACCTACATTTTTCATTGCGCCTTTGGTATGACATTTTCACAATTTGTAGGTTTTTAGCAAGTTCCCAATAGCTTTTCTGTATTTTTGGATATGAAAATTATATGTCCCGTTAGGGACAATATGTTGGTAGAAAACCTTCCATACCGGCTTCGGTTTAAAACCTTTTGTGGTATTCCTTTTTTTCGATGTATTATAATAAAGTCTGTGTTGAATTATTTTCTTATACGTTACCTGAGGAGGTTGTAACTTCTTTGGAGCTTGAGTCGCGTCTTTTTCCTCTTTATAGTCGTTTGGGGTTATCGGAGGGGCGTCTTGAGTTATTGACGGGGATTAGTGAGCGTCGGGTTTGGTCGGCTGGGGTGTCGCCCGGACAACAGAGTGCTATCACTGCCCGCAAATTGATTGAGGTTAGTGGAGTTGATCCTGAGGTTATTGGTGCGTTGGTGCATGGTTCGGTTTGTCGTGATTATCTTGAACCTGCTACGGCGTGTGGTGTTCATTGTCAACTGGGTTTACCTGAATTGGGTTATGTTTATGATATTTCTAATGCTTGTTTGGGGATATTGAGTGGTATGATTCAGGTTGCGAATATGATAGAGTTGGGTCAAATTCGGGCGGGAATTGTTGTTGGCACGGAGAGTTCGCGGTCGTTGATGGAGGCGACGGTCAAGCATTTGAACAGTGATTTAACGCTTACGCGGAAGAGTATCAAGTCGGCGTTTGCGTCTTTGACGATTGGTTCGGGCAGTGCGGCGGTGTTGTTGGTGCATGAGGATATTTCGCGGACGGGCAACAAGTTACGCGGCGGGGTAATTCGGGCGAGGACAAAGTTTTGCGATTTATGCCGAAGCAAGACGGACCAATCGGGCGGTGATTTGATGAATCCGCTTATGGATACGGATTCGGAGGTTTTGATGCATGAGGGTGTTGCGGTTGCGAGTGATGCGTTTGAGGATTTTTTGCGAGAGATGGATTGGAAGCGTGAGGATATTGGGCGAGTGTTTTGTCATCAAGTGGGCAAGACGCATCAACAATTATTATTGGAAAAATTGCGGTTGCCCAATGAATTAAATTTTTCAACTCTGGAATATTTAGGCAATACCGGAAGTGTTGCTTTGCCGACTGCAACAGCAATTGGTTTAGAATCGGATGTTGTGGAAGCGGGATCAAAAATCGCGCTGTTGGGAATCGGTTCGGGTATAAACTCGATCATGTTGGGAATAAGTTACGAGGGATAATGTAGCCGGTATACCGGCTTTGGTATAACAACGTGAAGCGGTTGTTCAAGGGCGAAGCCTATCGCCCTGTTGACCACGGTATAAACTGTTCAATTGCCTTTTCCCGAACAACATTTGCCCAAAGATAAAGAACAAAGAACGACATAATGTTGGCAAAAAACAATCGCCAACACCGAAAAAGGGTTGATCGGTACGTACCAAAAGGCAATCGGTACGTACCGAAAGGCAATCGGTACATACCAAAAAGCAATCGGTACATACAAAAAAGTAATCGGTACGTACCAAAAGGCAATTGGTACGTACCGAAAGGCAGTCGGTACATACAAAAAACCAAATCGGTATGTACCGAAAGGCAATCGGTACATACCAAAAAGCAATCGGTACATACAAAAAAGTAATCGGTACGTACCGAAAAGCAATCGGTACGTACCGAAAAGCAATCGGTACGTACCGAAAAGCGATAAGTATGCCTTGAAAAGCCAGTATGGTGATAGACTTCGGTATAGCATGCAGACGACGCAGATTTTGGGAGATATTCGCAAGATCAGAAGAAGATTCCGATCTGCGAACATCTTTAAAAATCTGCGTTATACCGAAGCCGGTATGGGCGGTAGGCTTCGCCCATGAACAACCGCTTCGCGATGCTACGCTTGCGTAATCAGCTTCATGAATTTTAAAACAGCTTGAGTATATCTGCGTGCTGTATTTTTAAACTGACAAAGTATACAGGAAGTTTTTTGTCTTTCTCAAATGAGCTGGTTGGGTGTATTGACTATTATTCTTCAGCTGGTATAAAATCACGGTATTGTAACTGACATGCAGCGGCAAGGCTTATTATTTGAATATACCGAAGTCTACCGCCCATACCGGATTCGGTATAAGACAGCTTTATTGTGAAGTGAGTTGTGTCGTTTATGTCGGTGTAGGTCAATATGAGTTATATACTCAAGCTATACCGGCTTCGGTATAGGCAATCACAACAACGTGAAGCGGTTGTTCAAGGGCGAAACCTAACGCCCGTACCGGCTTCGGTATATTTTTTGAAAACCATTAACAAATTGAATTAAAGATCATGACACAAATTAACCGTTACCTTGATCACGCAGTTCTTGTTCCGCACTTTACTAGGCAAGAAGCTATTGATTGGATTAAAAAAGGAATTGAATACAAAGTCAAAACTGTTTGCGTACGTCCTTGCGATATTGATATTGCCAAGCAATTGACGGCAGGCACGGAGACGGAGGTTTCTGTTGTTCTCGGTTTCCCGCACGGAACCCAACTCACCGAATCCAAAGCTGCCGAAGCCGAATTGTATTGCAAAAAAGGTGTGCAAGAAATCGATATGGTCGCTAACTACGGTTGGATCAAAAGCGGACTTTGGGACGAAGTGCTTGCGGACATCAAAGCAGTTGTTGACGTTGCGCACAAACATAAAGTGTTGGTCAAAGTGATATTCGAAACCGCACAACTAAACACCGAACAAATCACAAAAGCAACCGAATTGTCAATCGAAGCTAAAGCCGATTTCGTCAAAACATCAACCGGCTTCAACGGCGACGGCGCAAAAGAAGAAGATGTTGACACAATGCTCAAAGCCGCAAAAAACAAAATCAAAGTCAAACCCTCCGGCGGAATCAGAGATAACGCACGGGCAAAACTATTTGTTGACAAAGGAGCTGAACGGCTGGGTGTGAATTGCTCAAGCACGCCCAAAATTTGCGACGGCGGAACCGCCGAAACAAAAGGCGGATATTAGAATTGAGGTGAACACCGCAAAGGCGAAGAAGAACAATGCGAAAAAACCTTCGTGCGACCTTGCTGCCTTTGTGGTGAAAAAACTTTCGTACAAACCTTGTTTGATTTGGATGTTCCCGAATGCCCATAACGGCTTCGGTGTAACTTTCGTTGTGTTGAAAATTAAAAATAACAGACTTCGGTCTTTAAAAATATAAAGGAGAAATTCAATGAAAAGAAAACTAAAATCCGACATATTCACCAACGCGGTTCCAATACGCGGGTTGGTGATGAGTTCGATGATTACGCTATTTTTTGTGTTGGCGGTTACGCTTAATTTGTTCGCTTACGACAACGGAATCGTGCCGGTCAATACCCCTGAATCTGCTAAACGTATGATTGAAGATTTGATCAAAACATTCGGAGACCGCTATCCCAAAGGCGGCGAATATCTCAAGAAAGTTGATTCGTTGGGAGTAAAACTTAAAGAAACGCCCGATGATGTTGCGTTGAAAGCTGAATTTTCTGCCGTGCTTCGCGATGCTGCTCTTGCTAATCCGTTGCTTGATTTTGACAAGATAGTAGTTGTCCGTCGTAATACTGCCAAAAATAATTTCGGCTTTATTGGTCTGAACGCGCACACTAACGAAGAAATTCGCCGGAATGGTTGGGACAATGAGATTGCGGTTTTGAGTGATTTGCGGACGGAGCCGAAGTTGACTCCGGTTTACAAACATCCGAACGGTGCGCCGATTCGTGATCTCGATTTGCATTTCGACGGCAAGCGGATAATGTTTTCTTCGATCAATGAGGCTAACCGGTTTGCAGTTTATGAGGTTGGTATTGACGGTAACAATTTACGCGAGCTTACGCCGAAGGGGTTGAATGATGTTGACTGGTTTGATTCGTGTTATTTGCCGGAGGAAGGCGCGTTTATAACAGCATCAACTGCCGGAATGCAGGGTTTGCCCTGCGAAAACGGCGGTAAACCAATGGTCAATCTATATCGTGTTACAACCGGCAAAAAAAACGGTAACGACTCATTTGAGCCGCCGCAAGTTCGACAATTGACTTTTGAGCAAGACAGCGATTGGCATCCGACCGTTATGCACGATGGTCGGGTAATGTATTTGCGTTGGGAGTATTCGGACATTCCGCATTACATGAGCCGTATTCTTTTTTCAATGCAGCCGGACGGACGAAATCAACGCGCGATTTGGGGCAGCGGTTCATATTTTCCGACAGCGTACAAAAATCCGCGTGTTATTCCGAATCATTCGAGTATGGTTGTTGGTGTAGTTAGCGGTCATCATACTACGGGCGGCGGCATTCCAGAGACCGGCAGGCTTGTACTTATTGACCCGCAAATCGCAACTAAATACCCGTTCCGGTTTGACCCAACATCAAAAGAATGGGGAAAACCACTCCAACATCTAAATGTTTTTCCGCGAAATTATCCAAAAGAAGTTACGGGGTGCGTGCAAGAGATTCCGGGTTACGGGCGCGAAGTTACCGGCAATGTTTACGATAATCAGGGCGGACGCGGAAAATACAGATTTGTTTATCCGTATCCTTTGAGTGAGAATTATTTTCTTGTCAGTATGCGTGCAAATGGACGTGGTGCGTTTGATTTATATCTTGTTGACAGATGGGACAACATGACAAAAATTACCGACATTCCAGACAACTCGGTTTTTCACGCAATTCCTCTTGTGTCGCGTGAGCGTCCGCCGGTTCGTCCTGATATGACAGATAACTCGAAAAAAGAAGGCACGATTTTTATTTCCGATGTTTATTTC
>JAIRWK010000311.1 GCA_031268995.1 Planctomycetaceae bacterium
TTGCCCTGAAAGGGCGCAAGCATTAGCGTAGGGCAACGCCCTACGGAACGAAACATTGGTTAATTGTTTAATTGTTTAGAAAGCCCGGACACGCGTCGTAGGGCGTTGCCCTACGCTAAGGCTGATTGCCCTTTCAGGGCAGGGAAAATGTTCCGGGACAATTTCATCATGGACATTACTACAGAGAGTGCGTAACATGAGTTAACAGGATTTGCAGGATAGCGGAATAGACGGGATTTCATTGTATCCTGACAATCCTGTTATCCTGTTGTCCTGTCTCAAAAAAATAAAATTCATACCAACCACGACATAATAAATCTTTTTTTGACCACTCCGCCCCCAAAATTCCACAAAAAACATCACCCTCTGTGCCCTCTGTGTCCTCTGTGGTTAAAAAAACATCCCCCTCTGTGCCCTCTGTGTCCTCTGTGGTTAAAAAAACATCCCCCTCTGCGTCCTCTGTGTCCTCTGTGGTTAAAAAAATATTTGACAAAAGGCGGTTTTTTACTATACTGTTAATTGTCGTGTTTGCGGGGTTTTTTTATTTTTGTGTTTTGTCCTTATATATAGGAGTCAAATATGCGTTGTTTTAGTTTTTTGTTATTTTTGTGTCTGGGCGGCAATTGTTTTTGTGCGGACATGCCTGTTTTAAGTCTGGCGAATGTTGCGCATCGGGGGGCATCGTTTGTTGCGCCGGAGAATACGTTGTCGTCGTATCGTGCGGCGGTTGAGGCTGGGGCAAACGGGGCTGAGTGCGATGTTTACAAAACCGCCGACAACGTCCTCGTCCTATCGCACGATAAATCAACCGCCCGAACAACCATCGGCGGAAATCTTGACATCACAAAATCAAATTTTGAAGACCTACAAAAACTTGACGCTGGTTCCAAGAAGAATAAAAAATTTGCCGGAGAAAAAATCCCAACACTCGACCAATATCTCAAATTGCTAAAAAACACAGATTGCCATCCGGTTATCGAAATTAAAATGGAACAAATCGAACAACTTGTCCTCGATGCCGTCCGCGACAATGGATTGCTTGATAAATCCGTGATCATTTCATTTTCCGAAAAGACGGTCAAAGAATTGCGGCGTCTGGATGGCGGAGTGTGTGCGGCTTGGCTCTACGGCGAAAACCTGGCGGGCAAAGGAAACGCGGAAAAAAACGCCGATAGATTAGCAGAATTTCTCACCAAAAAAAGCAAAGAACTAGATACAAATATACTCGACTTGCAACACAACATCCTCTCAAAAAATTTAATCGACAAACTCAAAAAATCAAACATTCATGTCTGGTGTTGGACGGTGAACGACGCAAAACGAATGAAAGAATTATTGGATTGGGGTGTTGAAAGTATTACGACCGACCGACCGGAGTTGTTGTCGGAGGTTTTGAAGGAGCATAAGAAGGAAAAGTAGAGAAAAATCTCACCGCAACCAATAAAACGACACCAAGCCTCAAGGCACGGTGAGGACACAAAGGACTGGATGGACGTGATAGACAAAGGTATTTTTTTTTGGGTGGTCTGTATTTTTCTTTTTCGTGTTTTTGTGAGTATATTTTTTTGTTAGATGAATTGACGGGGTGTGAATTTGTTTTTGGGCAATGGTTCTTGGTGGACTCGTTCTTGCGGCGGTTTTGATGTTTTGCGGCAGGCGATTCCGATAGTGATTTCTTGCGGTTCAATTTCCTTAATGAACTTTACCGACCGCATGTTTCTAATGTGGTACGACGCGGACGCAATGACAGCATCAATGCAAGGAATGATGTTATTTTTTTCCGCTGTTGCGATTCCTGTTGGTATCGCGGCATTCGCGAACACCTTCGTTGCCCAATACAACGGCAGCGGCAACCACAGCCGAATCGGAGCAGCCGTCTGGCAAGGCGTTTGGTTCGGCTTCGCAATCGTGCCTCTTTTATTCATTTGCGAACCCCTATTGATCAACCTCTTCGTCCTCTTCAAACACGGCGAACAACTCGTTGCTCTTGAAAAACAATACTTCGACTACATGCTCTGGGGCGCAGCAGCAACAATAAGCGGCGAATCCGTCGCGGCATTTTTTCGCGGAAGAGGTAAAATGCACATTGAAATGTATAACAACCTGTTTTGTGTTGCGCTAAATATTTTTCTCGATTACGGCATGATATTCGGCAATTTCGGATTTTCGGAAATGGGTCTTGCCGGAGCAGCGATTGCAACAATGATTTCGCAATGGGTTCGTCTGATAATTTACGTGTTCCTAATGTTTCTGACGGATTTCCGCGAGAAGCGATACAATGTTGTCGGCGGGATGTGTTTGGATTTTAGGCTTCTTGGTCGTCTATTGTATTTTGGAATGCCGAGCAGTTCGTACACTTTTATTGACACGGTAACGTTCACGTTGTTCATTATGATCATCGGCGGCTTGGGCGAACAAGCCCGCAACGCAACCACAATTGCCTTTACCATGAATTCGTTGACGTTCATTCCGCTGGTCGGTATCGGCATCGTTGTTACGTCAATGGTCGGAAACCAACTAGGCAACAACCGCCCAGACCTGGCACGACGCGCAACAAATACGGCTTTTGTTATTGGTTGTGTTTATACAGGTTTTTTTGCGGTGTTGTTTCTTTTGGTGCCGGAGTTTCTTTTGTCCGCATTCTCAATCTTCTCAGACGCTGACGAATTTTTCGAGGTGCGTGATTTATCTATAATTTTGTTGCGGTTTATTGCGTTGTATATTTTCTTTGACAGCTGCGCCTATATCGCCGGTTCAACATTGCGCGGTGCAGGGGACACGGTTTTTGTGATGAAGGTCGTGTTTATTTGTTCGCCTTTGCTGCCGGTGTTGTGTTTTGTGGGGATAAAATGTTTCGGTCTGGGGCTAATCTGGTGCTGGATAGTCTTGACGGTCAACGTTTTCGTTTATTTCGCTTTCTTCGTCCAAAGATTCTGCGGCAAAAAATGGGAATCAATCAGAGTAATCGAAAAAGAATTGCAAAAAATACAATAACAAGATTTCGCCCTGAAATAAGATCACCGTCAACTCTCGAAAGTTAAGGAGAACCACCCCTAACCCCTCCAAAGGAGGGGAATTATTCCCCTCCTTCGGAAAGGTTAGGGCTGGTTTCGGAAAGGTTAGGGTTGGTTTTATTTCGGTACGTGTCATGTGTTGGGAAGTTTTTCTTTCTTTGCCTTCGTCGTCTTTGAGTTGGCAAAATTATGAAGTTGGTAGATTTGTTAAAAATATTCTAATCCCGATAATCGATAAACCCGATAACCGCTACTGGGGTTGTGTTGCAATCGGTCGCACTCGTCAACTTCACATCCGAAATTTTACCCGCCAACCTTGCCCGCCAACAATAAATTTGCCCAAACAAAATAACCCAGCCGGAATTGAAATCGCTATTAAAATTGCACACCCCGCAAACAACTCCCTACAAACATAACGTGAAAAAAACGGCAATGCTCGCGGTCGTTGACCATACAGCAAAACTATGTCAACAATACATAATCCAGTAAGTCTCAAGGTTAATACAGGTGCGTTGCTGAGCCAGCTTTCGCTCGCCCGTACCAATGATTCCCTTGCGAAGTCTATCCGCAATCTATCAACCGGACTACGCATAGAATCCGGTCAAGATGATCCGGCTGGCTTCATCGCCGGCAGCTCAATGCGGACTGACATAAATCTGATGAAGCAAGCCGTCTCAAACGGTCAACGCGCCAATAACGCCGTGTCGTTGGTCGATAGCACCCTGTCCAATATTAATAGTCTCCTAAACGACCTTCGCGGCATCGTTACCCAAGCCGCAAACACCGGCGTAGAAAATTACGCGACCCTCGCCTCCCTACAACTACAAGCCGACGCAATCATCCACACAATCGACTACTACTCGTCCTCAACAACCTTCAACGGACAAAAATTACTGGACGGCTCACTCGATTTTGACCTCGTTGCCAATGATTTGTCCGGCTTGTCAAAGGTGGAGATTCGTCAGGCTAATTTTCTTGGGCGGACGGAGAAGGATGTTGTTGCGGAGGTTGTTTCGCCGCCGGCGCGTGCGGAGTTGTATTATTCGCTTGGCGGTCTTGCTGACGATGTAGTTTTTCATGTTGGCGGGGCAAACGGGTATCAATTGTTCAATTTCGACAAAACCGCCGCCTTGAGCGATATTGCCGACGCGGTCAACCGCTTCAGCGACGCAACCGGTGTTGCCGCCAAAGTTCATTCGCAAGGAACCGCCGGTTCGATTGCCGTTACCTCCTACGGAAAAAATAACGACATAATTTTGACCGCAAGCAAAACAGGCAAAGAAAACGGAAACTTCACCCTAAAATACACCGCCCCGCAACAAGGAAACGACACCCCGTTCCTAAACGTTACACAAGGACAAGGCAACGACCCAACAGTTATCGAAGTTGTCCTGCAAACAGAAAATTGGGCAAACGCGGAATACACATTCAATAATTCCGGCGACAACATCGCAAACAACGAATTTAATATCGTTGCGAAATACGCCGGAACAGAATTTAACAACGTCAATTTCGAGATCAATAACATCTTCGGAAACATTGACGGAGAAACAACCGGCATAAACACCGATTTAACACAATCGCCCAAAACTTTCCGCGTCAATATTTCCTACAACGAAAATGATCCAACCGACCCGACAAACACAACCGTAAATGATCTTGCCGCGTGGATTGCGGCTTCGCCCGAAGCGTCGAATTATTTTGAACTGCAACACACCGGTCAATCAAACGGCACCGGAATAATCACACCAAACAACACGATTACGTTGCGCAATGAAGGCGTTGACGGCGGCAAAGTGATTTCGACAGCCGAGCAAGTTGCGACGTTGATCAATACTTCGCCGTTGTTGCGTAACGACGACGGTTCGGGTCGCGTCTCGGCAACAATTCCAGCCGGAACGCTCGGAATTGGTACGGTTTCACCGTTTTTTGAAGCCGCGTATTACGGTTCGCCGCATGAAAATAATTACCTGCAATTTTTAGCTCCGCCAAATTCACCCGCGATAAAATTTGTCTCAACTCCAAACGAGCAATTGTCCATCGACACAACAAGCGAACCGCCCGTGTACGGCTACGCAAACGCCGCAATTCAAGGACTTGACCCGAACACTTCCTTCACAATAAAATCACGCCAAATCGGAATTGAAAACGACAACGTAAAAATAATTATGCGCGATTCCGCCAACGAATCAGCAACATTCGACCCGCAACAAAACGCAGTCATAATTTCAGTAGATTTTTCCGGCAGACAAAACGGCACGAATCCAAACGGCGTTTTTACAATGAATAATCTTATTGAAATGGTCGAAAATGATCCGATAACAGGTCAACGCTTCACAATTATCCCGCAATCCGGTTACGACAATTCTAATCCGCCTGAATTTACGAACGATGGATATTTGGGAATTGACGCGGAGATTGGCAGGACAAGCGGCGGGCTTATTTCGGCGGGTGCTGTTGTGGTGCATCTTGAAACGGGAGCGGACGGGATTGTTAAAACGACGGCAAGTGATCTCGTAAAATTTTTCAATGACCCGCCAACAGTTGAGGCGAAGAATGTATTGGACAAACTTGAAATCAGCGTGTCAAATATAAGCCCAAGCAATACCGCCGGCGAATACGTTTCAACAACCGGTAACTCCGAAATCGGTTCAGGATTGCTCCAAGCAACCGCCCAAAACGACAACAAAAAATCAGCATTGGATTCCGAATGGAATTTCGGCACGGTCGAGTTTGGCGGTAATTTGCCGAAAGATACGAAAGCGTCGGCGTTGTCGCTTGCCCGCAATGGTATCGGTGCAATGTTCGAAATTACAGCGCGAAGCAACGATCCAAAATATAACGGAACAGAGATAGTGGTTGTTCCTGATGCGTCGGGAGTCAATGTTTCGTATGACGCGCAGTCAAAACAGATCACTATCGGTATTGATCCCAACGATCCGCCGACGGCACAAAATATAATAGATTTAATCAATTCTACTGAAGGAGTAGCCGACTTTTTTACGGCTGCCTTACCGTATTTCGCTAGCGTTCCCCCTAGTTCTCAACTTGGAAGTGCCCCCATATCGGTTGGAGACAGGGGGACGCTGCGGATGTTTTATTCTGACGAGGCTGTTGCGTCTAACGCGGGCGTGTCAATGCTCGGCAACAGCGATAGTGAAGAGATGGGTTTGACGTTTTATTCTATCGAGTACGGCAGTGCTGAATTTGTAGAGCTTACAGCAGGGCAAGGCACTTCTTTTCCAGTCAGAGATAAGTTCGGAACGATCAAAGAACGCGAATACGGAAAAGATATTATTGCAACGATAAATAACCAAACAACAATTGGCAAGGGCAGAGTTGCAATGACATCGACATCTGACCTTGACATGTCGATTTGGTTTAATGGTGATGTGCGTGAAGGTGATGTTGTGGGGTTAAGGGTTGCGGGCGGCGGAGTTTTGATCCAGTTGGGACCAATCGCAACATCAAACCAACAAGCAAGAATAAGTATTCCAAGTTTGCACAGCAGTCAACTTGGCGGCTTGAGCGGCTATTTATCCGACATCAAAACGGACGGCGTGAGCGATTTGTTTTCTGATACAAATAATGCGTTCAATATAATCGAGGAGGTAACGGTTGAGATAACGAGTTTGCGTTCACGGCTTGGCACGTTCCAAAAGAGTCGTCTTGAGCCGAATATTGACAACATAACGGACGCAATTGAAATAGAAACAGAGGCAATGAGTGACATTGTCGATACCGATTTCGCCGCCGAATCCTCCGAATTATTACGCCAACAACTCCTGATGCAATCAAACATAACCGTCCTTCAAATGTCAATGCAATCCCGCCAAATGTTGCTAGGATTGCTAACGGGCTAAACCAAAATAAATCTATCCGCAAGATTTCTAAATCCCTTTTGTCCTCAATGCCGCTTGTGTTCATCATGTCCTTCGTGTCCCTTATAGTTCTTTGCCCTGATGATCACTAAAAGAGACATTTTGTACAAAAAATACGTATGCCGCAAATGATCGACTTCTTCACTGATCAATCATGTTGTCGCGGTACTGTTGCAGGTAAATGAAAATTTTTAACGGTAAGGAATTTTTTATGGGCAAAGAATTTTATCAATGTGGTTGGGATTTATTTGTTGAGCGTGATTTATTGCGGTTGAGTTCGATTGCGGTTGACGAGGATGTTTCGGACATTGGCGATTTAACTAGTCTTGCGTTGATACCGGACGATGGAGTTGGTGGTGTGTCGGTGGTGGTTCGTGAGGATGTTGTGGTTGCGGGGTTGATGGCGATTCCGGTTATGTTCAGAGCGATTGACGAGGATTTGTTTTGGGAGGCGGAGTCGAAAGATGAAATTTACGACGGCAAGTTTGCCGTCAAAGGTAAACGGATTGGTCGTGTTGCGGGTTCGGTTCGTGCGGTGTTGCAAGCGGAGCGTCTTTTGTTGAATCTTGTTGGTCGTTTGATGGGGATAGCGACGTTGACGCGCAAGTATGTTGATGCGATTTCGGGTACGGCGGCGAAAATTTATGACACGCGAAAAACGACGTTGGGTTGGCGGCGTTTGGAGAAGTATGCGGTGCGTTGTGGGGGCGGTCAAAATCATAGAACCGGATTGTTCGACGCAATTTTAATTAAGGACAATCATCTTGCGTTCGGCAAAGAAAAGACAATTTACAATCCCGCCGAAGCGGTGTGTAAGGCGAAAGAATATTTGAAATCGCGATTTGGTCAAGAGACGGCGGATACCAAAATTGTCGAAGTTGAAGTTGACAATTTGGATCAACTTTCGCAAGTGTTACAAGTTAAACCTGACATCGTTTTGCTTGACAACATGTCGCCGGAAATTTTGCGTCAAGCGGTAATGATGAGAAACAACGCGGACGTTGCAATTGAGTTAGAGGCTTCGGGCGGGGTGAGGTTATCGACGGTAAAGGCGGTAGCCGCAACGGGAGTTGAACGAATAAGTGTCGGAGCGTTAACTCATTCCGCCACATCGATTGACATCGGACTAGACTGGACAGAATAAGACGCAGAAATATAGATCACATTTAATTAAGTATCGCCCCAAAAGAAATGACCGTTAATGTTCAATAAATGGTTTTATACTCAAGCTGTTTTAAAATTCCTGAAGCTGCGGTAAACCTGCAACGCAGAGCGTTAGGCAAACGCAATAACGTGAAGCGGTTGTTCAGGGGCAGCCCTGTCGCCTTACCAGCTATGGTATACTTTAGGGCGGTGTCTAAAGCGAATTTAACGAAATAATTGTGTGAACTGTGCGGAATTCAATTAATGTGATTGACAACGCTGAAAGTTTTAATTATAATTTCGGCGACTTTGGGTTTCCATCGGGCAATCTTTTTTTCTGTGGTGTGGTATCGCAGAGGTTGTATTTTGATTGGAATGCCATTAGTTGATATACGTGTTTGACGACAAATTTTGGCGGTGTATTTTGGGTTTGGCTGTGAATTGCGGTAAATTTGCAATTGATTTGAAATCAAAATATCGCTTGCCGGAAAACGAATTGTCAGAACGGTTATCGTAACGACAACAAAATCGAGAAATCGTGTTTTTCGTATTGTACCCAAGCTGTTTTAAAATTTCCACAAGCTGCGGTTATATGTTGTTGTCGGCTACAGTATGTTGATTTAGTGTTACAAAAATTGTGAAAGGAGATTTCAAATGAGAAATTCATTGAACCCACAGACCGGTGATGCCGGTTCAAAAATTGACAAAATATCTGCTATTTTGCCAAATGTTAAAATAGGCGAGGGGGGGGGGGGTACGTAGAGTTGAAGAATGCCGTAATGGTAAATCTTTGGCTCTTTACTCTAAAAAACCCGTTGCTCTTTGGGGTTTTACGCTTGTTGAGCTTTTGGTTGTGATTGCAATTATCGGCGTGTTAATCGCCCTGTTGCTTCCAGCCGTTCAAGCCGCAAGAGAAGCTGCAAGACGAACTCAATGTTCTAACCACCTGAAACAACTAGGTCTTGGAGTCCACAACTTCATAAGTGCCAATAACGAAGGTCTGCCGCCGCTCGATTTAAGAATGAAACGTGCAGGTATTGTGTTGCTATTGACTCCGTATCTTGAACAACAAGGTATATGGGATTTCATCACGTCGTGGGATTGCGGGGTTGCCAGCGAACCTGAAAACAAGGGACTGAATACGAACTTGGATAAAGCCGGATCGGACAACACTGTATTTTGGCTTCATCCAAATATGACAACATCAAACCGTACAATGCTATGTTCAATGGCGTACTTGAAATGCCCAACTCGTAGATCAGGTGTCGCCGGTCATAACATTGCTGGAACGGCAACTTATTACGCAAGTGATACAAAATCAGCAACGTTTGTCGGTCAGACTTACAAAAATGCTGGCAGTTCCGGCGGACCGCTTGGCGATTATGCACCGGTAATTTACACGACTCACGAGACCCCGCACTGCTCTAACTTTTCGAGAGTTGTGAACATTAATTCCCTCGCAGTATCACTTAGTAATAATTTTAGCCCGTTTCGTCGGGCGATTATTACAAACGATAACGCGAATACTTGGTCATGCCGCGATAAAATTAGTCGATGGATAAGCGGAACATCAAACCAACTTATTTTTGGTGAAAAAAGTATTCCGCTCGGTGGTCTTGCGTCTGATGATTTGGCGTGGCGACACGACCAGAATATTATTTGCGCGGATCAGGACAACGGACGAAACTGGACAATTGGACGCGGTCTTGGTGAGTCGTATCTCCTCCGCGCGCCGTCAGAATCCATTCCCGACCATCAGCAATATTTTGGTTCGTGGCACAACGGTACTTGTAATTTCTTGCTCGGCGATGGTTCGGTGCGCAGTGTTAACATCACCGTACCGGGCAGAATCCTAGCCGAACTTGCCCGTACAGACGGCAGTGTTACAGGTTCGTTATAAATTATATGCTGAAGCTACTTTAAATTCCTAAAGCTGAACACGCAAGCGTAACAACGTGAAGCGGTTGTTCAAGGGCGAAGCCTACCGCCCTACCGGCTACGGTATATTACTTCACACAATCAGGCGTAATTGATTATTTATTAATCATAGAGAACACGGAGAGATCACAGAGAGATATTTTTTCAACAATACGAAACCAAAAAATCGAGAAATATTTTTTTCACGTTTTTTATTACATTTCGTGTTTTTGAATTTTGCTCTGCGAACTCGTTCTCTATGGTTAATAATGTAAATATTAAAATTTTATCAAAAATTGACATTAAAAAAAGCAATTGACAGAAGATAGAAAACAGATGTCTTTTGCGGATTTTGTGTCGAATACAAACATTGCATAGAATAATGAAAATTAAATCCTTATACTCAAGTTGTTTTAAAATTCCTGAAACTGGACACGCAAGCGTAATATCACACGGCGATTGTTCAAGGGCGAAGCCTATCGCTCGTACTGGTTTCGGCATATTGTTTATTTTTTTGGTGCTGTTCCTTTGTATTGGGTGCAGTAGTAAGGTCAAAGTCAGCGGCAAAATTACGTTTTCGGATGACGGCAGTCCATTGACAAAGGGGACGGTTTGTTTTCAAACGGGGACATTTGTTGCGCGTGGAAATTTACAATCTGATGGAGTTTATCGTATGAGTTCGGTTAACAAGAATGACGGACTTCCGTCGGGTACGTATCGAATCAGTGTTATCAATGCTGTTGATGGGTTAGGTGAAGATGATGCGGTGCAAACACCACTTATTGATCCGAAGTATAACAACATTGACACTTCGGGCATAACATTTGAAGTAACCAGTTCAAGTAAGCGGTTTGACTTCACCGTTGACCGCCCCAAACCAGCGCAAAAATAATATTTAGCGCAACATAAACAAACCGGTCTTTTTCGCCGTCCTGTTAGAAGTAATGTTGGTAAAAATTTTTCGTCGTCCTGTTAGGGACGAAATGTTGGTAGGAGATAATGTCAAAAATATTTGCGTTCCGTTAGAGACACAATGAAATCATTATTAGCCAATCGAAAATTATCACATTCCGTCCCTAACGGAACGGCGTTTTTTAATCACATATTCTTTCTACCAACTGCCCAGGTTCAGGAATTTTAAAACATCTTGAGTATACATTCAAGTGATATGTTACTTTTTTTCTGTGTCCAATGCTTTTTGAAGGTTGGGCGGCAATGTTATTTCACGCATGTAATTATTTTTGTAATTCCATATTGATTTAATTTGCTCAATTGTGATAAAACAATCTTTGTCATTATAGCAACCCAAATTACTGTTGGTAATAATAGCGTCCGTAAAATTTGTATTTTTTAAGTTAACATTGTGGAAACAGCATCCAGAAAGATTAAGACCTGAAAGATCAACACCGCTAAAATCAAACCCACAACCGGAATCCAATCTAATACCAATTAATTCTTTTGATTTGAAACTTGTTGATTAAATCGCTATTTCTTTCAACGCACCTTTAGTAGCACCAATTGACTCTCGAACTTTTCTTTATGCCTTTATGTCTATTCTTGTAAAATAAAGGCATAAAGGCGCAAATTACGAACATTCCATGCTACTAAAGGCGCATTGTACAAATATGACACATGGATTGAAATTTTTAAAATCTTCGATTGTGTTTTGATGTTCTTTACAAAATTTTGGATCACTTATTTTCGGGCGGTGTCTTACACGGAGCGTTGCCGTGCTAATGCCAGTTGCCCTGTCAGAACCGAAAAACTGTTTTTTCGGTTCCTGAATAGGAATCGCTCATGCGTAACATGAGTTACCAATACTGACCACTTCTAACTATAATAGTGTAAAATTCTTTTAGGTACTGTTCATAGCAGCCTTCTTGTATAAGAAGTTTAATTACCTCGCAGAATTTTTTTGGAAACTCACCTCTTGAGCAAGCTTCTAGCATGTCTTCTTCTGTAGTGTATATAAGTTTGTAAGTCTTAACATTTTCTAGAAATGTTTCTCCATACTCCTCTCTTATTCTACAAAAATACCGTAAAATAAGGTGGAATTTTTGAATAAAAAATTCCACCGAGTTAAGAATGGTAGCAAGACCACCATCTGAACAATTTCTTCATCGAGTTTGTTTTTTGCGATATTTTCTTCTATTACATCGAAAACATCAACAATCGCGTTAATAGCTTCGCCTTCTCGATCATAATCAACTGTAATACCCATACTTCACCATGTAACCTTTCTCCTTTTCGTTTAAGAAAAGGCAAAAAAGAAATTTCCCCAAACACGTGTAGTGTTATGAGTAAAAGTAGTAAAAATGTAGATTGTAAATATTTTATAATCTATTGTTTTTATTATTTATTATCTGGTTAATTTTTTTGAATTTTATTTTTAATTAGTAGTTTTTAAGTTAATTGCCAGAAGGTAAATCTAAAAATATTTTGTAATTCTGTTCGTAATTTTTTAACCGCAAATGAAAACCGAATTTTCGAGTGTGAGAAGCGTAATTTAAGTCATTTGAAATCGATCTCATATTTTTTACGTTTTCTGCTTTTTGAGTAAAGACGCATTGAATTCATCGTAATTTTGACAAAATACTTTTAGTATATTTTGGGGGGAAATACAACGCATTTAACGCACCACATAAATTTTCTTCACAAACTGAATCCGCATCGTAACAATTCACTAGGTCGGACTCCTGAATGTCAATGAACAAACATTTTCAACGCGAAATTTTCGCAAAACAACACAAAACTAATTTTTTCGCAACCTTTCGCGTTTTAAAAAACCGCTTTTTGAGCGGTTGCAATCTTTTCATTTAATTTCCTCGCCCGATTTTCCTCCCGCTTCGCTGAGAATTTTTTTGACTTCTTCTGAGTCAGCAACATCAAGAGACGTTTTACCGTCATTAGTCTTTACGTTTATATCAGCCCCTTTCTCAACAAGATATTTAACAACCTCCAAACTGTTTTTCTCTGCCGCAATAAAGAGAGGTGTTTCACCTTCGTCGGTTTTTACATTGACATCAGCACCTTTCTCTACCCAATATTTAACAGTTTTCAAACTATCAATAAATACCGCACAAAAAAGAAGAATATTACTACGTTTTGTTCCTGTGTATTGATCCAGTTCGACATCAAATTCTCGCCTGAATAATTCAGTATCAACAAGAGCATTTTTGACGACATCATCAAATATACTGAAGCTACTTTAAATTTCGCAAAGCTGGTTACGAAATAGCAACAACGTGAAGCGGTTGTT
>JAIRWK010000235.1 GCA_031268995.1 Planctomycetaceae bacterium
CGGTGACCACGCAAAGCAACCATTTATTTACTTCGCTGGTGGCGTATGTTAAATTGGAGAAGCTAAAGTTCGCCCACAAACTCAATCATTTTGCCCTAAAAGCAAAAATCTACCTAGCCGCTATAAAAGCCGCTTGGAACGAAATAGGGAAAATAAAACGAGAGGGCAGTGCGTAACATGAGTTACAACTAAAATATAAGGAAACCAATATAATGAAATCGATACGAAACGTGTTATTTTTAATTGCCGGAATGTCGGCGATTGTTTTTGTTTTTACTTGCGGCGTTTTGTCCGCGCAAGAATTGGCGGGGACAAAACCGATTACATGGACGGAGAATTACTATGAACGTAATAACCGTCTCATCACGCAGTTTCTCGACAAGAAAATTGCCGTGAGCGAAGCCGGTCGCGCAAAATACTGGAACCGCGATTTTGCCGATATTGACGCTTATCAAAAATCGGTTGCGTCAAACAGAGAACATCTAAAATTTATTATCGGCGTACGTGATACGCGGGTTCCGTTTGATTCGCCGGAACGAATCGAAACGCTAGATAAATCCGCAGTTGTTGCCGAAACGGAAACGCATGTTGTTCTCGCGATTCGCTGGCGAGTGTTCGATGATTTTTCTGCCGAAGGTTTTTTGCTCAAACCAAAATCAGGCAAAATAACAAAAACAATCATTCATCTCCCGCTTACCGATACAACGCCCGACGATTTGCTGTCGGGAAAAGATTCGCAGGCGAACTGGTTTTCGTTTCCGGCAAAAGATGAGCAGATGATCATTCCGCTTCTTGTCAACCGCGAATTGAAACAAGATAAACGTTTGCAGTTGTCGAATCGGGAATACATTTACCGCGCAGCGTATCAACTTGGTCGGCATATTATCGGTTACGAAGTGCAGGAAGTTTTGGCGTTGGCGGATTGGTTAAAGAAAACGCCGGACATGAAAATTCGTGTGCAAGGTCAAGGCGATGGCGGATTGATTGCGTTTTATGCGGCGGCGGTCGATACGCGGATTGACGAAGCGATTGTTGTCGATTATTTCGACAGACGCGACCGGCTTTGCGACGAACCGATTGACCGTAACGTATTCGGCTTGCTTCAACAGTTCGGCGACGCGGAAATCGCAAGTTTGATTTGTCCGCGTAAGTTGACGATTGCGTTGTACAACGCGCCGAAAATTAATTTACCGGAAAATCTTACATTGAAATCAAAATACGGCGGTGCGCCCGGTATGTTGAAAGAATTGAATCCCGAAAGCGTCCGGCAGGAATCGGAACGGGCGAAAAAATTTGTTGAGCCGTTGAAAACGGATTGGATTGAATTTGTCGGACAACAAAACGCAAAAAACAATAACGCTTCGATAAAAGATTTACGTCGTACATTTGAACAGCAACGTATTGTCAAACAACTCGACAATCACACGCAACGTTTGCTCAAAGAATCCGTTAATACACGAAAAGATTTTTGGAAAAAGTTAAACACTTCTTCGCCGCAAAAAATCGCCGAAACAATTGAATGGTACCGCGATTATTTTTCAAAAAATGTGGTCGGCGAATTTGACGACGAACTTTTGCCATTGAATCCGCGAACACGTTTCTTTAAAGATTGCAAGGATTATACGATTTATGAAGTGGAGCTTGATGTGTTTGACGGTTTAACTTCGTTTGGTTTTCTGTTGATTCCGAAGACATTGAAGGACGGACAAAAAATACCGGCGGTTGTTGGGCAACATGGTTTGGAAAGGGAAGCAAAGGAACATATTATCGAGTTCCGTTCCGACGGGGATTTTAAGCGAGCAATGATTACCAAATTATGCAACGGCGGTTATGTTACATTTGCGCCGCAAGGTATATTTAAATTGAATGACAAGTTTCGTTTTAATAAGCGTCAACTCAATTCGCTCGGTAAAAATCTTTTTGCTATTATGACGGCGCAACAAAAACAGATTGTGAAATTTCTGCAAACGCTACCGTTTGTAGAGCAAGATAAAATTGGTTTTTATGGTTTTTCTTACGGCGGTACGACGGCGATGTTTACTTCGCCGTTGATTCCCGAATACAAAGCGGTTGTTTGTTCGGCGAATTTTAATTACTGGAATGACAAAAACGCCGGAACGTTATTGCCGTCAAGTTACGTTTTTAATTTGGAATATGAGATTTTTGATTTTGACTTGGCGAATACGTTTGACCATAGCGACATGGCGCGCCTGATTGCTCCGCGTCCGTTTATGGTGGAACGCGGACATAACGACGGAGTTTCAAGCGACGAGTTAGTGAGCTATGAGTTCGGCAAGGTTCGCTATTATTACGATATGTTTCTGAAAATGCCGGAACGTGCGGAAATTTTGTATTTACCTGACGGACATGTTCCTTATGTAACACCGATTCTGCCGTTTTTGGATAAATGGTTGAAAGAAGAAAAGTAACACTTTGAAAATACAATAGATAACTCATGTTACGCACTCTCAGTAGAAAGTGCGTAACATGAGTTAAAACAAAAGGGACATAAAGGACAAAGTATACTGAAGCTACTTTAAAATTCCTGAAGCTGAACACGCAAGCGCAACAACGTGAAGCGGTTGTTCAGGGGCGAAGCCTATCGCCTTACCGGCTACGGTATAACCGTTCGATAATCGTACAAGTAGTATAGATGACATTTGAAAAGATTGAATTGGGAGTTGGTGATTTGCCGGACATTGGCGGGTTGGTGTCTAGGGTTGTTGGTGTGTTGCGGTTGGGCGGGGTTGTGGTTTTGCCTACGGAGACGGTTTATGGTGTTGCGGTTCGGGCGGCGAATGCAGCGGCGGTTTTGCGGCTTTGCGAAATGAAACGGCGCGGAGCAGATCATCCGTTTGCGTTGGCGGTGTCGGGAGTGGTAGCAATTGGTGATTACGCAACAAATATGAGCAATTTGGCAAAAAGGTTAGCGCGTCGATGTTTGCCGGGACCGGTTAGTATTGTTTTGGATGTATCTCAATCTGATAGTGATTTTCGTTTTTTGCCTGAATCCGTTCAGAAGGCGGTGTCAAAAGATTCTAGCGTTTGTTTTCGTGTTCCTGATCACTGGTTTACGCTTTCTGTGCTTAAAGAAATCGGCGAGCCGTTGGTTTTGACAAGTGCTAATTTACACGGCAATCTGGTTGCGATTTCTGTTGACGAAGCGGTAGAACAACTCGGCGCAAATATTGATTTGGCGGTTGACGATGGAATTATCAATACGGAAAAACCATCAACATTGTTAAAAATAAACGATAACAAGTTTTCGATTTTGCGTTCGGGACCTGTGAGTTTGGAAACGTTGCAGAAGTTATCGGCGCGGATGATTCTTTTTGTTTGTACGGGCAACACTTGTCGCAGTCCGATGGCGGAGCGGATTTGCGAGCGTGCAATTGCGGCGCGTCTTGGTTGCAAGGATGAGGAGTTAGAGGGGCATGGTTTTGTTGTGATGTCGGCGGGGACTTCGGCGGCGGCATTGGGCGAGGCAGCAACAAACGCAATCGAAGTTTTGCAACGACGAAATATCAATTTATCCGGTCACACATCACAACAATTAAATGAAACGTTAATTCAATTTGCGGATCATATTTTTGCGATGACACGTTCTCACCGCGAACAAGTTTTGTCAATGTGTCCTAGCGCGGATACAAGATTATCCGTATTGAGAACTGACGGCGGCGATATTGCCGATCCCGTCGGTGGAGACTTGGAACAATATGAATCTTGCGCAAAGCAGATCGCAATCGAAATAAATAAACAACTGGACAAAATATTAGAAAACTGAGAATAAAATTCTATATATGCTAAAGCTACTTTAAAATTCCTGAAGCTGAACACGCAAGCGAAGCATCGCGAAGCGGTTGTTCAAGCCATACCGGCTTCGGTATAACAGCTTCGGTATAACCGGCGGTGTAACGCAGCCAAACCGCCGGATCGGATTATAAAGTTAGTGGTTAGCGGCAAGCCGCGAAATAATATTCTAGCCACTCATCACTCTACACTCACCACTTACATATCGCTCTTGCAGGGTTATACTGCAACCGGTATGGGTGGTAGGCTCCGCCCTTGAACAACCGTTTTTCGATGCCGCGTTTCCATAACTAGCTCCATGAATTTTAAAGTAACCTGAGTATATAATCGCGAGATGGCACTTTGTATCACAATACTTAGGCTACGCAAAACACTAGACAAAATATACCGGCTACGGTATAGAAAAAAATCTTAAGCTACCCTCCCTTGTGTTATTTTTAAATTGTGTGATAATTGCACAAACGTTTGTGATACCAAATAATTTATTTTACTACCTATATAATTTAGCTCAAAATACCCGATAATGTTTAACTAAAAAAGCATACCAGCAGGTTACAGGTTTATACCCGCGTACGCAATGAATTCGGTAATGTAATGGTTTAAACGATTTCGGCATAGATGTTAAATCCATTATGGATTATAGGTTTGTATTGTATATTACTGCGTTTGCCGTGTCAATTTTCAAAAAATCCAATGCAGCTATAGTGTACAGAGTTGGTAATATTATTTAGTGTTTAAAACAAACGATAAACGTGTATAGGATTGTCAATTTGTTTTTTGGGAAAGTGATTGTTTGGACATATATACTCAAGATGTCCTAAAATTCGCAAAGCTGATTACACAAGCGTAGCATCGCGAAACGGTTGTTCAATGGCGAAGCCTACTACCCATAACAGCAACGGTATAACAGATACCAAAATACTTTTGATATATTAAAAAAATGGCGTGAAAAATTTTTTTGAATCAAATCGCAAAATAGATCTAATTCACAGATTTAACCCGCCAGTAAATTAAGGAGTACAAATGAAAAACAAAAACATAAAAACAGATTTTGCTTTGCTTGAAAAAAATGTAAGACTAGATTTTACAAATGTTAAAATAGGCAGGGGGGGGGGGGTTGGGTGGTGGTTTATAATAACCGCAATAGTTAGTAGCGGGATTATACAAAATGAT
>JAIRWK010000378.1 GCA_031268995.1 Planctomycetaceae bacterium
ATAGGGTGTACAAAGTGATCTTGCATTATGTTTTTGAAATTGTTATTATACGTTTGGAAACGTATTTATCGCGAGGGTTTTACGAATATGATTGTTATTGAAACAATTGCGTAAAATACAGTGAATTTATGGCAAAAATCCCCAAAAACGCCAAACAGTCACAAGGTTAAAGTAATGTATTAAGGCTAATAATTCAAATTTCCCAAGATTACACACCAATCACGCCAACGTGAAGCGGTTGTTCTGGAGGCAAACCTGTCATTCATAATGATTTCAATATCAATTACGATGGTATGTTCACTGGTATTTCAATTATCTCTCGTGATATTTGCGGGGGCATAAAAGGGCAAAACTAAAAATATCGGCATCAGGAACTTTTTATCGGCATCAGGAACTTTTAACGTGCAAATCCTAATAGCTAAACTTGACAAACAAATAAAAATATATCTTGTTAAAATATAATTAATTGCAAAAAATAAAGTCCTAAAAATACGCATCAAATATTAGAAAAAATTTTGCACACCCTACCCTACGGGACACGAAATATGTTTTTACCATATTTTCTATCAACATTTCGTCCCTAACGGGACGGGGGAAATACGTCTGGTCATCACCTATGCGTAACATGAATCTGTAATTATTGTGTCAGTCCTAGTGATCTAAAACAATTACACATTTGCTCATTGGGGGTAATTCTACCTTGTGATAAAGCGTTTTGTATAGTAAGAGCAATAATGTCAATTGCAGGTTCTATAAACAAAGAGGGTTTTTTCATAACTTTGGATAGTTCTTGCCAAATTTCACTTTTCTCTACGCGTAAATCCAATTTAAAATATTTGGCAATTGGACTAGATGCACAATCAAAAAGTGTTGTAGCAAGATATCCTATTCCCCAACCTATTCCAACATTACAGCCTGTACTCAACGTTGAAAGTATATTACACATACAATCTACTCCCTCTACTACAGGGTGATTTCCTAGTATGGGGATTATATCAAGAAAAGCAAACAAAAAACAAATGCACTGTAATGTGGTATTTTGGCTGAACGGGCGTATTGCCGTACAGGTTATCGACTGATCAACCGTTTCACACGCAGAAGGACAATAGTTGATACAAGCTAAACGCCTTATATTAGTAATCGGATTCCAACTTTTACCATAGATGCCAAGACAATCATCTTCACAACCTATACGACAATTAGTGGCAGCTTGAGATTCTCTTCCTAAAAAATCTAACAGAGTTTGTGGATTATTTTTCACGTAACGATAATCATTATATCCTTCTAATACTCTTTTTTCAATTGAATCCCGACTACAGAATCTCCCCAACCCAATATGATAATACCTATTCCTGTACAGCATCAATCCCGTTTCGCTATCCAGTACTTGCCCGGTGAAAGTTCTATTCCAGTTAAAATCTGTTGCCGTTTTTGTTGTGAAGTTAGCGTCGAAGATATTTTGTTTTCCGAAAGCGTCATACGTATATCGTTCTTGGATGTTTCCTATTGAATCGCAGATTGCGATTACGTTCCAATTTGGATCAGCGAGGGAGTATAATATTTCTGTTCCTTTTTCTCGCAATACTAGATCGTCAATGTATCGCAAGCCCCAGACGTATGAGGTTATTTCATTTCCTGTTTGTGATTCGAGTTCTTGCCAGTTTTCATTGAAGAATGATTTTGTAACAACACCGTTGACAGTTTTTTTGATTCGTTGATTGAGACTGTTGTATTCATATTGGGCAATTAAATTATCGTTTGAATCCCTTACTTCGACGAGTCTATTCCATGCGTCGTATTTTCCTTTTAAGCCGGGCATCAAAACCATGTTTCCGTTTGCGTCGTGTGTTGCAATACCTTGTAATTCGTTGGCGGCGTTGTGGGTTCGATTTTCAACATTGCCGTTTTTCGTGTATTGTAACCAGTTACCGGTTTTGTCGAAATTCCATGACTCGCTGTGATTGACGGTTGTAACAGCATTTTGTGCGGAGTTCAATTCACCGCGATTAAGGGATTTTATTTGTCCTAGATTATCGTAATCGTAAAGTTCCGAGTTTGCGGCGTGAACAGAATCGTGGCGCTTTGTTCGATTGCCAGCGTAATCGTAACTGTGAATAATATGAACAAGCGGATTGTTGTTTTTAAGCCATGAATGGTTAATAATGCGTCCGTAACGATCAAGCCCACCGTCAATGTAAGTTGACGAAACATTCGGCTGGTTATAGGTTGTCTGCATCGGCGAACCGGAACCATCGTATAAATATGAAACTAACGGCGTTGTATTTGTGTTAAGCGATGTTACATCATCAAACGAATCGTAACCGTATTCGATGGTTTTCCCGCTTGGATATGTAACACTTGTTAATCTATTATCGTGTGTTGAATCATACGTATATTCGAGATATGGAGTCGATGTTGCAATAGAACCGGAATACGTTTGATATAATTTTTTCAGTTTCAGATTTGCATCGTATTCATATTTGACTTCGTTTAAAACGGCGTTTTGTGAATCAATTGACGAGACTTTTTCTAATGCGC
>JAIRWK010000105.1 GCA_031268995.1 Planctomycetaceae bacterium
AACTCCGTGATTGGGACTAAGTCGTAACAAGGTAGCCGTAGGGGAACCTGCGGCTGGATCACCTCCTTTCTAAGGATTCTTAGAAAACGTTAAAACCGGTAACGGTTCTAACAAATTAAATACGGAGACGATCCTCACCTCAACCTGACACTTCATCACCCGCCAGTTTCAAAGTTTTCTAAAAAATATATTCTAAAAAAACTGTACCACTTCACACGATCTTTTTTAAAGGACAAAAGGGACGCAAGGGACATAAAGGACGGAGAAACAGTTTACTCAATGCTATCAAGAAGTGCGAGAGCTGACTTATGTCAATAAATGGAGGAATAATATACCGAAGCCTACCGACCATACTAGTTGCGGTATAAACTCTCTATCATCAATGCCTGCTACTGTGCGAGAATTGTTGTAATGTCAATTGTCTTCAGCGACATCAAACGCCGTTCTGCCGGAATTATCTTTTGCATTTATATCACAACCTTTCTCAACAAGATATTTGATGACTGCCAAGTTGCCATTAATTGTCGCTTCGGATAGTAGAACCTTACCATCAGTGTCTTTCATGGTTACATCAAAACTTTTTTCAACAAGATATTTTGCTATTTCAGGACGGTATTTACGCAATGCAATAACAACAGGCGTTAAACCGTCTTACCACTTTCAAGTTGCCGCTGTATGCTACTGGGAATAGGAGGGGCGTGTTGTCATCCATTTTTACGTTTACATCTGCGCCTTTTTCAACGAGATATTTAGTAAGCTCAAATTTTCCAAGAAATGCCACCGCAATTGTCTTCAAAGCTGCAACGATTGTCCCGAATTCTACACTGAAGCTTAACCCGCGAACGCAACAACGTGAAGCGGTCGTTAAAGGGTTAAGCCTATTGCTCATACCGGTCTCGGTGTAACAAAAAAATTTTTCTTTGTGTTAAGTGTTTATTTCCTTGCTGTTTTGCTTTTGGTCAAGTCCCATGCTACGATCCATTCTGTTTTTGTTTTGTTCAATTTGAAATCCTTTTTCAATGACGCGGCAAATTCAGGTAAATGCGCACAACCATAAAATATCGCAACTTTTTTACTTCCCTTTTTGATTTCCTTTTTGAGTACCTTCAACGCCGCCTCGTTTCGGTCAGATATTATTACCGATCCTTCCTTGAAAAATATTTGCGACGAATCCACTATCTTACTTGTAAATAATCGCGCAATATTTCGCTTCAACGATAACGCTGGATTCGACGCTAACATTGAACCCAGCAGCCGACCTTGCAACTCCAACTCCTCAAAATCATCGCCGCCCATCCCCGCAACCGCATTCAAATACTCGCTAACAAACCAAAGCAAAAAATCACCACGTTCAGAAATTCGCTTGACAAACTCCTCAAGCGTAAGATCAGCATGAATCATATTGCCCGCCCGATAGTCAATATGGTCAATCTGATACGCCAAATCCAAAATATCACCCATTCCACTTTGCAAGTTCTTTTGCGACTTTTTTTTGTCGAAAATTTTCTTTTTCAACCTGTCATCTTTGCCCTTCGCCTTTTCGTCAACAACTAACTCAAACAACACCACATCGTATTTTTTGAACTCGTCATTCAACGCCTCATAATACTTTTGATCAGCAATATGAACCGCACCAATAAGAGCAACCTCAACTCCCGTTTTTTTGCTCTCAAATTTCACTATCGGCGTGTCAAGCGAAATAGGTTGTATTTTACCTTCTTGTTTCGACACGCGGATATAATCCGACATTTTTTCGAGTTTGTTGTTGTCGGCAAAAACCACAGCAACAAAAAATGTACAAAAAATACACATCGTAATTTTTGTTACAAAAAATATTGATCTTGTCAATCTCATTATTCTACCCTTTCAATTTCTAGTTTAAATTTAAGTTTTTATAGTTTCACACTTATACTCAAGCTGTTTTAAAATTCATGAAGCTACGGTATAGACCACCGCCCGTATCGGCTACGTTGTAGAAAATATACCGCAGTTTCCACAATTTGGAAATAGCCTCAATACGGCGTATTTTTATCGTTTCTTTCTAACGACACCTTTTCGTTCAACAATTTCGTCTCGGATGATTGGTTCTTCTACGATCTGAAAGTTGTCGCCGTTTCGGAGGATTCCGATTGGGGTGTAAAGTTTATTTTGTGATTCGTTCCAGATTAAATTTTGGTTTGAACTATCGTTACAAAAAATATTGTCCGCTTCGCCCTCAATATTAAATCCGCCCGATTCGAGTTCTTGCACAAGTTCGGTGATAACGATTTCGGAGTCGTTGGGCAATGTATTTTTCAATCTTTTAACAATTGATACGACAGCGTTTAATTTGTTTTTATCTTCGGCGTAACGGTTGAATGGATTTTGTTCAAGAGAATTTATTTTGTACGTCAAAACGACAAAAACCACAATCACAGAATGTAACCATTGTTCGACCATAATTTCGAATTCTTTTCTGTAATTATCGCATTTAAAAATTTTTTCGCGTTTTGACACGAACGCAATTACCGCAAGCCCGCCGTAAAAACAGAAACGTTTGAAAATAGACAAAAATGATCCGCGCAAAACATACGTTTTGCCACGCAACCAAAAAACAGCTGCGTCAATTCCCGCTGTAATACCAAGCCCTAAAAGCAAACGGCTGCGTAATTTTTCGTTGCCCGCCAGATACATCACGCCACAACTCCCAACAACCGCACCAGCAACAGAACCCAACACCAAACCAACTTCACCAACAACACCAGTCAATCCAGAAATCCAACCGCCGACAATAAATCCAAGTGCTGTCGTTATTGATGTAACTGTTGCCAAAACTGTCGGGCGGACTTCTGTTTGTACGTGGGACAATTCGGGAATCGATAACGGGACAACAAGTTTTCTCAAATGTAACCGAAGATAACCGCGTTGCTCCGATGTCGTCTCCTCTCCACAAATCGCCTCAATCCAATAATTCGATTCAATAATTTCCGCAAGTTTCTCTCTCACAGCATCAGACGCAACTTGAATTTCAGCCGATGAGGGTTGTTTTGACGAATAAGAATTTTTTGAAACAAGCCTGTCAAAAAAAATATCAGACACTTCTTCGACCGCATTCTTGACAAGTTTATTAACCGACTGCTGCGGAATAAAAGAAAACCAACCGCTCGGCAACATTGACGGAATTTCAGTTACGCTCGTACTCATAAATTCGTATCTCATGTTACGCACCGGTGATATACTCAAACTGTCTTAAAGCTGGACACGCAAGCGCAGCATCGCGAAGCGGTTGTTCAAGGGCGAAGCCTATCGCCTACGGTATAACCAGACGTATTTTCCACGTCCCGTTAGGGACAAAACGTTGGTAGAAAATATGGTGTTTCTACCAACATTCCGTCCATAACGGGACGAGAACAATTTTTTACCTTTTTTCTATCAATCGACTGAGTAACCGCCATCATTTCCGTATCGTGAGTAACATGAGTGATCAATAGAAATTTACCCGGCAAGGATTCGAACCTTGGATTAGGGAACCAAAATCCCTTGTGTTACCAATTACACCACCGGGTAATGATTTTGCGGCGCAGAGTCGTCAAAATTCTCACCAAACCAGACAACACCGCCACAGCCATCAGGGGCAATATAATAACACAACACATAAATTGTAACAAGGGGAGGTGTATCACAACCGAACTTGTACGCCTTTTTGAACCTTTCGTGTTATATTCGAGCTGCTTTAAAATTCATGGAGCTATTCAGTCGAATGATTTAATTTATTTTTTAAACCGCGAAATACGCTAAAAGAGCACGAAAGGTCGCGAATAATTTAGTTTCGCGTCTTTTCGCGTAAATTTCGTGTGTTTCGCGGGA
>JAIRWK010000284.1 GCA_031268995.1 Planctomycetaceae bacterium
TCAAAACAGGACTTTTTGTGTAAAAATGCCCTAAAAATAGCCGAAAGCGGTTAGGTTTGGGTTGAATAGGGAAACTAGAGCAAGGCTGGATTTGGGCTCTGCGTAACATGAGTTAATAATCTTGTTCCTATGGGAAATAGTTGTAGCTGGTTTTCTCTGTCCCGTTAGGGACGAAATGTTGGTAGAAAACAGCGTCAAAAATATTTCACGTCCCGTATGGGACGCAATGTGATTACAATTCAAACCGTTTGAAAAGTCCCCACATTCCGTCCCTATCTGGACGGCGTTTTTTAATCCCACGTTTTCTACCAACATATTGTCCCTAACGGGACAGGATCGCCAATTACTTATCACCGATCAGCAACTTCATAATCACGCCCCATGCGGAACTACGGAAAATGTTCGTTTGCTATTTCAAATGGCGTAGCTTGCTGATGGTGGTTTTTTATAATTTCTCTATGGTCTTTCGACTTTTATGTCGTATTTTTTGAGTGAACCATTCACCTCAACTGTCAAACCTGCGGTTTCAATTTTGGTGTGTTTTTCGTTGATTAGTGGTATTATTTTTTGTTCACTTTTTGGGATGCCGTTTGCGTCTAGTTCTCCGCCTTCGTAGCGGTTTGCGTTATCGATGTAGACACTATACGTTCCTGACGGCAGACCATTTTTTATATCCTCAAAACCGAGAACGTAAGAACCGTTAGGTTGTATTTCGCCGCGTGCTTGAGTTGCACCGTTGACGAAAACTACCGTACCGGCTGTCAACACTTCGCCGTTGTCCGAAAAAGTTACATGCCCTGAAAGCGGAACATTGTTATCACATCCGGTCAATACGACTAACGCAAATAATAAATAGAAAAATTTTCTCATTAAATAATTTTTTTTGATGTTAAATTTTAATGTTAGCATAAAATCACCTCTTAACTTTAGGGTATTAATGGTAATTTTATTTCATGGCAATGCCTAAGTATACCGTAGCCGATAAGGCGATAGGCTTCGCCCTTGAACAACCGCTTCACGTTGTTGCGCTTGCGTGTCCGGCTAAAACAGCTTGAGTGTACAATATCAAACGTACATCGCAAATTGATAAATTTGCGAGTACGTGTGATTCACTATCGTAGTTACGGCAATGACGCGACAACGCCGTCGCCAACTGCGGTCAATGCCCGCAAGATGGATGGTGTTGTTTGCTTGTTGACCGATTTTACGGCTCCGTCTCCGCCAAGACAATTCAACATGCCCGGATGCGAACTGCCCAATGCGTAACTTGTTCCGCCGGCGTATTGAGTTAAATCTTTAGTTCTGTCGGATGTTGCGCTTATGTTTGGATTTTGGGCAATTAAGTTTGCGTGAACAGTAACACAGCGTCCGACATTTGGACTTTCGACGGTTTGGAAAGTGTAAAGGTAACTACCATTCCATGCAAAACTTATTGGCGTAGTAGTATAGTTGGTTTCGGTCAAAGCCCAATTTGGAATATGTTTTTCTGCAAAACATAATTGATTCGACGCGCCGTCAGACCAATAGCCCATCGTGTCTCGTGGTCGCCAACTAATAACATTCGCCGCCTGATTGCCATCGGTTGTGGTACCGCTACTCATCCGAACTTTTGAAATTCTAAATCCGCCGATGAAAACTCCGTGATAGTATTCTGAAGCCAAACTGTAAATCCACCCGTTGTTTTGGGCATCGTCGCTTTTGACAACCAACACAGCGTAATCGGTTACAGGACCTTGTGCGAGAACTGAATCTGTTTGACCAGGTTTGATTTTTTGTCCACCGTTACCTGACGGACAACGGTATACGTTAACGGAACCGAATCCGTTTTTATAGTCAGCGGACAAATTGAAAAACCAAGTGTGATTACACAACGTAGGCGTGGTGAACACGCCGTCCGATTCTAATTTCTCGTATAAACCCTGCTGTTCCATGTACGGATAGAGCAGAGCAAAAATTGATGGTCTCCACGCAAATACTGCACAAGGCGGCAAGTATTTTTGCGTATCGTTAAAGTTGTGGATGGCGAGACCAATTTGTTTTAAGTTATTCGTGCAAGACGAACGCCGCGCTGCTTCACGGGCAGCTTGTATCGCCGGCAATAAAAGTGCAATCAAAACACCAATGATTGCAATCACTACCAATAACTCCACTAATGTAAATGCAAATTTTTTCATTTTCGTATTAAAGGTTAATTGTTAAAAAATTGAAATTTTATGTGTATTTGATCAAAGACCAGAAACGGTGTTACCGTCGCTGACATGAGACAGTCTATGAAACGACACTGGCTCAATTGTCTTATTTATTCCTCTTACACTTCCATCCCCAAACAACGTATTCACAACACTCGCATGAGAACTTCCAATAAATGATGTCGAAGTACCATTGACTGGAAGTTGTGTAAATTCAGCGACACTTGATTCTGATTGTGCAATCAGACCCGCTTGATCGGTAACCAATCTTGCAAAACCGCCGCCTACTCGCCAATCACTCCAACACATAAGGTAACTTCCATTCCACGAATAAATGGCGTTCTTGCTAGTAGCCACAAAGTTAATGGTAGGTGTTTTCGCCCATTTTGGAATATGCTTTTCCGTTACAACAATTTGATTGGAAGTGCCATCGCTCCACCTTGACACCAACTCATCACGTGCCGTCCATGCATCAACGAACCGATGATTATTGATATTGGTTGCAACACCGCCGCTCTGTATCGTAACAGCAGCAGAACGTAACGGACCAAATGCATCATTTACGGCATCTTCGTAGTATGCTTTATACCATGTGCTGCGATTGCTTGCCTCGCCAAAAACTATCGGGACAATATAAGATGACGTAGGTCCATATTCAAAATACGGCTCAAGTCCTGAAGACGGACATCTCATCCACGCAATACCGCCAAACGCTTCCTTCCAGTCTTCAGTCAAACTTATGAAGCCGCTACTGTAATCAGGAAATGTTGGATAGTAAGGTACAGCCCATGTTCCGGTAAAATGCGGAGCGAAAACATGTCTCTGTTCCGATAAATAATCCCAAAGTGCTTGTTGCTCGACAAACGGAAGTAGAAAAGTGTGAAACCCGGGTTTATGTGAGAATACTGACAACGGCGGCAATCCCCGATGTGCGTCGCTGAAATTGTGAACCGCCAAACCGATTTGTTTCTGGTTGTTGGAACACTGTGCTCGTCTCGCTGCTTCCTGTGCCGCTTGAATTGCGGGCAAAAGAATTGCGATCAAAACACCGATGATTGCTATCACGACAAGAAGCTCGACAAGAGTAAAGGCAAAAAAATTATTTTGCTTTTGGGATAAGAATTGGTAACAAGATCGAATACCTTGTTTACGTACCCCCCCCCCCCTTCTCTATTTTAACATTTTGCCAATTTAGGGTTAAATTAGTGTACAAGTATGAGAGTTTTGCTCTCATGTTTTCTAAGGTTTTCATTTGAAACTCCTTCCTTTTTAAAAATGGGTTAAAACGGTTTGCCATTAAAACCAGCATACAAAAGCCAGCACAAAATCATCCGCAAAACGATTGCAAATAATCATCGACAAACCAACCGCGACCAATAATACTCTTTTCCAAAAAAAATGTCAACACGTATTAAAAAAATTTTTTGCCTTCAAATATACCGTAGCCGGTAAGGCGATAGGCTTCGCCCCAGAACAACCGCTTCACGTTGTTGCGCTTACGTGTCCAGCTTCATGAATTTTAAAACAGCTTGAGTATAAAACTTGCGAATAAATTTTAATCGAAAACTTTTTCAAAGATAACTATTTAGGAAACGGGACTCAAGGGACATTAGGGACAAAAAGGACAGAGGGGAAAAATGATATTGGCGGTAAATGGTTTGTTAGAGAAAAATACATTTGTTCCCGATATACCCCTTATGTCCATTAAAAAATATTGGACGAAATGGCTCTGTCATTTAGGGGGGGTGAGTATATCGTTTATCCATTTTGCGGGGCGTGCGGCGCGGAGACCGTAGCGTCCTATCCAACCATTGACAACTTCATCTGGATTAGGGTTGCCGTGAAAGATCAAGATTTTACAACCAACAGGTTTTCGCGGCGGTACAAAATAACACAACGGAAAAGATCGTAAACAATGCCTCTTGAAACTACAACACCAACCCACATCCCAATACTCAATAATTCCCTTTTGATTTATCGCGTGAGATAAATATGCTTGTTCGTTTCGGTGGGTGTTGCGTATTTGCTCGCCGTTGGCAAGAAAATTATCCAGAATATCTTGATGACTGCCGATCTCAAATCTGAATACGGAAGAATTGCCTATAATTTTGTCTCGAAATCCCCATTCTTGAACAATCAAAAATTTACCCGAACAATCAAAAAACGGTTGAAGATCATCAAGAATCAATACATCTAAATCCAAAAATAATCCAACACCTTTTATATCATCGCCAAGTTGATTTCCGAGTATGGTCAGTTTTCGCCAACCGCGTTCGGGCAATTTTTTATCGAGTTGAAGTTCAGGCAACGGTCGAATTTCAACCGATGATTCTATACCCGTATCGTCATCGGTGAAACAAATAAACCTGTAAGGTTGTTTCAAATTTCGCCGTACCATTGCCGCAAGTGTGTTGACGTATTGGCTGGAGAATTTTGTTCCCCATTTCATGCAAATTATATTTTTGTCCATTGCCTGATTTATACTAAAGCTATTTTAAAATTCTCAAGACTAAACACGGAAGCATATACTCAAGCTGTTTTAAAATTCCTGAAGCTGCGGTAAACTTGCAACGCAGAGCGTTAGGCAAACGCAACAACGTGAGGCGATTGTTCAAGGGCGAAGCCTACCGCCCATATCGGCTTCGGTGTCGTAAAAAATACAACACCCGAAAAACAATTTGAACGATTACAATTTTTCTTTTTTCCCGTATCCCAGATTTTTTAATACTTCGAGAATTTCGGAGCATGTTGGGAACATTCGCCCGCTGCTACGTTTGTATTCGTCGAGGGCGTTCATAAATTCAACCTCATCGGACGAATAATCACGTTCGCAAGTCGTCGGGTCAATTTGACGGCGGCGTTTTTTTGGAGGAGTGCTACGAAGTTCGGATTGTTTTTTGACAAGATTTTGCGAATACGGTTTGGAATTATTTTGCCGCGAAATGGATTCAAATTCGTCAAATGTTGCCAACTCGTCCGAGGCAAAAGGCGTTTCGTTGACCGGCGAATCTGTTGCGGAATAATGCGTATTTCGTTTTGTCAATTGCTTGGGCCAACTGATGTGCGCGTATCCTTTAGCACTTGGTTTTGTCAAGTTATTTGAACCATTTGGAATTTTATTTTGTTGGTCTGTTGCCGCAACCAGGTTCAAAACTTGCAATGTCGCTTCGTTATGAATTGCGTTTGCGTTATCGGTGTTGGCGGTTTTCGCAACAATTTCCTGTTCCCGCAATTTTTTTGTTTTGGGATTCGCCGGTTTCAATTTGTGTTTTGTTGTCAAATTGACGTGAGGCGGCGGCGGGGAAATTGTTTTGAAATTTTGGGGTACAGATGTTTTTTTTCCCGTGTAAAGCGGAATAGTTTTCATTAGTTCTCCTTACAAGTGTACCAAATATACCTCGAATTTGTACCGCAAAATTATACCGTATACCGTAGCCGGTAAGGCGATAGGCTTCGCCCTTGAACAACCGCTTCACGTTGGTGTGCTTACGTGTTCAGCTTCAGGAATTTTAAAGTAGCTTCGGTATAAAACAGCTTGAGTATATCCGACACAAACGACAGACTTAACCGCGCCGTGTCTTTGCAAGCGATTTCTCAATGTTCCGAATTACGAGTTCGCCGCAACTTCGGAAATTTTATACCGACGCTGGTATGGGCGGTAGGCTTCGCCCTTGAACAACCGCTTCGCGTTGTTGCGTTTGCCTAACGCTCTGCGTTACAGGCATGCAACAGCTTTGGGAATTTTAAAACAGCTTAAGTATAATTCTTTTGGATTGACAAAATTCAAAATAAATTTGGTTATGATCTCATGTTAGTTTCACTACAGAGATATTGTGGGGGGATGGGGGGAATGGTAACAAAATTTCTTCACAAATATACAGGCTACGGTATAACAGCCAATTTCCGTTGAATGAGTCTTATGCAGGTTAGTGAAAATTAATTTATTGGCAACTTAACATTTTTATTGTGATACGCGAATGCCGATAATGTGTGAAAAAACCGATAGCAGATTCGGTAAATGTTTTGTTAAATTTTAACGATCACGAAAAATTTTCGGATTTAATAGAATTTCCGGTTATAACGGGTTGCGGGTTGTGTTTTGCTGAAGCTACTTTAAATTTCCTGAAGCTGAACCCGCAAGCGCAACAACGTGAAGCGGTTGTTCAAGGGCGAAGCCTATCGCCCATACCGGCTACGATATTTCTGGGATTTTGTTGAAATTTTCGTTGGTGCTTCGGTTTGATGTGTTTTGGGGATATTGTATGTTTAGGTTTGTGTTTAGTTTTTTGTTGGCGGTTTATTTTGTTTCTTTTCCGTTTTTGTCGGATTGTAACGGTTTTGACCGTTATTCTATTACGACAGGTCAAACGGTTTGGCACGATACCGCACGCAACCGAAATATTCCCGTAAAATTCTTTTTGCCGACAAGTCCCGATGTTGTTGCTCCAAACGTTGCCGCTAAAAAGTTTCCGGTAATACTTTTTTCTCACGGGTTGGGCGGCAATTATGATCGTTGTTCTTATTTGAGCAAGATGTGGAGTTCGTTTGGTTTTGTCGTCATTTCTGTGCAACATCCGGGCAGTGATGAATGGACTTGGCGTGGCAAGGTACGAATTGTTAAGGAATTGCGGGACTCTTATGAGCAGAATTGGAATTGCAGGACGCGGGCTGAGGATTTGATTTTTGTGTTGGATTGTTTTTCGCGGATTTTGGAGTCGGGTAAGTGGGAATCATTGCGGGCGGATGTCAATAATGTTGGTGTGAGCGGTTATGATATTGGGTCGCTTGCGCCGTTGCTTTTGTCGGGGCAAATGCCGCCAGATCAAGGGCGAGTGCTGCGTGATGAGCGGGTCAAGGCGGTTGTTGCAATGAGTCCGCCGGTTCGGAATCCGGGGTTGGACAACAATGAAGTTTATGCCGGAATACGTATTCCGGCGTTGTTCATAACCGGCACGAAGGACAACGGAATCATCGGAGTAACAAAAGCGCACCAACGCAGGATCCCGTTTGATTGTATGACAAGCCGAGACAGGTATCTTGTGATTTTCAACGACGGCGATCATCAAGTTTACGCCGGTCCGTTATTTTCCGTATCGAATTTATTTAGGCGGGACAAGAATTTTCAAGCTGCGATAACACAAGTTTCAAGTTATTTTTGGTTGGCGCATCTTGCGAAGGAGCGGCAGGCAAGAGATGTGATAGACAGCAAACGAATAAATACAATGTTGAGCGAAATTGCAACGGTTGAAAAACATCTTGCCCTACCGCAGCAAACCGGCACAGCCACGAATATTGCCCCCAAACCAATTCCGGTACCTTCGCCGCATTATCAAAACGTCGTCCGCGAACAATAGACATTATGAGAACCGCAAAAATTTTTTCCCTAACGATTTTAATTTTATATGGGTTATTTAACGCTTCGTAGTTGTGTGGAGGATTTGCGGCGGGTTGGGGAGTTGGTGGAGTGTTCTGAGTTAGTTGATCCTTATCTTGAGTTAGCGGCGGTGCAGCGGCGGCTTTATCTTGAAGGTGCGCCGGCGGTGTTGTTTACCAACCCGATGAATTGTAAATTTCCAATGCTATCCAATCTTTTCGGTACGGAAAAGCGTTTGAATTTTATTTTTCGTGATGGAATTGGACCGATGCGCAAGGCGATTGAGTTGGGGGTTGATCCTGTTTCGTTGTTATCGGGTCGGGTCAATTTTTGGTCTGTGTTTTCGTTGGGATTGACTGCATTATCTTCGTTGTATTATTCGTTTCCCAAGCGGGTATCGCGTCGTCGTTCGCCGGTTTTTGATTGCCGCACAACTCTCGATCAATTGCCCCGACTCGTAAGTTGGTCGGGAGACGGCGGGGCTTATATTACGCTTCCGATGGTTTACACGGAAGACCCGAATCATGCGGGTTTGGGCAAATCGAATCTTGGAATGTACCGCGTGCAAATTTCGGGCAACGATTACTTGCCCAACCTTGAAGCGGGATTACATTATCAAATTCATCGCGGAATCGCCATTCATCATGCGGCAGCGTTGGCGCGTGGTGAGCAATTGCGGGTGAATGTTTTTATTGGCGGCGCGCCTTCGATGATTTTAGCGGCGGTTATGCCGTTGCCGGGGGGTGTTAGTGAGTTATTTTTTGCGGGAGTGCTTGGTCGGCGGCGTGTGCCGATGTGTGCGGATTGGGGAAAATATGCTGAAGCTAATTTAAAATTCCCGAAACTGAACACGGACTCGCAACAACGCGAAGCGGTTGTTCAAGGTCGAAGCCTAACGCCAATATCGACGTCGGTTTACTCTCAAGCGGATTTTTGTATTTGCGGGAAACTTGGTGCGACGATTAAGCGAGAAGGTGCGTTTGGTGATCATCTTGGGTATTACAGTTTGGAGCATGAGTTTCCGGTTTTGGAAGTGGAGTCGGTTTGGCATCGCAAGGACGCGATTTTTCCGTTTACGGTTGTGGGTCGCCCGCCACAAGAAGATTCGCAACTCGGACGTTTTGTTCAAAATATTGTCCGCGAGGCGTTGCCTGCGAAGTTGTCGGGCGTAACGGCAATTCATGCTGTTGATGAAGCGGGAGTTCATCCGTTATTGTTAGCGGTTGGGCGTGAGAGTTATGTGCCGTTGGACAAAAAAAAGCGGGCGGCGGAGTTGCATACATTGGCGCATTCGATTCTTGGTTACGGGCAATTGTCGCTTGCAAAATATTTATTTATTGCGTCGCGGGATGATGATTTGAGGTTGGATGTTTTTGATGTTGGCGGTTTTTTGCGGCATATTCTTTTGCGGGTTGATTGGCGGCGTGATGTGCATTTTGTTACAAAGACAAATGCTGATACGCTTGATTATTCAGGTTATTTTGAAGGCGAATTGAGTCGTGGTTCAAAAATGTTTGTTGCGGTGAGTGGTTCGCCGATTCGGGAATTGAGCGATTCAATTGATGTCGGGATTCCTTGCCGCAACCCGTGTGTTGTCATGTCCGGTGTGCTTTGTGTCGAGGAGATTTTTGATCTTGGCAATTTACGGGCAACAGATTTTCCCGCCGGTTTTCCGTTGATAGTTATAGTTGACAACGCCCGCGAAACCGCGTCAAGTTTGCGAAATTTTCTCTGGACAACCTTCACCAAAAGCGACCCAGCTAGCGACGTATCCGGCGTAGGCGAATTTTGGGAAAATAAGCATTGGGGTTGCGAAGGCGCGTTAATCATCAACGCAAAAAGAAAACCACATCACGCGCCGGAACTGGTCGAATTGCCCGAAATAAAAATAAGAGCCGATAAAATTGTCCAAAAAATCTTGCACCGTTAAAAAATCAACACGCATACGACGCAGATTCGGAGGATATTCGCAAGATCAAAAAACAATATCCGATCCGCGATACCGTAGCCGGTAGGGCGATAGGCTTCGCCCTTGAACAACCGCTTCACGTTGTCGCGCTTGCGTGTTCAGCTTTAGGAATTTTAAAGTAGAACATCATCCGAAATCTACGTTATCTGCGCGCTGATTTTTTTAGAGTGACAAAGTTATTTTTCTAATTTTTCGATTATTCCTTGAACGATTTTTGTTAATTTGGGTTCGGCGTTATTTGCTGTGGCGATAATTTCTTCGACGATGGCAGGTTTGAGCGCGTCGGGCAAACAGAGGTCTGTAACTATCGACAACCCCAAAACTTTCATGCCGGCATGTATTGCAACAATGACTTCCGGCACGGTTGACATACCGACAACATCCGCGCCTATCCCGCGCAAAAACCGGTATTCCGCCCGCGTCTCAAGATTAGGTCCCAACACGCCCACATAAACGCCCTTGTGCGCAACAAAATTTTCCCTTCTCGCAATCTCCAACGCCCAATCAATCATTTGTCTGTCGTAAGGTTCGCTCATATCGGGAAAGCGTTGTCCAAGCCTATCGTCGTTCACGCCAACTAGCGGATTGATTCCAAGCAAATTGATATGATCCTCAATCACGACAATATCGCCCGCGCGATAGTTCGGATTCATGCCCCCGCAAGCATTCGAGACAAACAACGTTTTTGCGCCGAGTTCTTTGAGTACGCGGACGGGAAATGTAATTTGTGTTGGCGAATAACCTTCGTAAGCGTGGAATCGTCCTTCCATTGCAATAATATCAGCATCGCCAAGTTTACCGATGACAAGATTGCCCGCATGAGACTCAACCGTCGAACAAGGAAAATAAGGTATGTCCGCATAAGACAACGTTACCTCCGCCTTAATCTGCTTCGCCAAATTGCCAAGCCCCGTCCCAAGTATAACTCCAATTTTCGCCGAACCACGCCACTGTTGGCGAATAAAATTAGCGGCTTCCTGTACTTGATCGTAAAGATTTTTCATAAAAGTTTAAAGTTAAATGTTAGTGGTTAGTGTAAAAATAAAGTTACCGGCTAGCCGTATAACCTAGCCGATCTTTTTTATCCGCAACGTCTCTCGTATCTCTAATCGATTTTAGTTTCTTTTGAGCAAAGCGGCATCGACATCGTTGGCGGCGATGACTCCGTAATTCACTGCGCCAAGCCAACCGGACATAATTATGCCAACACTGCCCGCGTGAAATAGTCCGTTGATTTCGTTGTTCAACTCGCGGCTTACCGCTAAACCTTCGTATTTTGTGCCGAAACTTGCGCCGTTCCAATGTTCGGTGTAGCGGGCAAAAGTTTTGGGTGTTGCGGCTTCAAGCCAATCGATGTTATCTTTCACGTTTGGGATGTATTTTGCAAGGATGTCAAGCGTGTCGGCGATTAGGTTTTCTTTGTGTTGTTTGTAATCTCTCTCTTCCAAGTTGTCCCAATCTTCGTAATGGGCGTTGGTGCTTGAGACAACATAGCAGCGGTCCGTGTTTGGGCGTGTTCTTGGGTAGTAGAATGAGAATGTTCGGCTTGTGATTTTTTTGTCGAGCAATTTGGCGGAGTCGAATAATTGTTCGGTTGACGTGAATAACAAATCGCCGCATTTGTCTTCGTCAATCATGAACCCGTGTTTCATTGCAATATAAACTTGTGTGCTGGAATTATTCAAACGGACGGCTTTGGCTTTTTCGGCGAATTGTTTTGAGAAAAATTCTTGACCGACCATATTGAAAATTGTGGCTTTTAGATTTGCGTTTGAGAGGACTGTTTTTGTGCGGAACTCCAATTCAGTGCCGTCAACTTTTTTGACCTTCACCCCGACAACATTGCCCCCCTCAACCAAAATCTTCCGAACCGGCGAACCCTTCAATATGTCAACCCCATTCTTCCGCAACTCCTCCGTCATCAACTCAATCAATAAATCCGTGCCGCCCCGAAATGTATAAACGCCCTTCGACATGAAATTGGAAAACACGATACCGTAAGTCAACGCCGGATCGTCAAGTGTTGAACCGTTCGCGTAGGTTATCGGCTCCATCAAAAGACGAACAACATCAAGACGGTTCGGGAAAAATTCATCAAACAACTCGCGGGCAGTCAATGCTTGATCGTCATAGTGGGACATTTCTCTGGCTTTGTTGAAGAAGGCGGCGACGGTTTCGCGGGCAATTCCGAATTTGTCAACCAAGATATTGGTAAAATCTTCGCGGTCGAAGGTTGTTTCCAATTGGAATTGCGGGTTATCGAATCGGATTTTGCGGAGTTGGACAATGCGGTCGGCAATATCTTGATTCCAGTAACGCCGACAACTCTTGATCATGCCAACCGGAAAACCATGCAAAGAAACATCAAAAATAATCCCATCACGCCGCTTAAAAGTTGTAGCCAACCCGCCCAACTGATGATGCCCCTCAACCAACAACACTTCATGCCCCGAACGCCCAAGAATATTAGCCGCCGTCATCCCCGCAAGCCCAGAACCAATCACAACCACATCATAAGTATCTTTAAACATCTATAAAATATCTTCCTCTAAAAATATAAGTTCTAACCCAAATATACTATACCGTAGCCAGTAAGGCGATAGGCTTCGCCCTACCGGCTACGTTAATTTGCCTCAAAAGGAATTTTTAGGACTTTTAGGGCGATTTCGATTTTTCCAAAGGGTGCGCTTACTTGTATGCCGTTTACCCTTTGCTTGACCGCCGCAACCATTTCACGGGCAATCTCTATCCCCTCCGCAATTTGGTCTTCTTTGGATTGTTTTGCCACTTTTGCCATCCGATCTATCGTCAACTCTGGAACAACAACACCCGGCACCTCATTCTGCATAAATTCCGCATTGCGAAGACTCACAAGCGGATAAATCCCCGCAATAATCGGAATCGGACAATCGCCAATCTTGTCCAAAAAACGTAACAACGCTTCAGGATCAAATACAGGCTGCGTGATGGCAAAAACCGCACCCGCGTCGATTTTTCGTTTGAAACGGTCAATCTCACGATCACAATCAAGCGACGTCGGATCAAGCCCAACTCCAATCACAGCATCTGTTGTCGGAGAAATCTCTTGCCCGCCAAGATCAACCCCGCGATTAAGCCGACGTTGAAGCGAACAAATTCCAACCGAATCGGTATCAAAAACACCCGTCGCATTCGGGTACGCCCCAATCTTCGGCGGATCACCAGTTATAAACAACAAATTCCGAATCCCCAACGCCGCACAACCCAATAAATCCGCTTGCATCCCAATCAAATTCTTGTCCCGACAACAAAAATGCAAAATCGGCTCAATATGCGCCTCCCGCAATATCCGACTCGCCACCGCTATCGACGAAATCCGCGAACTCGCACGAGGTCCATCAGGTAAATTTATCGCATCAACCCCTTGACGGTGCAGTTGTTTACTTTTTTCGATAGTTGCCCCTAAATCATAACCGCGCGGCGGAACCACCTCCACACTCGTAACCCACTCGCCCCGCGCCAACTTCCACGCAAAACGCGACCGATCACACAACCGCGACTCCGCCTTCTCCTCAACCTCCGCCGCCGACTTTTGCAATATCGATTGCTGTGTTACCCGCGCCTTCGCAAGCGGCTTGATCATCTTGGCAATCTCCGAAATATGCTCCGGCGAAATCCCACAACAACCGCCAACCGCCGCCACACCCAATTGAACAAGACGCATCGCATACGAAGCAATATACTCCGGCGAAGAATAATAAATTTGACGACCGCCAAACGTCTTCGGCATTCCAGCATTCGGTTGGACAATCAAAGGCAACGGATTAACCTTGACCGCAACCTCCGCCGCTTGCAATAAACCATCCGGTCCCGATCCGCAATTCATACCAACCGCAATCAGTTGACCAACATCGCCATCAAACGGTGCCAATAAACTCGATACAGATTCGCCCACCGCCGATTCGTCGCCGGACAAAATTGCACAAGATAACACAAACGGAATCTCAACACGCTTGCTCATTGCCAAAACACAACGCCGCATCGCCTCACGCGAAAGTTGCGTCTCAAAAATTATAAAATCAACTCCACTCTCCCACAACACATCAACTTGCTCAACAATAAATCCCTCCACCTCCGAATCCGAATACCCCGCACTGTAAATCTGACCAACCGAACCGGCAATAAATATATCCTCAGCCCCACCCGCAACCTCAATCGCTACACTCACACCAGCCCTGTTGATGTCCGCCAACCTGTCCGCTATTCCATATTTCTCCAGCCAAATACGGTTTGCCCCGAAAGTGTTGGTCGTCAATACGTCCGCGCCCGCATCCCGATACGAAGCCGTTATCTCACTTATCAACCCCGCGTCCGTCAAATTCAACTCCTCAAAACACCGATTAGTAAAAACATGATGCCGATACAACTCCGTACCCATCGCACCATCAAATACCAATATCCGACCACCCAACGCCTCTTTGAATTTTAATGATCTATTTTTTAACATGATTAATGATTTCTGGTTTCTTTTGAATCTATCAAGGACACAAGGGACAGTAGGGATATAAAGGACAAAGATCATGTCCCAATAATTTTCGTTCCTTATGTCCTTTCTATCCTTTTCGTCCCTATTGTGCTTTAAAGTTACCGAAATTTCTTTTTTATGACAGGCGAGTTTTGTAATCTTCGTATCGAAATTCTCGTAATATTTTTATGTTTCCGTCCGGCGTTCCGCTGTCGCAAGATATGATTGACGGTAAGCGGATTCCGTTGAACGTTGTGTTTTTGCACATTGTGTATTGTGCCATGTCGGCGAACACAACTCTGTCGCCTACGGATAAAGGCTTCTTGAATAAATACTCGCCTATTATGTCGCCGGACAAACATGTTTTGCTGCCAATGATATATTTGTAACGCCCTTCCTCAAGCGGCATGTCAGTGTCAACCGATTCAACTACACGTCTTGCCCCCAAAATCTCCGGTGTGTACGGCATCTCTAAAACATCCGGCATGTGCGCCGCCGCAGACGTGTCCAAAATCACAACATCTATACTCGAAGGATTGGAAATAACATCAAGAACCGTCGAAACCAAATAACCAGTATTCAAAACATGAGACTCACCGGGTTCAAGAAAAACCTCAAGATCATACTTTTCTCTAAACGTGTTGATTATCTCGCAAAGCCCGTCAACATCGTAGCCCTTGCGCGTAATATGATGCCCGCCGCCAAAATTTATCCAACGAATCTTTTTGAAATACTTATCAAACCGCTCCGTTACCAACTCCAACGTCCTCAAAAGTACATCCGAACCTTGTTGACACATCGTGTGAAAGTGAAACCCGTCAATACCGTGAAGCGAAACCTCTTGCAAAACCTCCGCCCGAATACCAAAACGGGAACGGTTGGTGCAGGGGTTGTAGATTTCGGTTTGTACTTCTGAGTATTCGGGGTTGATGCGGTATCCGCAATGAATTTTGCGGTTTTGGTTTTTGATGAGCGGTTTGAATTGTTCAAATTGACTGGCGGAATTGAATACTATGTAGTCAACCAACGGCAACGCTGCCTCAAATTCTTTCTCCGAATACGCCGGCGAATACATGTGAATCTCTTTACCAAATTCGTCCTTGCCCAAAAATACCTCGTTCAAACTGCTAGCCGTAACTCCAGATAAATACGGTGCCATGTCATCAAAAAATCCCCAAGTCGAAAACGCCTTCAAAGCAAGCAGTATCTTGCAACCCGTGCGGCGTTGAACGTCCGCGTGAACCTCCATGTTCCGCCGTAACGCCGCCCTGTCAATAATATAATACGGCGTCGCCGTGTCAACCAACAAAAAATCAAAATTCTTTTCCATCAAAAGGAAGACAAAGGTTAAGTGTTATACCGTAGCCGGTAGGGCGATAGGCTTCGCCCTTGAACAACCGCTTCACGTTGTTGAGCTTGCCCAACGCTCTGTGTTGCAGGTTTACCGCAGCTTCAGGAATTTTAAAACAGCTTGAGCATAAACATAATGCCCAAACCGGTACACCCCGTTTGCACACAAAGGGCGGAAATTATACGGTCGCCCAAAGATAATGTCAATTGCAAGAAAATCAGGTAGAATCATACTAATGCCGTCGTGTGCGGCAGGCTTTGTTGCGGCTTGTGAGTGATATTTTTTTGGGGGAGTTTTTTTATGCGTTATGGGATTTTTGGCGGTGCGTTTGATCCGATACATTTTGGGCATCTTTTGCTTGCGGAGAGTTGTTTGCGGGCGGCGAAACTTGATCGTGTGATTTTTGTCCCGACAGGAATTTCGCCGCACAAAAAATCAAAAACCGCCTACTCCACCTCGCCGGAAGACCGCTACAACATGGTTAAATTAGCAATTGCCGGACACAAGAAATTTATGGTGAGTCGTTTTGAAATTAATCGTGGGGTTGTTAGTTATACGGTGGAGACGTTGCGATATTTTCGCGGCGAGTTGGGCAAGATTTCGGGTGGCGGTTGTGAGTTATTTTTGATTTTGGGCGGCGATATGTTCTGTGATTTACCAAATTGGCGCAACGCGAAAGAAATTTTGCAACTGGCGGTACCGCTCGTAGCATTTCGGAGCGGCTCGCCATTGCCCCAAACAAAAATAACCTACATCCCCGCAAACATGCCCATCATAGAAATCTCTTCCACCAACATAAGAAACCTCATAGCAAACAACAACACCCCAGACTTCCAAACCCCCAAAAAAATCATCAACTACATCAAAAAACATAAACTATACCAGAAATAAAAAGATCACCAACAAAAAAAGAGACATCAGAGACACAAAGGACAGAAGGGACGAAAATATTATTGTCGTAGGAGTCTGAAACCTTTGATCTCAAAGCATCTGTCCCTAGCGTCCTTTATGTCCCTGATGTCCCTTTTGTAAATCTAAACGCTGTTATACTCAAGCTATTTTGAAATTCCCAAAGCTGCGGTAAATCTGCAACGCAGAGCGTTAGGCAAACGCAACAACGTGAAACGGTTGTTCAAGGGCTAAGCCTATCGCCTGTATACTCATCGCACTATGAAATTCAGTTTTTATTTTTTTTGACAGGATTTGCAGGATGGCAGGATAGGCAGGATAGACAGGATTTTGTTGTGTCCTAGCAATCCTGTAATCCTGTCTCAAAAAGATAAATTTCATAGCAACTACTATACAGCGTGAGACTTTCGCCGCCAATTACGAGACTTTAATTGTTGAAAATGAGCCTTCCGTTCCCAAGTCTGTGAGTCTCAGACTTGGGTCTGGAAAAAAACTCCCTGATGAGAAATTTTGGAAATCGCCGTTAGTGTATTGAGGTCAAATCGGTGCGCCTTTAATAGCAATAAATGTTTATTATTTGCGTCTTTATACCTTTATCTTTACGGGGACAAAAAATAAAGGCATAAAGGAAATTTTAAATCCGACTGATGCTACTAAAGACGCAACTATTGACATCGTTTATTGATTAGGAATTGCCCTGAAATAAAATTACCATTAGTTCCTAAAAGCTAGGGGTGGTTTCGGAGGGGCTAGGGGCGGTTTCGAGGGATTAGGAGCAGTTTCGAGAGGTTAAGGGAGGTTTCGGAGAGATGTAAGTGCGGGTTTCGAGGGGGCAGGGTGTAGGGTGTTCAAAATTCGATTTTACACGTAGGGGCGTACCCCACAGGTATTAAGTTAAGGGGTTAAGTCATTTGTAATCCAATGGTTATTGTTTGTTTGCAAAATTCGTTTTCATTCATGCTACCAACGAATTTGCCCCAACTTTGTCCGTGATTTGTTATGGATTCGCCCTATTTGCCCTATTTTGCTCCAATATTTTCCGATAAACTTGTAAATAGCCACACTTCACCTGACGTTTTGTTGAAATTTTGTTTTTCTTTTTTTAGAGACAGTCTTGTGTTTGGTTTTTTTTTCTTTTTTGCTGTGGTGGTATTTGTTATAATGATTGTTCGATTCTTTTCAGTATTTTGATCAGCTCTTGTTCGTCGCCATTCCACAGAGCGTGCATGAG
>JAIRWK010000291.1 GCA_031268995.1 Planctomycetaceae bacterium
TTGGCATGATGGCGAAGGTTAAGGTCAACGGGCAATATGCGGGCGGAGTTTGGACTGCGCCGTATCGTGTAAATGTTACGCCTTATCTCAAACAAGGCGAAAACATGATCGAAATCGAAACGGTCAACACCTGGGTTAACCGGATTATCGGCGATCTCAACCTCCCAAACGATCAACGGAAAGTTCGACCAAACTACAATTCGTGGAAAGCGGACAGTCCGCTGCAACCTTCAGGTTTATTGGGTCCCGTAGAATTATTGGGCAATTGATCAACCGTTAAAAAATTCGGCACGCAGGTTGCGCAGATTTAGAAAGATGATCGCGGATCAAATTTATTTTCCGATCCGCGAAGATCCTTTCGAATCTGCGTCATCTGCGTGCTGAAATTTTTTAATTAGTAGATTTCTGTCGAGAAGGTTTGGTTATCTTGTTGGTCGAGGTATAAAGTTTTGTGAGTTGTTGGGGCAGCGGGTATTGGGTTTGTGTTTTGCGGGGGAAGAGTTGGGTTATAATTTTGCGGATAATTCTGATTAACGGGCGTTCCCATTTTGACCGTTACCGCCTCATAACCAACAACTTCCTCCCAATGAACAACAGGATAAGTAGTAATTTGCCGTTCGCCGGTTTGACAATACGACTTCACAACACGTCTGGTTCGCGGGTCGATTACGTTTACCAATGTTTCCGTTTTTTGTTTCATCGGAGCAAACCGCAATCGATATTCAACACGCGGTTTATAAGCCGTGATTGTTTGTATTACAACCGGAATTGCGCCGGGCGTTCCCGCCGCGACAACTCTTGACGCAACCGCCGGAGTTCCTTGCTCTCCCCCAATACAAACATCCGCGTCCGGCGAATTCGACGGTAACACGTATAAAATTTCAACATTGCCCCTGTTACCGGCAAGAGCTGTATTGTTTGGGATTGGTTGGTTATTGAATTGTGTCTGCGGAGCGAATGCGGGATTTTGCGGGGGCAATGCTGTGTTACCGAAAGCGGAGTTGGCGGCGGGTTGTCCGATTGTGCCGACGTTACCGGTTATTGGTGAAATTGTCGGAATATTTGGTTGTGGGACGAGGGTTGCGCGAGTTGCGGGAGTAGCCTGAATTGGGATTGACGGAAGCGGCGCGCCGATATTCATTGGCGGCTGGTTGGTTTGGGCAAGAGACGTTCCCGAATGTACCAACGGTGTCGTATAAGCCGTTTCCTCATTTGCACCGCCCCAAAAACAATCCCATATCCCGCCGTAACTCTCGCCACAAGCAAAAAAGAAAACCAAAAAAAAAGAAAACCAAAAAAACCTAAATTTATAACTACAAAAAAACATAACCGAAAATATTGTAAAATTTTGAAAATCAATTACCGTAGCCGGTAGGCTTCGCCCCAGAACAACCGCTTCACGTTGTTACGTTTGCCTAACGCTCTGCGTTGTAGGTTTACCGCAACTTTAGGAATTTTAAAGTAGCTTCAGTGTACAATTCGACTTTGCCACTATTTACAATTATAGGTTCTATTTTTGCCCCGTGCGGAAAATTTTTTGCAAAAATCACCTTCTTGTCAGAGTTTTGAATGCTGTTATACTTTTCGGTTGTTCTTGGGGAAAGGAACACAAAGGACAAAAGGGACATTGGGGACAAAGAGACGGTGAGGATATTTTTTGAGTGTTTTTTTAAGTCCGATTTGAGTCTCAAAATTAAAAAAACTTATACCGTAACCGGTAAGGCGATGGGCTTCGACCTACCGGCTACGGTGCGTCTAACCACTAAAAAATAAATTTTACTTAAAAATGGAATCTAAAGCCAAAGAATTTTTAAAAAATATCCTCACTACCCCCAGTACTACCGGTTTTGAGGAGTCTGTTCAAAATGTTGTTCGGGAGTATGTTAAACCGTTTGCCGACACAATTTCGACGGATGTACACGGAAACGTAATCGCCGCAAGAAATCCAAATGCGCCGATTCGTATAATGCTTGCGGGGCATTGTGATCAGATTGGTTTGATTGCGAATTATATTGATGACAATGGGTTTATTTATGTTCTTACGGTTGGCGGTTGGGATTTGCAGAATTTGATTGGCACGCGGGTCAAAATTTGGGCAACCAATGGGGCAATTGACGGAGTTATTGGCAAGAAGCCGATTCATTTGCTTGACGATGACGAGCGAAAAAAGACTCCGAAGATTCACGATATTTGGATTGATATTGGCGCGAAGGACAAAGACGAAGCGGCAAAATATGTGAGTGTTGGTGATCCGATTACTGTTGAGCTTGAGTATCGTGAGTTGTTTAATGATCTTATTGCTGCGCCGGCGACTGATGACAAGTGTGGTTTATGGGTTGCGGTTGAGGCGTTGCGGCGAATTGATGCGGGCAAGTTGAATGTTGGAGTTTTTGCGGTATCAACGGTTCAAGAGGAGGTCGGTTTGCGTGGTGCGCGGACGAGTGCGTTTGGAGTCGATCCTCATATTGGCATAGCGACAGATGTAACTCACGCAACCGATTGCCCAACACTAGAAAAAAAACAAAACGGTGATGTTAAACTTGGCAGCGGACCGGTGTTATCGCGGGGACCTAATTTTACGACGAAGTTAGTGAATGCGTTGGTGGATGTTGCCAAGCGGCACGAGATACCGGTGCAAATCGCCGCAGAAGGAAGAATCAGCGGTACCGATGCCGCCTCAATTCAAGTAAATAAATCCGGTGTCGCAACTGCGTTGATCAGTATTCCAAACCGTTACATGCACACTCCGGTTGAGGTGATTTCGTTGGTTGATATTGATCATGCGGCGAATTTGATGGCGCGGTATTGCGAATCGGTTGAGGGCAATGTTTCGTATATTCCGTGAACGGCAACCTGTCAACTCACATCGCATATCCGCAAATAATACCGTAGCCGGTAGGGCGATGGGTTTCGCCCTTGAACAGCCGCTTCGCGTTGTTCAGGGGCGAAGCCTATCGCCTTACTGGCTACGGTATAAAAAAACTTCCGCAAAAAATTTTATGCAAACATCGCCTTTTATAATTGCAACAGATGCGGCGATTCGGTCGCGGACACCGATGGCATCGGTTGGTATTTTATCTGCTGTTGCGGCGGCGCAAATTGATGCAGGTTTGATTGACGATGCGTTTGCGACTGTTGCTAAAATCTCCGTAACGTCCGACCAACGCTCTTTTTTGCTCAACTCCGTAATAAATGCCGCAAACAGTCAAAAGGTTGAGGTTGTGCTTCGATTGCTGGCGAAGTTGGTCGAGGTGGATTCGGATTCGTCGGTTGTTGCGGGTCGGCTTGCCCAGACATTTCTTGACAATAATAAGCCGGAAGAAGCAATGAAAATTGTCAATTCAATAGCCAACCCATTTGACTCGTGGCGCAGCCGAAGTGAGTTTGCGATCAAGTTGCTTGAGTTTGATATTGGCGGTGCGAAGGGAATTATTGAAACGATAAAGGATGTTGACTATCGTGCGTGGGGCGAGCTTGCGTTTGTTCAACGGCTTGCGCGGTCGGGCGAATTGGAGTTGGCGATTGAGGCGGCGAATCAGAAATTTTCCTCATCTTTACGTCGTGCGTGGGCATTATTTGAGTTGGGCAAACTATGCTCAAACAGTTTCAAATTTCCCAAAACCGAACGCGAAAACACAACACCGCAAAGCAATTATCCAAACACAAAACCGACCGCTCGTATCGGTTTCGATTTATCAGGATCGGCGAATGAGTTACGTTTATTTGAGATGACGGCATCAATTTTATCTGTGGTTGATATTGATGTTCAAAATGCCGAATCATTTGCGTCGGCGTTCAGAATTATCGGTAAATTCGCCTACAATTCGGGCAAGTCAAAAAACAACGAAAAAAACACAAACGAAAACGGCAACAAGATCATTGAGATTGGTGAATTATTTCTTGAGATGTCTGAAACGGTGTCGATACTTATTTCCGTGCCGGTGCAACGGTTGCGAGCGAAATTATTTTTGGCGGGTACGCTTTTGGAGTTGGGGTTGATTGGCGGTGCGGGGATGTATGTTGACAGGCGAGAGTTGACGGGCGGAGAATTTAGCGCGATTGAACAGAGCAAGATTTGGCAATGGGCAGCGGAAGCAGATCCGAAATGGGAATCGGATTGGGCGAGGTCGGTTGAGGCGGTGAGTATTGCGCAACGAAAATCGGAGGAGTTGGGTTTAGCGGAGCGGATGTCAGAGGTTGTGCGGCGATACGCAATGCGAAACAACAAATCGGAACCAACAGGCAAACCAGCCGAAGATTTAATAAATTTGCCCGCCAGACAATTTGAAGAATATTATTACAGCCCGTTTGCAATCGAAGATTGCGGATGTTAATGACTCACGTTACGCATCCACAAAAGTTAAACAATGCAAAGGCAAAGAAGACAACAGAGGATGTTTAAAAACTCCGCACAAAACCAGTATAATTCGGAAATTCTCGAATGCGTAAAAGTGGAGCCAGACGGACTTGAACCGACGACCCCCGCGTTGCAAACGCGGTGCTCTCCCAGCTGAGCTATGACCCCAAAATATTGTCCACGATTAAAATACGCGAAAAGTGCGAACAGTAAAAATACTAGTCATTGCGGTAACCCAATGATTTTATTACCGACAACATTTCCTCATACGTTATGAAACGCCGACGGTTTTGCAATTTATACTGATCTATCGCCTCCGCCAACTGTTGTGCTTCGGGCGAGAGACCGTCGTAGCAGTTCGAAAACGTGCGGCGTTCTACACCCGGCGGCGGTCCTCCAGCGTTTGGATTCATTCCGCGACGTTGTACAAACGGGTAGTTGATAGGATTTGTACTCATCTATTTTGTTTACCTTGTTATTCTTTATTACTGAAGCCGGTACGGGTTATGAGGCTTTGCCCTTAAACAACCGCTTCACGTTGTTACGCTTGCCTAACGCTCTGCGTTGTAGGTCTACCGCAACTTCCGGAATTTTAAAACAGCTTGAGTATAATAAAAGTAGCTTTAGTATCGCTTCGCTGCATAAACCTATTGGCAAAAACTCCTCATAACCGACTTGCCCCCAAAAAACGAGCGAGACATTATAACAGAAAAATACCACAAGTAAAATACCCGCCCCCACACATCCCACAAATATACACTCAAGGGAATTTCTAAAAACCACCTGTAACGGAAGCGTCTCGCTTCCGATTGCGGCAACGGGGACGCTACCGTTACAGGACTAAAATGAGTCTTTAGAAATTCCCCCTAGTGTAAATAATAGTCCGCGAATTATAACAAGTTTTCCACTCTTGTAAATGTTCACCCCAAAAACTAACGCCGCCAAAAACAGGTTTTGTGCGGATGTGAAATATACTGAAGCTGTTTTAAAATTCCTGAAGCTGCGGTAAACCCGCAACGCAAAGCGTTGGGCAAGCGCAACAACATGAAGCGGTTGTTCAAGGGCGAAGCCTATCGCCCTACTGGCTACGGTATAATCAGGTTTGGGAAAGTTCTCATTGAGCATCCGGTTAATTTAAATGATTGAGAATAATGGGCAATCGGTTTGGTGAAATTGATTTTGGGCGTGCGGGAATATTTCGGTCAATAACATCCAACGGTACAAAATCGTTGTCATTACTGGTATTTTTTGTCGTCTGCGTATTATCTTCGCTCGAAATCGAAATCGGTAAATTGTCCAAATCAGCGGACAAAACGTCAGAGTGAGGTTGTTCAATTTGTGTTGAAACAGGTTGTCTGTTACGGCGATTACGGTATTGCGAATAAATATGTACATCAGGATTCTGATTGGCGACATTGATCGGCGGCACCAGTAACTCCGGCGGCAACGGGATTATTACGTTTGGTGTTGCGGCGGTTGTTAATATTTGATTTGGCGGCGAATTTGTTTCCGGTTGGATTATTTTTTCCGGTGTATTTTCTGTGTCAAGATTTTTTTTGCGGGCAAATTTTTGTCCGTCTCGTTTATTGTCCGAGTAATGTTTGTTATCAAAACCCGCACAATAGCGTAACAAATTGCGGACGGATTTTCTGAAAGTTTTATCGACTGCTTGAGTTGCATTTTCTTCTTCGGCGACCATGAGATCGGGATTTCGTACCGTTCCCGCGCCGATGAAAAAGACCAAGAGGTAAAGAATTGCCGTAGTGATGATATGTTTTGAGTCGTAGAATTTTAGTGCTGTGCCGAATGACTGTTTAAGTCTTATTTTTTTGCCCGCGCAATCAACACTGCAAATTTCGTCCAAAATTAAATGCGATAAATAACCGGCAACTATTGCGCAACTTTTAGCTATCCGCTCGCCAAAATCTCCCGACGATAAACAAAAAATCAATTCACCCGTCAAAATTGCCGCCGGTATGCTGTGAAACATGCCGCGATGTACTGTGAGTTTTTTGACCAATTCGCCAATCGCAAACCGCACAAACAAAAACGCAATCGCACCGCCCAACATAATACTGTTATGATCAAACCCAAAAAAACGCATCCGCTCAACAACCATAACCGCACAAAGCCCCGCAGCAAAATAAATACATTCTTGGAATGATCGGCTTGAGCTGCTGTCAATATCCGGCAACATCCCCGCCATACTGCACAACCCCGCAGAAAGTAAACCAACCGGCACTGAAAAACCAACATAATACGCACCAGCACCAACTACGATACCAGTCAACGTACTACAAGTTATATGTTGCCTAAAATTGCCCAAAGTTATGCAAAATGTACTGAAATTATTGAACGACGCGCATTATGAATTTCGACAAAATTCAAAAACGCAAAGCCCACTTTATACTCAAGCTGTTTTAAAATTCCCGCAGCGGAGCACGCAATCGCAACAACGTGAAGCGGTTGCTCAAGGGCTAAGCCTATCGCTCTACCGGCTACGGCATACAATTTAGCCCCAAACACGCAAAGATGATCAAATATATTAAAATTTTAGTTGGCGGCAAATCTTGTTATCGATGCCGATTTTGGTAAAAATTTGGATCCGATTGGTGTAATTTTGCGTAGAATACAAAAAATTGCTCTTGGAGAAAAGAGCAAAATTATGTAAAAGTGTGATTGTTTTTCAGTCGCGGCAAAAAAAGTTGCGGCAAAAGCGACAAAGACGATTTTAAAATTGGGGGCGGTTGGATGTTTTTATTTGATTTAGTGGTGTTGGTGGTTTTTATTTTTTTTGTGGTTCGCGGATTATTCTCTGGGATGATTTCGCAGGTAATTTCTGTGGGTTCTTATGTTTTGTGTTGGGTGGCATCGACACGTTTTTCGTTTTTGCTTGCGCCGGTAATTCCTGCTCAATCGCCTTGGAACAACATCGGAGCAATGATAATTTTATTTATTGTTACGATGGTTTTGATTCGTTTTGCGCATTCGGTGATAAACAAGTTGTTGGCGAAATTTCGTCTTGTCAAATATGATCGTATTTTGGGTTTATTACTTGGCGGAGTGAAGGGGCTTTTTCTTTGTATGGTTATTACTTTTTTTGCGGCGATGTTGAGTACAACCAGCAGACAAGCGGTTTTGGAATCGCAAAGCGGCAAAATAATTGCCCAATTGATCATTATGTTAGCTCATTTCATTCCGCAAGAATCGGGCAAAATGTTGAAGACTCAAATTGAGCTTTTTAATGAGCAAGTTGACGGTAAGTTTACGAATCAAGATGATTCGGATTTACAGTTGCAGTCAATTTCTTTTGAAACGATATTGGGCAATGTACAAGAGATTCGAGATAAGATTGAGGATAAAATTGAGAGCAATCAAAAAGCGGCTTCACTAATTGACGGGATCCGCCAATGGTGGAACGGCAATAACGACAAGACCGAAACATCAGAAACCAACGCCCAAACCGAAACCATAACCGAATCAGAATCCGAATCTAAAACCAACCCGCCAACCAATACCAATAACCAAAATAGAACATTTGCAGAATTGCCCTTTCAGCCGATTACGAACAACACGGAAACAGAAAAACAATTGCAATCGCTGACCCAAGACCCCGCAACATATTCCGCGCAGATATTCAACTCAACTCAAGAAATTGCGGGACAAATTTCGACGGATTTGGATTCGGACCAACTATTAATTCCGCAAGATCGAGGCTCATTCCGTTTACCTCGTTCACCGATTCAACCATCAGAATTTCACCGCTCACAATCCACAACAAACTCACCCGCAAAATTATTAAGTCAATAAACCTGCCGGCTTCGGTATAATCGGCACGCAGACAACACGGGTTTATACCGTAGCCAGTAGTGAACAACCGCTTCACGTTGTTGCGATTGCCTAACGCTCTGCGTTGTAGGTTTACAGCAGCTTCAGGAATTTTAAAGTGGCTTCAGTATAGGACAGGATAACAGGATACAATAAAACACTGTATATCCTGCTATCCTGTTAAATCCTGTCAAAAAAATAAAAACTGAATTTCGTAGTGCTATGAGTATATCGTTATACCGTAGCCGACTTCAGTATATGTTTTCGTGTGTTTCGTGTTGAAAAAAATTTACCACTATACCGTAGCCGGTAAGGCGATAGGCTTCGCCCTTGAACAACCGCTTCACGTTGTTACGCTTGCCTAACGCTCTGCGTTGCAGGTTTACCGCTTTAAAACAGCTTGAGTATAAAGGCACAAAAAGCACGGAAAGGTTTCTTTCAAAATCCTCTTCGTGCTTTTTGTTATTTTTGTGATGAACAAAGACGCATCACAAATTTTTCTCTTTTCGGCGTAAACATCTTGCCGAAACAAGTCCGCCGCCTACAAGAAGTATCAACATTGTTGCCGGCTCAGGCGTTGCTGATTCCGGTGCCAAATTTGTCATAATGATAACTACATCGTTGTAATCGAAATCGGGCATCGAATTACCATATCCATAACCGGGCAAATCCTCCCAACCAAACATATACACCGACTCGAATTCCGTCCCGTTTTTCGCGTTGTACAAGTCAGTTATATCAAATGCCAACATGTGAATTTCACCATCTCCGGGTCCAAGTATCCTTCCGTCGTATTCAGGAAAAGGGTTGGAGCTTTTTGATATATCGGAGTACCACGCCCAAAGTTGCGAATCGTAATCGTTTGCCCAAAAAGGTAACAATTGAAAATCAAGACTTACACCGTCCGGTAAATTATAAACTTTGCCGTCTTCGTAAAATTCTCCGGCATCGTAAAGCTTGCAAATATCTTCACCTTCAGGTGTCAAAACATTGAGCTGGTGCCAAAAAGCCGACATATTGAACGCTTTGAGTAAACTTGAACCGGACGTAGTCCAGACGGTCGCCGGATTGATTCCGCGTTCGTTGAACAAATCTATACTGCTGCTGTAGGCATTGCTGCCTTCAAGACTTAAATAATTGTTCAGCACATTGTATAAGTTGTAACTCCCGCCATCGTAGCTGTAGTCCGTGAGCTTAACGCCGTAGCGGTCTATCAATGTCTCTTCCGAAAACGCCGTCGCCGATGCCGAAAATAACAACAACAAAATCACCAAAAAACGATTAATTTTTTTCATAACAAAACCTTCCTTCTAAAAAGTTATACCGTAGCCGGTAGGGCGATAGGCTTCGTCCTTGAACAACCGCTTCACGCTGTTGCGTTTCCATAACCAGCTCCATAAATTTTAAAACAGCTTGAGTATAAATTCTCTTGCAAAAAGTCTATTTCTTCCCGCAAAAATGCTCAAACAAGGGGACAACAAATCGACCCTATTCCACTGATTATCGATCAAATCCAATGCCAAAAAAAACAAATTTCTCAAAATACCTATAACTAATTTATTAGCAATATATTGAGCAAAATCTTTGAAATCGTTTTCTTACTGAGTTGTAGTGTAATTGGGCAAAATTCTTTTGCTAAAAATTTTTTGATACAAAAAATTGCCCAACAATGCCCCATTATGACACACCACACCGACAACGCAGCCTATATGCTCAATCTGTTTTAAAATCCCCGTAACTGAACACGTAAACGCAACAACGAGAAGCGGTTGTTCAAGGGCGAAGCCTATCGCCTTATCGGCTACGGTATATCTAATTTTTCCAAAGTCCGTGTTTGTTGCAGTATTCTCTTGCAATGACGGGCAAATCTTTATCGATTTTGAATACGGCTTTGGGTTCGATATTTGGTTTCAACTGGACGCGTTGAAATTTATCGCCTTGTTGGATTTCTATCCAAGTTATGTAGTGTGTGTCCTCCATTGGGTGGGCAACACTTCCGATTTGGACGGTTGCGGTATTTCCATCGACGGTAACAACTGGGACATGTTTTTCCTTTGCCGCATCAACTGTATTTTCAGTTTTTAACGTCATTTCCTTACCGCAACAAACCAGTTTTCCGCCGCCGTTGGCAACAACTTCCACAACATTGCCGCACAATTCACAAACATAAATTTCACTTATTTTTGTCATTTTAAATTTAGGGTTATGCCGGTTAGGGTACCGGCTGGGTTAAATTTGTCAATGTCGGCAAAATATCACAAAACTCCCTAAATTATAAAAGCGACATTAAAAAAAACAAGTACAGACGTGAATGAACCAAAAAATAAGCTCAGATGTTATTTTTTTTTAACGTGAAGGGCGCGAATGTTACGCGAAGTAAGACTAAAAAATATTCGCGATCACTATACTCAAGCTGTTTTAAAATTCCTGAAGCTGCGGTAAACTTGCAACGCAAAGCGTTGGGCAAGCACAACAATGTGGAGCGGTTGTTCAAGGGCGAAGCCTATTGCCCTGCCGGCTACGGTATAGTTTTTTTTATGTGGTCGTTATAACTACTAAAGTTTAACATTCTGATAATAATTTTATGACAAAGTTTTGAAAAATTTTATTATTAACTGTATGAAAATAGTGTTATTGGGACGATATAGTACTCGATTGTTCATGTTTTGTCTGGTTTAGGGTGTGTGTGCTGTATATTGTTTGTACTATGGATTTTGGCAATTCGCGAAACATGAAAACCTGTTTCAAATAGGTAAATAAAAGGTGATTTCCAACTTAAAGTACTAACAAATTATAACTTTCAACTTCTTTTAATCAGATAAAAAAGTACGCAAAAATGCGTTTGTTCGCCGTGAATTAACGCAGAATAAATTTCACAGTGTCCCAAAAAGGAGCTAAATTATGAAACAGAAAATTACCTTTTCTACCCCCCCCCCCCCCCCCTCGTTTGCCTATTTTAACAAACTGGCTAAACTACCTAAATTCTAACACTTTGGGAAAGCGTGTTGGAAAGGTTGGTGTAACTTTGGCATCAGCCTGTTTAGTCTGTTTATGCCAACCCGCTGACACAAATGCCGCCGATTGGGATTATTCCGCAGTATCGTCGATAAGTGCTGGTACCAGATACGAAAATATCAAAAACTTTGACGGCGGCGATACTTTGAATATTACTGTCAATAGTTCAGGTATTGGGCAAGGGACATCACATGGAAATTTGACATCACCTTTCAAAATATTCGATACCACCGGAAACGAGGTCAGTCGTAACGACATTAGAAATGTTAACATTGATTTGCATACTGTTGCTAATGATTTTGTAGGACTGCATTTCGGTGCCGATGCGGATAACACTAACGCTGGTTCGGATTCGTGGACTGTTAAAGAAGGTGACACATTCACAGTAGTCGATAATGGCGGTTCTTTCTGGGCCTATTTTCAAATTGGCGGTGAAGCCGATTACAATTCCAACAATGGTGGGGATGGTCATTTTACGGTGAACGGTGGAACCGTTAAGTTCGATGATGATGTCGATTTTTACATTGGCGGCTATGGTGAAAACGGCGGGAACGGTACTTTCACGATGACTGGCGGAAATGTCGAGTTGAACGGAACTTATTTATACCTCGCTGATGACGCTCGTACTACCCCTGGTGTTGGTACATTCGACATGAGTGGAGGAACATTCAAGTTAACGAACGGTAGAATGCTTGGTGATTATTTTACACTGACTGGTGGAAACCTAATACTTGATAATGCCACTATATTTTCACCACAGACAGATCCAGAGGTCGCTTTCAATAAAAAAATTGATATTGGTGCCAATGCCAGAGTCACATTTAGGGGACAAGATCACGCCGTTGATGCAGATCAAATCAACATTGCGGCAGGTAGTACGTTTGCATTTGATGTTTCGTCGTCGTCGCTCTCGGCTGGCAATACAGCCCCTGCCGTTACGTTGACTGCTAACTCACCAGGTACGCTTGGCAAATTTAACATCAAGTTGCAGGAAACTAGCAGTTCAACGGCTGGTACGTATTACTTGATATCAGCTCCAGGCGTAAATTTAACCGGCAAAGTAAATGACATTGTAGCGAACAACAGGTTAGGTTTGGACGCGACTACAAACGCAACAAACGAAAAAGTGGAAGTTACCGTCACCTACACTTCGGGAAATGTTGATAACACTCCTAAAGTTGCCACATGGAATTCGACTGATGCGAATGCAACTTGGGGCGAAAATGCTTGGGATTTAAGTGGCGGTAGTTCCTCAAGATTTTTCAAGGACGATGACCAAGTTGAATTCAAAAACGGTAATAAAGAAGAAGTGAAAAATATTACTGTTGGTTCAAGCGGCGTTACAGTTGCAAAAGTAGGTGCAAGTGATCATGCGATGTTAGTTGATAGCAAAGCAGATTACACGTTTGAAGGCGGTACAATTACCGTAACAAACGGTGATGTCAAAAAAGCTAATGCCGGTACATTGACGATCAAAAATGAAATTGATCTCAGTAGCAATAGCACCGGTAAGGTTGAATTGACAGCGGGTGAAACTGTACTTAGCGGAAAAATTACCTTAACTGGTACCAACGCCGTTACAGTTGGAAACGGTGCGACTCTTTCGGGAGGAAATGGTGGTATTGATGTCATTTCTGGTAATTTGCTTTTCAAAAACGGATCAATTCATCGACCCGGTCATTCACCCGGAACTTTCCAAACTAGTGGAACTATCGAATATGAACCTGGCGCAAAGATATACATTGATTTTGGCAAGACCGCAGCCACAACTGATTTGATCAAATCGGACGATTATATTAAATTTGCCAAAAATGATGGCGTTGTCTCTGTTTTGGTCGGAAATAGTGGAGATTTATACGTGGACGATTTAGCATCAACGCAGATTATTTTTGAGTCAACTGGATCAGGAAAAATCCAACTCGGCTCGAATGATATTACCGTTGGCGATACGTCTGTAGGTAATGATGGGAAGATCACAATTGCCGCTGGCAACCATAAGATTGTTATCGAAAACGAGTATGAACTCGATCTTGAAAAAGCTACGGTTGGAGCTGGTTCACAGACATTGTCATTGACGGCGAAGGGTACGATTGTTCCGTTGCCGACTGATGTTACGCCGAACCAGTTGGCGGTTTACGAGTCTCTCGACCATTCGTCGTTAGGTTCTTTCGCCAATCAATTGCAATACGACCTTCATAATCAACCGGTCGCGGAAAGAAAGGCGGCACTTGAGGCTTTGTTGCCTACGGTTAATTCGGCTTTGTTTGTTGCAACGCAGCGTAATGTTGTTACGGCGAATAGGTCAATTTATAACCGTTTGCACTCATTGCAAAACCGTCCGGTTCGCTACGCCAATAACTCGCTTCCACGACCAATAATGCTTGGTCAAAGTTGCGATCCTTGTGAGCCTGTGTCTTGTGAGCAAGTTGAATGCGATCCTTGCGATCCGTGCAACTCATTCGGCGGCTTTGGTAACTGCTCAATTGCCGATGCGTGGTTTGAAGGATTCGGCGACTTCCTGCGTCAATCCAGCACAAACACATTGCAAGGTTACCGCGCAAACACTGGCGGATTCAATCTCGGTATTGATAAACGCTACAGCCGAAACACCATACTTGGTATCGGTTTCGGTAGCGCATACGCCGACATTAAAACCAACGATCACTCACAATGGGGCGATGTTGAACAGTATGTATTTTCTGTTTACGGTTCGCGTTCTTGGGATGATTTGACGTTTTCATTTTCGAGCGGCTACGCTTACAGCGATTACAAATTGACCCGTAACCCTGGTGCCGCAAAAGTTACTAGCAAACACGACGGCGATCAATATTTCGCAGCTTTTGAACTCGCTAAAAAAACGCGGTTCGGCAGATACGAAATGACACCGTTCTACGCTATTGACTTTATCCGTTTGGAAGAAGGCGCATACAACGAATACACAACCGGTCATAACGCCGCGGCAAGAATTGATGCCCAAAATTCAAACTCGTACTTGCAAACACTCGGTGTAAGATTCGGTCGCGCCAAAAAATGGAACGGCTGGCTTGTCAAACCGGTTGTAACTGCTGGTTGGGTTCACGATTACGGTAGCGGAAACATTTACACAACCGCCCAATACACCGGCAGCGGAAGCAAATTCACCATCAAAGGTGCTTCCGTCAATAAAAATCGTGCATTGGTCGGCATCAATTTGAATATCGTTACAAGCCCGAACGTTACAGTTTACGGCGGCTACAACGGCGAATTCGCCGATCAGTTCCAAGTCCAAACCGCACAAATCGGTTTGAATTACTCGTTCTGATCGCTGATTATTCACAATTTCAGGAACGTAACATCTTGCCTGATTTTCAATTGAGAAGCAGGCGGATGTTGCCGGATTTGCAGTGCTAGCAGTATAAACTACTGGATAAGCAAAGATAATCTCCTCTTTCTTTCCTTTAAGCGCGAGATGACGAAATCGTTATCTCGCGCTTTTTTTTGAATGTAACAATAGTCGTTTGTCCGATAATTACAATTGTAGGGATAAAATGGATTAACAAATAAATCAAATTAGAATTATTTTTTCAACACGAAAAACGCGAATAAACACGAATTATAAAAGGGAACTCCCAAAGCCTCATTTTCACCTAATTTTTTTAATAAACGTTGTTACGCTTGTGTGTTTGGCTTCAGGAATTTTAGAGTAGCCTCAGTATAAGATAGATTTAAATTATGAATACGAAATTTAAAAAATCACGGGTTGTTGTACATCCGCTTTTTGTGCCGGTTGTGGGCGTGATGTTGTTACAGTTGGCAATTAATTTGCTCTACATTTTAATTCCGCTCAATAACTTAAAAACAATCTTGACAGAAGGTAACCTGATCAGCAATCTGACAACCGCTGGCTACCTGATACTTTTTGTTGCGCTGATTGGTGCTTTTTTTGATTTTATGAAATCGCGAAACTTACTCGATTACGGCTCATTTTGTGTGCTGGCGTTTTGCGCGTTTGTCCGCGAGCAAGAATTGTTCCGCTGGGCAGTAGGTCGCGACAACGCCGCCTTCAACGCAAAATTCATACTCGACCCCAATAACGCAATCGCATTCAAAATTTTGGTGATATTCTCTTCGTTGTTACTATTTTGGGCGTTCGTCCACCTTGCCCGAAAACACGCAATACAAATCATCAAAGGCTTCTTCCGCTACAACACCATCGCATGGTCGTTCGCAACATTCGCCGTCTTCGTCCTGCTCGGACAATCAATAGATCACTTCGGCAAAAACTTGACCGCCGAATTAAATCTATTTTGCCCCCCCCCCCCTATCTTAACAGATTGCTTGGACAAAAACCTAAATGCCGAATTAGACGCCAAACTCGAAACCATCGAAGAATGCACAGAACTCCTACTGCCAATAATCGCCGCCATGATTTTTGTACAATATCACTGGATCGTAAAAAGATTCAAAACTGAAGTGCCTCACCGTTAAAGCTGTCGTTTGCTTTAAAGTACAATAGAGACAGAAGAGACATAAAGGATATTAGGGACAAAAGTATTTTTTTCTGAAATTTCTTTGTCCCTTTTGGCTCTCGTGTCCCTGATCGACATTAAGGACTTCTATTTTGTGTTTGTGATTTTGATGTTATCTACGTCTAGGGTTCCTAGTGCGGCGGGCAAACCGATTAGTATGACGGCTTCTCTGGTTTTATTTGGGATGTTTATTGTTTGTGCAATTTTTTGCCAGTTGAAATTACCTCTTGTGTGGCAAATTGGGATTTCTGCAATTTGGTTGCGTTGCTCGTCGAACAACATTACAATTCCCGTCGGCGTTTGCGCCCTGCCGCCCAACGGAATAATATCCAACCCGCGCACAAAATAATCCACCGTTACCGCCTTAACATCTCGACCATCAACCGGAAAACCTTGCAAAACCTGCGAAAATTCTATTGGTTGCTGAATTTTTGAATTTACATTTTTTGGCGTTGTGCTTTTGAAGCGGGCAAAATATTTTCCCGAAGGAGCTTTTGCGGCTACTACAGTTCCGCCGCCCATTTGATTGGACAATATCGTAACGTTTCTCGCATAATGCCAACCTACCGGCGCACCGTTTTGATACGTTTGTTCAAAATCTCCGCCGATGATGTTTGGTTTTTTGGGATCGGGTTGGATTTGTCTTTTGTCTTCCGCTTCGCCGGTCATCGGCACAAACAAAGCCGGTATCAAATGTTCCTTGACTAATTTTCCATTGACTTTTGTGCAAAGATAAAACGATTGTTGGTATCGTTCACCTATTGGGATCATTATTCGTCCGCCTTCTTTTAGTTGGTCAATCAGCGGTTGCGGGATCGATTCCGGCGAACACGTAACAATAATACAGTCAAACGGTGCCGCCTCCGCCCACCCCTTGTAACCATCGCCCACACGCACCTTGATATTATCAAACCCAAGCACACGCAACAAATTCTCCGCCTTCTTGCCCAACAAATCCACAATCTCAATCGTATAAACCTCGTCAACCAATAACCCCAAAACTGCCGCTTGATAACCGCTGCCCGTCCCAATTTCAAGCACCTTGTCCGTCGGTTTAGGCGATAATTTCGATGTCATATAACAGACAATATACGGCGGCGAAATCGTTTGAGATTCGCCAATCGCAATCGCCTTGTCCCTATACGCCTCGCGTCGAAACTCCGGCAAAACAAATCGATGTCGCGGAACACGTTTCATAACATCAATCACCGCAACATTTTCCAAACTACCTTGAGGCAAAAGCTCATGCTCAACCATTTGCTTCGCACGATCAATTTGCGGAAACCGTTTCAAACGAACTTCACGCCGTTCCGTTGCCGTTTGAGGTTGTGCCGAAAAGCTCGGCAAAGATATTGGGCAAATACACAACACAAAAATCATTGCCCCAAAAAATAAAACTCGAACTCTCATGATAATTATTTACCTCCCCATTTTTCAAACTGAATAACCAACGCACTTGCGTGTCCAGCTTCAGGAATTTTAAAACAGCTTGAGTATAAATTCAGACACGCAATCGCAACATCACGAAGCAGTTGTTCAAGGACGAAGCTTTGCGATGGTGCTTCTGTATCCCTAATTTCTATTCGCCTAGCCGAAAACACGGCAACAACTTCCACCTAAAATAAAGCCGCAACTTCTGAAACATCGAAAGAGAAATTCTCTTATTTTGCAAAATCAATTTTGGTCTCTTTTGCATTATTTTGAACAACTTGTGATAGCGATTCCACATCATGCCAAAAACTTTTCGCGATCTTGGTTCGATCAATTTGTATAGTTTGGCGGAGTTGGCGTAGTAGATATCGCAACGCTCGAATTGCTTATTCAAGACTTGATCGAATTTGTCTTCCAATTTTTTCATTTGCCCTAACTGATCGGAAAACGTGTAATTATTTTTGTTATTGTTTTCCGCAATACTACGTTTTTCCGCATTCCAAGTGTTGCGGTCAAGCAATGCGCCGAATTGGTTTTCTGTCAAACCGCACATTGTAATTTCATCAATTGACAAATACAACCGACCGACATTGAAATCCTCTACCAAATCGCGCAAAATATTCGTCAATTGAAACGCAATCCCCGAAGCCTTCGCCGCATGAACTACCTCCTCCGAAAACAACGGCTTCACCGTTCCCCAAATCGCAAGAGACGCAAACCCCACAGACGTTGCAACCTGATGACAATAATCCGAAACATCCTGAAACGTTCCAAAACGCCGCGCCTCAATATCCAAATCAACTCCCTCAATCAAATGATAAAGCGGTTGAACAGGTATTTGAAATCTGTCAACTATCATCCGTAACGCCGGCAAAAACACAAAACCCGCACAACCCTGATATTGCTCCCGTAACTTCACAAACCCGCCCTCATCTTCCGCCCCGCTAACTTGAATTCCCGTCCCATCAATCCGCCCCAACACCGCCTCAACCGCCGAACACCATTGATTCAACCGTTGCCGTTTTCGCCGCGAATTGACGGGCAATACTTCACCAGTTTGCGGATCAATATCCGGCATATCCACCAAATCATCCGTATAACGTGTATAAGCATACAAAATCCCCATCGCCTCACGCCGTTCTTTGGGCAAAAAAGAAAACGCTGGATAAAAATTCGACGACGACGCAAACGTATAACGAGCACATCGCAAAATACTCTCACGCAAAAAAATATTTCCCATCACAAAAATTACGTCTCAGAGATACACCGTAGCCAGTAGGGCAATAGGCTTCGCCCTTGAACAACCGCTTCTCGTTGTTGCGCTTTCGTAATCAGCTCCATGAATTTTAAAACAGCTTGAGTAGAACAACACAGAAAAAAATCGGGGCGAAAGGATTTGAACCTTCGACCTTCTGACCCCCAGTCAGACGCGCTAAACCAAGCTGCGCCACGCCCCGCCACATTTCGAATACGTTGCACGTAACCAAAACGCCCCGTAATTATCCGCACTTCCCGACTATTCACAAGCCCCCCACATCAATATCCCACGTACCCGACCCTTTGCTTCCTTGTAAAAAATTAGCACGCAGACGGCGTAGATTTGAAATAGATATACCGTAGCCGGTAAGGCGATAGGCTTCGCCCTTGAACAACCGCTTCACGTTGTTGCGCTTGCCTAACGCCTGCGTTACAGGTTTACCGCAGCTTCAGGAATTTTAAAACAGCTTCAGTGTATATAAGAAATTTGGGGCAGTTTTATCGTTGATATAGTTGATATAAAGGGTTGTTTTTTGGGTTTGAATTGTAATGTCTATTAAATTTTCCTCGTAATTTGAAAATAGATCAAAAAATGAAAAAAATTTTTGCCCGAAAATTTATCACGCAAAACGTTGAATTTTAAGGCAAAACGCATTATTTTGAGTTTGGATTGCGGGGAAAAAAATAAATTGTTTGATAAAAAAATTTGTGAGTAGTCTTGTCAGTTGCTTATTAGTTGCTAGAATGGGTGTAGTTTTGTTGCAGTGGTTTTCGGCAAACGAGTAGTGCAGACTGTGTAAGGTGTATCAATTAACATGTATCTGTTTCAATCAGACAAAAATTTGACGGTTTTAGCACCGGCTAAATTGAATCTTTTTTTCGAGGTGCATGGGAGGCGTTCCGATGGTTTTCATGAAATAACATCGCTTGCGGTTCCGATTAGACTTTTTGATATACTGACATTTGAACCGTTGATGGATAGTGGAAAAATTGAATTTTCCTGTCTTGGCGGAAGTAAGGATGTTCCACAGAATGATGACAATATCGTTGTCCGAGCATTGGAATTGTTTCGTAAGCGTTATGGGATTGGGTTCGGAATAAAGGCTAAATTATTCAAACGGATTCCATCGCAAGCGGGACTTGGCGGCGGCTCAAGCGATGCGGTTGCGGCGTTAGCGGCAGCGTGTCGGTTTTGGTTGCCTAATGTTAAGACGGCGAGTCTGATTCCACTTGCGGCTGAGCTTGGAAGTGATTGCCCGTTGTTTTTGAGAGAAGGCGCGACAATCGCTTGTGGACGTGGTGAAAGAATTGAAACGGTGCCGCGAATTCCAAAATTACATTTCGTGTTATTCAAACCGGCGGAGGGATTGTCAACCTCCACCGTTTATGCGAAATGTATGCGGGAACACGACAGAAAGTTTCGCGATGTTTTTGAAGTGTCGAATTCTCTTGCAAAAGGTGATTTGACGCGGATAGGTAACCAGTTGTTCAATCGATTGGAAACACCGGCATCGGAAATTTGGAGCCGTTTCGATGAAATCAAATGTCGTCTCGAACAGTTTGACTTTATTGCGGTGAGAATGAGCGGGAGTGGAACGGCGTTTTATGGTTTGTGCCATAATGCCAAACATTCCCGATATGCCGCCGCGAAATTACGTCATGGTTTGAGAAAAAATGAGACTGTTTACAACGTCGAAAGTTGAAAATAGTATATTGTGTGTATGTTTAATAAATGCCGATAGCAAGGCGAAACCAGTTTAAAACTTTACAAAGCATCATGGAAATAACTGAAATCCGCATAAAATTGATGGAAGAGCCGGGTGAACGGCTCCTTGCGTTTTGTTCGATTACGTTCGATAATTGTTTTGTCGTTCGGGACTTAAAGATTATTGATGGGATAAATGGACCTTTCGTGGCAATGCCGTCGCGAAAGTTGACGGTTCGTTGCCCAACATGTCGATGCAAGAATTATCTGAGAGCATCGTATTGCAATCAGTGCGGTCATAGATTGGACGAGATTCCAATACATGACATCAGAGATGAAACCGGTCGGGCTAAACTTTATGCAGACGTAGCCCACCCAATCAACACCGTTTGCCGTGAAATGATTCAGAATCGCGTGATTCAATCATACAACGACGAACTTGAGAAATCGAAGATGCCCGGTTACGTATCTTCTTACTCAGACTTCACCGATTCCGGTGAAGAAGGAGCTGACTACTCGCCCAATCATGCGTCAGGAAATAACAACTCGCATTCAAATTCAGATGAATCGCGTAGAGCTAAACCTGTACTGCAAGAAGGGAACAGTTTTGGTAAAGGAGTATTTTAAGCGAAAATTTTGATAATCCGTGCGGGTTTGCCAAATTGGAAGCCTGTTTTTATACCGAAGCCGGTTTAAACAACCGGTCTCGGTATATGATTTTTTGTACAAAAATAAAATTTACACTGAAGCATACTCAAGCTATACCGTAGCCGGTGGGCGATAGGCTTCGGTTTACAACCTTGAGGAGAATATCAAGTGGATGCGGACGCAGAAGAATTGGCATATTTTCGGCGGCAGGCTCTTTCTTGCTGGTATCTTACCGGCGCGACAGCTAGCGGTAAAAGTCGGATTGGTATTGCGCTTGCCCGTCGGCTTGGGGCGGAGATAATATCGCTTGACTCAATGGCGGTATATCGAGGGATGGATATTGGCACTTCTAAGGTGTTGCCGGAGAACAGGTTGGGGATTCCGCATCATTTGATTGACGTTGTTGATCCGGCTGTTGAGTATTCGCTTGCGCAATATATTGACGCAGCGCGGGAAAAGATTGATGAGATTCAATTGCGCGGCAAAAATGTATTATTTGTGGGCGGTACGCCGTTGTATCTGAAGGGGATGTTGCGTGGAATATTTGAGGGACCTTCGGCGAACAGCGGATTTAGAACGCAGCTTTTGCAAAAAACCGCCGGAAAACCGCCCAATTATTTGCACAATCTACTTAAAAAAGTTGATTCGGCTTCTGCAAAACGTTTACACCCAAACGACACCAAACGTATCGTTCGTGCGTTGGAAGTTTATGAACTTACGGGCAAACCGATTAGTTTTTTTCAAAAGCAATTTGAAGTTGGTGCGGATGCGTCGGAATGTCATGTTTATGTTTTGCAAATGCCGCGTGATGCACTTTATGCGCGAATTGACAAACGGGTTGACAGAATGATTTACGACGGTTTTTTGGATGAGGTCAAAAAATTAAGAGACCGAAAGCAACCGGTAAGCCGCGCCGCACGACAAGCTCTGGGTTACAGAGAGTTATTTGACTATCTTGACTCAAAATTAAAATATGGAGAAGCGGTCAATTTGATCAAACAAAATACAAGGCATTTCGCCAAACATCAAGAAACTTGGTTTAGAAGTCTTTGCGAGTGTCGGTTTACTTCTGCCGAATGTCCTGAATTTGATATTGAGGAAGAAATTTTAGAAGACGAGTACCGTAGCGGAAATTCGTCAGTAAACGGAGACGAAGACGAAACAGATGATTGACCTGTGATCTTTTGTACACTCAAGCTGTTTTATACTGTAGCCGGTATGGGCGAAGCTTATCGCCTTACCGGCTATGGTATAAAACACCGAAACCGGTATGTTTACCGTGTTTTTTTACCGCGATCAAAACCTTGATTTGAATTTCTGCCATTGCCGTCCCGACCGCCAAACTTGCGCGAACCAAAATTTTTACCACCACGCGAACCGCCAAATCGTTTGCCTTTGTCTTTGTCGTCTCTGTTGCCTCTGTATTTTTCGCCGCTTGTTTGTCCGTATCTTTTTTTGTCGCGAAAATCAGAACCGCCCGCATCTTCACGCCGCCCCGATCCGCTGGCAAAACCTTGACCCTTATCAAATTCACGCTTCTCGTTATCTCTTGGACGTGAATTTCCCGAATCAAAACGGCGAGGCGGGCGATCTTTGTCAAATGTTCGCTTCTCGCCAAAATCACGATTATCGTTGTATCTTGGGCGCGAGTTTCCCGAATCAAAACGGCGAGGCGGGCGATCTTTGTCAAACGTTCGCTTCTCGCCAAAATCACGATTTTCGTTGTATCTTGGTCGTGAATTTCCCGAATCAAAACGGCGAGGCGGGCGATCTTTGTCAAAAGTTCGCTTCTCGCCAAAATCACGATTATCGTTGTATCTTGGGCGTGAATTTCCCGAATCAAAACGGCGAGGCGGGCGATCTTTGTCAAACGTTCGCTTCTCGCCAAAATCACGATTATCGTTATATCTTGGGCGGGAATTTCCCGAATCAAAACGGCGAGGCGGGCGGTCTTTGTCAAACGTTCGCTTCTCGCCAAAATCACGATTATCGTTATATCTTGGGCGGGAAGATGCGGAATCAAAGCGGCGTGGTTTGCGATCTTTATCGAAACTGCTGCGTCTTGAATCGAAGCCGCGATCTTTTTGCGATGATTCAATTTGTTTTGCTTCGGCGGCGGCTAATTCGTACATTTGTCGTCGTTTTTCTTTTTCTTTTTTCTCTATTTCGTTTTGTTTTCGCAAACGTTTTACTTGTGATGTTCGGCGCATTGATTCGGCTTTTGGCGGGTAAGGTGCGATGAGACAATCTTGTCCGTTACCGATTAAATCTTCGCGTCGTGCTTCGTGCAAAGCGGCTTTGATGTCGTGATAATTTTCAGATTTGTGATACATCAAAAGTGCTTTTTGGAATCGTCTTTCTCTTAATTTTTTTGGCACGTAAACAGGTTCGCCGTTGAGTGGATTTACGCCCGTGTAATAAATGCAAGTCGCAAGCTCACCCGGACAAGGCACAAATTCTTGTATTTGTTCTGATCTGATATTTTGTTGTTTGAGGTTGACGGCGGCATTGATGGCGATTTGCAATGTTGTTCCGGGAAATCCTGCCATGAGGTATGGTACGAGGTATTGTTCTTTACCGACGTTTTGGCTGTGTTGGGTAAATTCGTTGCAAAAATTTATGTAGTTATCGAAATCAGGTTTTTGCATTATTGTCAAAACTTTCGGATGCGTATGTTCGGGAGCGGTTTTCAAATGTCCGCCCACATGAAATTCAGCCAACTCCGCAATATAACGCGAATCCAATTGCGCCAAATCCGTACGCACTCCCGATGCGACAAAAACTTGACGCACATTTGGAATTGCCCGAACATTGCGCATCAAATCAATCAAATCGCCGTGATCAGTTTTCAAGTTGTTGCATTGTTCTGGAAACAAGCACGAAACACGTTTACAACTTTTTTGCGCATTTTCATTGAGACAAGAAAGCCCGTACATGTTCGCCGTCGGACCGCCAATATCGCTAATAATACCGTTGAATTCGGGTTGTTCGGTCAACGATTTAATTTCGTCGGTAATAGATTTTTGACTGCGGCTTTGTACAAATTTACCCTGATGCGCAGTGATAGAACAAAACGAACAACCGCCAAAACAACCGCGATGAATCTGAATTGAATTTTGGATCACTTCCAATGCGGGAATTTTTTGATCTTGTTCGGCGTAGGTCGGGTGTGGTTTGCGGGTGAAGGGCAAGTTGTAAATGTTATCGAGTTCGGATTGGCTTAAGGGCAATGACGGCGGATTGACGACGACGGCTTCTTTGGCGTGTTCTTGAACCAACGTGATTCCAAGATACGGATTTAAATTGTCATAAATCAATCTTGTCATTCTTGCGAACAATATTTTGTCCTCATCTATTTCCTCCATACTCGGCAAGTGAATGGTGGTTTCGGATTCGGCGGGCAAGTCTTCTGATTGTTTGAGTCTGTAGGCGGTGCCTCGAATGTCGCGGATTGTTTGGATAGGCTCGCCGCCGTGCAACCTGCGAATGACTTCAAGCAACGGAATTTCGCCCATCCCGTAAATCAAAAGGTCTGGTTTGGCATCGAGAGCAATTGAGCGTTTAATTTTATCGCTCCAGTAATCGTAATGGACAAACCGCCGCAAACTTGCCTCAACTCCGCCAACTATAACCGCGCAATCGGGAAACGCTTCACGGGCGCGTTGTGAGTATGCCAAAGTTGCGCGGTCTGGTCGCAAACCGATTTGACCGTTTGGCGAGTAGGCATCTGTGTTTCGAATTTTACGACTTGCCGTATAATGGTTTACCATTGAGTCCATATTTCCGGCGGAGATACAAAAGGCGAGACGCGGTTGACCGAATATTTTCCAAGCGTCGGCGGAATGCCAATCGGGTTGGGAAATTATACCGACGCGAAACCCTTCAGATTCAAGCAATCGCGAAAGAATAGCCGTAGCAAAACCCGGATGATCCACGTAGGCATCACCCGTTACAAATACAACATCAATTTCATCCCAACCTCTAGCAAGCATTTCTTCGCGTGAGATTGGTAATAGTTGGGATTGGGACATAATTATTCCTTATTATTCCTTTGTTCAAAAGTATAAGCTGAAGTTGTCTTGAGCAAAAATATACTATACTGAAGCTGTTTTAAAATTCCTGAAGTTGCGGTAAACCTGCAACGCAGAGCGTTAGGCAAACGCAACAACATGAAGCGGTTGTTCAGGGGCGAAGCCTATCGCCTTACCGGCTACGGTATAAAAGCTACATCAAAACTCCCGAAACCGGACACGTAATCGCGGTATCACAAGGCAGTTGTTTTAAGGGCGCAGCCTACCGCCCATACCAGCTACGGTATAGAGCTATTTTGAAACACACATTTCAGAGCATATCAACAACCAATTCTGTAAACAGCGAAGTATAGCCTACCGCAAAGAAACTTGCAAGACGAAAGCGTAACCTTTCACAAAAATTTTGTAAAAATTTTGTCGATGGTCGTATAATTCATATGTTTATGTTACACCCAAGCTGTTTTAAAATTCCTGAAGCTGCGGTATACCGCAACTGCTATGAAATTTATCTTTTTAACTCGTGTTACGCACTCTCAGTAGAAAAGCCGGCAAGATATTCACCGTTTTTTAGCCCCGCAGAGGTCTTTTGTGGAACGCGGGTGTCTCGCCCGCAATAACAAAACGTCCCATGCA